>NZ_JBFAMF010000001.1:342526-407513 GCF_040656435.1 Brevibacterium sp. NPDC049920
CCGCGTAAAGGTTCCGGCAACCCCGCTCCCCGGTCACCTCAAGCCCCCGGTTCCTCAGGCCCCCAGCACGCCCCGGGCCAGTGCACCCGCGAGGCACCGGAGAGCACCCCGCGCGGGGCCAGCGAGCATCGTCCTGACATAAACCGCCACTGTATTGGCACAATCCGTCACCGGCATGACCGAGAAACACCATTCGTGATCTCTTTGTGACCCAATCCACAGGCTGGAAACCCTCTACCCGTCAGTCATATTCTGCGCCCGTTCCTAATGTGGAGATCATCCACTTGCGGATGCACAGCACCCGGATCCGGTCGCCGCACACCCCTGGCGGCAGGAGACCCCGACAGATCAGGAGACATCCATGACCGTCCTCGACCGTGGCTCAGTCGAAGACCAGCTCAAGGCTGCACCGACGTCCAATGAGAAGGTCCTGTCCTTCGTCCGCTCCGTCGCCGAACTCGCGACGCCCGACCGCATCGAGTGGGTGACCGGCGACCGCGCACAGCGCCAGGAGATCGCCAACGCGCTCGTCGCCGCGGGCACGCTGATCAAGCTCGACAAGCAGAAGGACTCCTACTACGCCGCCTCCGACCCGGACGATGTCGCCCGCGTCGAGGACCGGACGTACATCTGCACCCACGGGGAATCCGGCGCCGGTCCCCTCAACAACTGGATGGACCCGCAGGAGATGAAGGGGATCCTGAACGATCTCTTCACCGGCTCGATGAAGGGTCGGACGATGTACGTCATCCCCTTCGTCATGGGCCACGTCGACGCCAAGCAGCCGATGTTCGGCATCGAGGTCACCGACTCCCCCTACGTTGTGCTCTCCATGCTCGTCATGGCCCGCTGCGGGACCACCGCACTCAAGGCGATCGAGAAGCTCGATGCCGACTTCGTCGAGTGCGTCCACTCCGTCGGCGCCCCGCTCGCCGAGGGCGAGGACGATGTGCCGTGGCCGTGCAACACCACGAAGTACATCACCCACTTCCCGGAGGACCGCGCCATCTGGTCGTTCGGCTCCGGCTACGGCGGCAACGCCCTGCTCGGCAAGAAGTGCTACGCGCTGCGCATCGCCTCCGCGATCGCCCACGACGAGGGCTGGCTCGCCGAGCACATGCTCATCATCAAGCTCACCAACCCGGAGGGCGAGTCGAAGTTCATCGCCGCCGCGTTCCCGAGCGCCTGCGGCAAGACCAACCTCGCGATGATCGAGCCGACGATCCCCGGCTGGAAGGCCGAGACCCTCGGTGACGACATCGCCTGGATGCGCTTCGGCGAGGACGGCCGACTCTACGCCGTCAACCCGGAGTTCGGCCTGTTCGGCGTCGCACCGGGCACCGGCTACTCGACGAACCCGACCGCGATGCGCGCCATCGAGGCCGGCGGCAACGTGTTCACCAACGTCGCCCTGACCGATGACGGCGACGTGTGGTGGGAGGGCATGACCGACGAGGCACCCGCCCACCTCACCGACTGGCGCGGCAACGACTGGACCCCCGAGTCCGACACCCCGGCCGCCCACCCGAACTCGCGCTTCTGCACCCCGATCGAGAACGTTCCGACGCTCGCGCCCGAGTGGGAGAATCCGGACGGCGTGCCGATCTCCGCGATCCTGTTCGGCGGCCGCCGCAAGACGACGATGCCGCTCATCACCCAGACCACCGACTGGAACCACGGCGTGTTCATGGGCACTGTGCTCTCCTCGGAGACCACCGCTGCCGCCACCGGCAAGGTCGGCGTCGTCCGCCGCGACCCGATGGCGATGCGCCCGTTCATCGGCTACAACGTCGGCGACTACTTCCAGCACTGGCTCAACATCGGCGCCACCGAGGGCGCGCAGCTGCCGGAGATCTTCTACGTCAACTGGTTCCGCCGGGACGAGGACAACTCGTTCCTGTGGCCCGGTTTCTCCGAGAACTCACGCGTCCTCAAGTGGATCTTCGAGCGCGTCTCCGGCACCGCCGAGGCCGTCGAGACCCCGCTCGGCTACGCGCCGGCCGAGGGTGCCCTCGACATCGACGGGCTCGACATCACGCCCGAGCAGGTGCAGAAGGCCCTCGCGATCAAGCCCGAGGAGTGGGACACCGAGCTCGAGTCGATCGAAGCCTGGTACGCGGAGCTCGGCGATGCCGTCCCCGCGGCCCTCCGGTCCGAGGTCGACGAACTCCGCGAGCGCCTCGGCCTCGCCTGATCCGCATGGGTGCGGCACGGCGCCGCCCCGGCGTGAGTCCTGCAGACCGAAGCGGGTGCTGTCCTTGAGCCAGGACAGCACCCGCTTCTTCTGCGTCTCCGGGAGCGAGTCGGTGCTACCCGGCCCCCGGCTCCGCCTCGGCCGCGATCACTGCGAGCACGCGCTCGACGATCGCGCCGGCGCGCTCACCGGTCATGAAGTCGGATTCGACGACCCGGGCGACCGCGATCCCGTCGCAGACCGCGAGCACGGTCTCGGCGGCCTCCGCCGGCGCCGGATGTCCGGGGTGCGCGAGACCGACGAGACGCGCGAACGCTGCGCGCAGCTGCGCCCATCCCGCGCAATGGATCTCCGCAAGAGCAGGTGACACCCGGGCGAGCCCGACGAAGTCGAGCCAGACACCGGCCATCGCCCGATCCTCGTCCCGTTCGATCGCGAGCATTCCGGCGAGCTCCCGGAGCACGTCGCACGCCGAGGCGCCCTCGGCGACGAGCTCGCCGACGCCGGCGGTCACGTTCGCGGAAATCAGCTCCATCGCCGCCTCGAGCATCTCGTCCTTCGTCCGGAAGTGATGCTGCACCGCGCCGACCGACACGCCTGCGCGCTGTGCGACCGCGCGCACGCTCGCGCGCTCGATCCCGGAGTCGGCGATCACCGCGATGATCGCCTCGACGATCCGCGCTCTGCTCTCGGTCGTCATCGTCCTCGCCTCCTCCCGTCGCCGTGCCGTCGGCCCCGGCCGAACTGCGGGGCGGCGTCCGTCGGCACACCGGTGCGGACACCTGGACGACACCGACAATACAAGTGTATTGCACAATGGGCAATACACTTGTATTGTCAGTCCCATGACGCACTCCCCTCACCCCGACATCCCCTCATCACTCCCCTCTTCGCCCGCCGGCGGGCACCGTCCCGAATCCCCCTCCCCTGCCGGGACGGGAGCCGCCGGCGGCGCGACCGGTCGCCGGACGACGGCGGCGCGGATCGGCGGTCTCGACATCGCCCGCGGCATCGCCGTGCTCGGCACCCTCGGCACGAACATCTGGCTCTTCTCCCATCCGGCGGGCATGCTCGGGTCGCTCCTCGATCCCTTCGCCGGACTCAGGCCCGGCGCGGAGACGCTCGCCTACCAGCTCCTCAGCACGCTCACCAACGGCAAGTTCCTCGCGCTGCTCATGATGATGTTCGGCATCGGCGTCACCCTCCAGTACGCCGCCTGGCAGCGCCGGGCCGCGCGGGCCGAGGACCGGCCGGGAGAGGGAGTGCGCCGCCGCGGATGGCTGCGCACCTACGCCCCGCGCGCTGCGCTGCTGTTCGTCGACGGCCTCGTCAACTTCCTCCTCGTCGCCGAGTTCGACATCCTCATGGGGTACGCCTTCACCGGCTTCGTCGTCGCCGCGATCATCGCGACGAGCCCGCGCACGGCCCGGATCTGGGCCTGGATCGCAGGCGCCGTCCACACTGCTCTCATCCTGCTCCTCAGCGCCTCCCTCCTGCTGTTCCCCGAGGCCGCCGGCATCGCCGACGGCAGGCCGGCGGACAGCGCCGCCGCCTGGCCGCTGTGGAACGGGATCAACCCCTACCGCGAAGCGGGCTTCTTCGAGCTCGCGCTCTTCCGCCTCGACTACGCGGTGATGTTCCGGGCGGAGCCGCTCCTTACCTTCGCGATGGGCGTGTGCCTCTTCATCGTCGGAGCACGGCTGTACGACGCCGGGATCTTCGACTCGGCCGGTGCCCGCCGACGGCGCCGCGGGATGCTGCTCGGAGCCGCGGCCGTCCCCGCGGACGTCGCGCTCGGAGTCATCGGCAGCCCGGCCGCGGTCCTCGCCCAGCGCTATCTCACCGCCACCCTCGTGGCGGTCGGGCTGCTCGCTCTCATCGCGCACCTCACCGCACCGCGCGACGGCGCCGCAGTCGAGCGCCCGCGCACCGGGATCCCGGGAGCCGGCCTGTTCGCGGCGGTCGGACGCATGTCCTTGACGTGCTATGTGGGCCAGAACCTCGTCGCCGGCGCACTGTTCTACGGCTGGGGGCTCGACATCGCCGGCCGCTTCCCGGACCACCGGCTGCTCCTCAGCGTGGGCGGGTTCGCCGTCGTCCTCGCCATCATGGTGGCATTCATCCTCACCTGGCAACGGTGGGTCACCGGTCCGGCCCGGCGCGGGCCGCTCGAGTGGCTCAGCCACGCGGCGCTCGAGCGGCTGCGCTGACTCACGGCCGAGGCGAGTGCGAAGGGTTCAGATGTCGTCGGCGGCGACGGGGCCACCCTCGTTCTCCCAGCGCTTGAGCGACCGGGCCTTCGATGCGTTGTGTTTGAGGCGCACGCCCACTCCTCGCTTCTCGTCCTCGGGGATGAAGACGGCGCCGTAGTGCTCGAGCGCGCGCTGCAGGCGCTCGGTGGACGCAGCATCGATGCTGTGGTGGCCGTACTCGAAGCCGTGGATCTGCCCCGGTTCGAGCCCGGCTGTCTGCGCGATGTTCTCCAGGGACACCTCGACCAGCGCTCGCGCAGCTCGAGCCTGGTCCGGCGTGATCTGCGAATTGTGCGTATCCATGACTCCAGCATGACAGAGGCACCCCGATCTGCACCCGGCAATCCTGTGACAATGCGCGACACCGCGCACTCCCGCGCCTGGACCCGCCCCGGCCCGCGCGGGGATCCGCAGTCATGCCGGTGACCGCGCCGCCCCCGGGCGACGCCTGGACACCTCTGCTTTCGCGCGTCCCTGCGCCGATAACGAAACGGCCGCATCTCGACCCAACCCTGTACATATTGTTCAACGATCCATACAGTGGCAGGCGACGCAGTGCGGTGGATCACATCCGAGGCATGACCGCGCTCCGTGCCGGATCACCGGATCCGCAGATCGGTTACGAACAGATCCGCAGGCCGTACATGACACACGAGACACGAGCACAGGGACGAGGAAGCGCGCCATGACCGACAGCCACCCGTCCGAGGAACCCCGGGGCCAGCAGGCCGCCGGAACGCCGACCGGCGAGGAGCGGGACACGCACGGTCAGGGCGCCCGCGACGCCGGTTCACCCGGTTCCGGTTCACGCAGCGCCGCCTCCCGGGTGCGCGACGGCAGCCGGCGCACGGCGGTGCTCGGCGCGATGTTCATCATGGCGACGAGCTCGATCGGCCCCGGCTTCATCACCCAGACGAGCGTCTTCACCGTCCAGCTCGGAGCCGCGTTCGCATTCGCGATCCTCATCTCGATCCTCGTCGACATCGCGATCCAGCTCAACGTCTGGCGCGTCCTCGGGATCACCGGCCTGCGCGCGAACGAGCTCGGCAACACCGTGCTGCCGGCCTGGGCTGGGTGCTCGCCGCGTTCATCTTCATCGGTGGGATGATCTTCAACATCGGCAACATCGGCGGCACCGGGCTGGGCCTCAACGCGATGCTCGGCCTCGACCCCAAGATCGGCGGGGCGATCTCCGCGGTCCTCGCGATCCTCATCTTCCTGTCCAAGCGCGCCGGGCTCGCGCTCGACCGGATCGTCGTCCTCCTCGGCGCGATCATGATCCTCCTCATGATCTACGTCGCGATCGTGTCCGCCCCGCCGGTGGGTGAGGCGCTGAAGAACACGGTGATGCCCGAGCAGGTCGACTTCCTCGTCATCACCACCCTCATCGGCGGCACGGTGGACGGCTACATCACCTTCGCCGGTGCGCACCGGCTCATCGACTCCGGCATCAAGGGCCCCGAGCACTCCGGCACCATCACCCAGGCCTCGGTGCTCGGCATCATCACCACCGGTGTCATGCGCACGCTGCTGTTCCTCGCGATCCTCGGCGTGGTCGCCGGCGGCACGGCCCTCGCGGGGGACAACATCGCCGCCGACGCCTTCCGGGCCGCGGCCGGCGAGATCGGCCTGCGCGTGTTCGGCGTGGTGCTCTGAGCGGCCGGCCTGACCTCGGTGATCGGCGCCTCGTACACCTCGGTCACCTTCATCACCGAGCAGACGGTGAGCCCGCGGATCCGCAACTGGATCACCGTCGCCTTCATCGCCGTCTGCGCGATCCCCTACCTCGTGCTCGATCAGACGCCGCAGACACTGCTGATCTTCGCCGGCGCGGTCAACGGCCCCATCCTGCCGATCGGCTTCGCGCTCGTACTGTGGGTGGCGTGGCGCCGCCGCGACCTGCTGCAGGGCTACCGGTACCCGGTGTGGCTCGCGGTGATCGGCACGCTGACCTGGCTGCTGACGATCTACCTGGGCTGGCGCTCGCTCGAGGGCATCGCCGCCCTGTGGGCGTGAGTCCGATGCCGCAGCCGGACCAGCACTCGCACCCCGACCGCCCTGCCGCCGAGGCGAACGCGGACACCTCCGCCCTCTCCCCGGCCGAGGCGCGCGCCCGGTTCCGCGCCGGGCTCGTCACACCGACGTCCGGGTACAGCGCGGGATTCGCGCAGGCGAACCTCCTCGCGGTGCCGCAGGAATACGCCTTCGTGTTCCTCCTGTTCGCCCAGCGCAACCCGAAGCCGTGCCCCGTGCTCGGTGTGCTCGAGGCCGGTCAGCTCTCCTCGGAGCTGCTCGCCGGGGGCGACATCCGCACCGATGTGCCGCTCTACCGGGTGTACCGGGACGGGGAACTCGCAGCGGAGGTCCCGGATATCCGCGAGCACTGGCGCGACGACCTCGTCGCGTTCCTCATCGGCTGCTCATTCACCTTCGAGTCCGCGCTGCTCGACAACGGGGTGCCGGTGGCGCACATCGAACAGGGCGTCAACGTGCCGATGTACCGCACCCGGGTGCCGGCGGCACCGGCGGGCCGGTTCTCCGGTCCGCTCGTCGTGTCGATGCGCCCGGTTCCGGCCGCGCAGGTCGCCGACGCGGTGCGGATCACCTCCCGGCATCCGGCGGTGCACGGGGCGCCGGTGCACGTGGGTGATCCGGCGGAGTTGGGGATCACGGACCTCGCCCGGCCCGACTTCGGGGATCCGGTGGAGATCGCGGACGGTGCGGTGCCGGTGTTCTGGGCGTGCGGGGTGACTCCGCAGGCCGCGGTCATGGAGTCGCGGCCGCCCCTGGCGATCGCCCACGCGCCAGGTCACATGCTCGTCACCGATGCCCGCGACATCGCCTACCAGGTCCCCTGACCACTCAATTTCAGAAGGTTCCTGAGCGCGTTTCCGCGATTCTTCGCAATGTCACCACCCGCCGAGGCGCCCGCTCGGCCCCACAACCACCGTCGCCCCACCATCACCGTCGCCCCAGCACCACCGTCGGCCCAGCATCACCGTCGGCTCGGCTCACCGACCGCACGGCCCTCAGCCGCCGCATTCCCCATCATCAGGACCGGCGCCCCGTCCGTTCCCCGCGAGCAGCACCAGCTCCCGCAGCAGGTCCGCTCACCGCAGCAGGTCGGCGAGGCGGTCGCCGGTGCGCATGATCATCGTCCGCAGCAGCCCGGCGGCCTCGGCCCGCTCGCGCGCCTGCAGCAGTCCGACGACCTGCCGGTTCTCGTCGACGTAGGGCGCGTGGAAGTCCGGTTCCGCGGCGAGCACCCGGACGAACACGAGCCGCATCCGGGCGAGCAGCCGGGCCATGGTCTCATCGAGCGCCGGCGAGCCGAGCCCGGCGACGATCTCGCGGTGGAACCGCTGGTTCGCGTCCGCCACCGCATGCCGATCGCCCCGGCCGCGCGCCTCCTCGGTCGCGGTGACGATCTGGGAGAGCAGCCCCACGTCGAGGTCGCGGCCCCACTGGAGCGCCGCCGGTTCGAGCGCGGCGCGGGCGCCGTAGATGTCGCGCACGTCCGCGATCCCGGGGCTGCTGATGAACACTCCGCGGTTGGGAACCCGGGTGATGATCCCGTCGCCGGACAGCGCGGCGAAGGCCTCGCGGAGGGTGTTGCGGGACACCCCGAGGGTCGCGGCGAGCTCCTGCTCGTTGACCTTCTCCCCCGGCTCCCACAACCCGGCGGAGATCCGCTCACGCAGCGCGGTGAGCGCGTACTGGCGGGCGTTCAGGGAGGGCCCCGGCTGTGCGGACATGCCGCTCAGTGTACGACCCGCAGCGCGGGCCCGTCCGGGCACATCATTCAGCTGCTGATCGTCGCGAGGACCTGGCCCTCGCTCACCTCGTCGCCGGCGGAGAGCTCGGCGAGCGCCACGGTGCCGGCGGCCGGGGCGACGACCGGGGACTCCATCTTCATCGCCTCGATGACGGCGATCTCGTCGCCGGCGGCCACCTCGGCGCCGTCCTCGACGCTGAACCGCACGAGCGACCCGGTGTACCCGCACGTCACCTCGGCACCCCCGGATCCCGCCCCTGAAGCGTCCGCTCCCGCGAAGCCGTCCGCATCGGATCCCGTGCCCGAGGCGCCCGCCTGCCCGGCACCGCCCGTTCCGTCCCCCGGCCCGCCGGCTCCCGCGGCGGCGCGGAGCACCTCGGCGGGGAGGACGAGTTCGTGGCGCTTCCCGTCGAGCTCGATGGTGAGGCGGGTGCGCTCGGCGTAGGATTCCGCGACGTCGTCGCCAGCTGCCGCGAGTCCCGGCTGGTACACCGTCTCGATCCAGCCGGTGTGGACGTCGAGGGAGTCGCCGGTGAAGTCGGGGTGGTCGACGACGTCGCGGTGGAACGGGACGACGGTGCGCACCCCGGTGATCTCGAGCTCGGCGAGCGCATCGCGGGCGCGGGCGAGCGCGATGTCGCGGGTGGGGCCGTGGACCACGAGCTTGGCGATGAGCGAGTCGTAGGAGCCGGGCACCGCGGAGCCCGAGCGCACGCCGGAGTCCACGCGGATGCCGGGACCGGTGGGTGCGGCGAAGGCGATGACGGTGCCGGGCGCGGGGACGAAGCCGTGCGCGACGTCCTCGGCGTTGATGCGGAACTCGAGGGCGTGGCCGGACGGTTCGGGGTCCGCGCTCAGCGACAGCGGCTTGCCGGCGGCGATCCGGAACTGCTCGGCGACGATGTCGACCCCGGTCACCGCCTCGGTCACGGGATGCTCGACCTGGACGCGGGTGTTGACCTCGAGGAATGCGATCGTGCCGTCCTCGGCGAGGAGGAACTCGACGGTGCCGGCGCCGACGTACCCGGCGCGCGCACACACGTCACGGGCGCCGTCGACGATCCGGGAGTGCTGCTCGGCGGTGAGGAACGGGGCGGGCGCCTCCTCGACGAGCTTCTGGTTGCGTCGCTGCAGGGAGCAGTCGCGGGTGCCGAGCACCACCGTGGTGCCGTGGGTGTCGGCGAGGACCTGCGCCTCGACGTGACGGGGGCGCTCGAGGAACTTCTCGACGAAGCACTCCGCGCGGCCGAACGCCGCCTGTGCCTCGCGCCCGGCCGAGGCGAACGCCTCCTCGATGTCCTCGACCTCGTTCACGACCTTGAGGCCGCGGCCGCCACCGCCGAAAGCGGCCTTGATGGCGATCGGCAGGCCGTGCTCGGCGGCGAAGTCGCGGGCGGTCTGCCAGTCCTCGATCGGGTCGTCGGTGCCCGGCGCCAGGGGTGCGCCCGCCTCGGCGGCGAGCCGACGCGCGGTGACCTTGTTGCCGAGCAGGTCGATGGTGTCCGGGGACGGGCCCACCCAGGTCAGCCCGGCGTCGATGACGGCGCGGGCGAAGTCGGCGTTCTCGGACAGGAAGCCGTAGCCGGGGTGGATGCAGTCGGCCCCGGCGCGGGCGGCGATGTCGAGGAGGGCGGGGACGTTCATGTAGGTGTCGGCCGCGCTCGTGCCCGGCAGCGCGTAGGCCTCGTCGGCGATCTCCGCGTGGAGGGCATCCGCGTCGAGCTCGCTGTAGACGGCGATCGAGCGGATGCCGAGGTCGCGGGCGGCGCGAGCGATCCGCACGGCGATCTCACCGCGGTTGGCGATGAGCACGGCGGTCAGCGGGGCGGGGGCGCGGGTCATGAGGGGTCCTCGGGGTCGTCGTTCGGGGTGGCGGTGTCGGGTCGGACCGGGTGAGCGGCTGCCGGCCCGGCGGCCGCAGCGGAACCGGTCGCGGCCTCGGCACCGGCAGGGTCTTCGGAACCGGCGGCGGCCTCTGGCCCGGTGGCGGCGAGCGGGGTGAGCGTGATGGGGTCCACGGGGGTGAACGTCACGGCGCTGCCGGGCGGGAGCTGGCCGGCGATGTCGAGGTCCTCGGCGACGACGGTGGCGATGACGGGGTAGCCGCCGGTCACCGGGTGGTCGGCGAGGAACAGCACGGGGTTCCCGTCGGGCGGCACCTGCACCGCACCGGTGATCATCCCCTCGCTCGCGAGCTCACCGTCGCGGGAGCGGGTGAGCGGCGCGGCGCCGTCCCCCGGCTCGAGGCGCAGGCCGATCCGGTTGGACCGGCCGCTGACCTGCCACGGGACCTGCGTGAAGCGGGCCTGCTCGGCGGCGTCGAACCAGTCGGCGCGCGGTCCCATGATGCAGCGCAGCACTGCCCGCTCACCGGTGACGCGCAGCGGGTTGGGTGCGGGTGCGGCGACCGCGGCGATCGCTCCGGTCTCCGGTTCGGGTGCGTCCGCAGGCAAGGTGCCTGCCGAGGTGGCGTTCACCGGGGCACCGGACACCGAGCCGGTCGCCGGTGCGGGCTCGCCGCCATTTCCGGCGCCGGCCGGTCGTGGCCGGTTGCGCACGCGCAGGGTGTCGCCGGTCCGGACCGGCTCGGGGCCGAGGCCGGAGAGCAGGTCGGTGGCGGCCGAGCCGAGCACGCGGTGGGCGGCGAATCCGCCGCGCACCGCGAGATAGGACCGCATGCCGAGGCGCGGGCCGCCGACCGTGAGCTCGTCGCCGGTCCGCAGCAGGAGCGGGTGGGCGAGCGGGTGCCGGCGCGGGTCCCCGGCTCCCGAGGCGCGGCCGGGCGCGACGGTCAGCGGCGCCTCGGCCCCGGTGACGGCGACGACGGTGTCGACGAGTGCGGTGACCCGCAGCCCGCCGATCGATTCGAGGACGGCGGAGGCTCCGCCGTTGCCGACGAGCCGGTTCGCCGTCCACGCCGAGGCGCGGTCGAGCACACCGGAGGAGGCCACACCGAGGTCACCGTAACCGGCCCGCCCGAGGTCCTCGATGAGGGTGAGCAGTCCGGCGTCCTCGACCCGGAGCACGGGTCGGCCGGGTGCCGCGGGTGCCGGCGGAACGGCGGGCCCCGGGTCGGGTGCGTCCCCGGAGGTGGCGTCAGCGGAGGAGGCGTCACCGAGGGGACGCCCCTCGGCTTCACCGTCGAGGCCGGCCTTCCCCGCGAACCCGGCGGACTCGGATCCCGCCCCACCGGCGGACCCGACCCCCGCCTCGGCGGTGGGGCGCACGGCCCGGTAGCGCACGGTGTCGCCGGGGGCGATGAGAGCGGGAGGGTCGGCGGACTCGTCCCACATCGGGGTGTCGGTGCGGCCGATGAGCTGCCATCCGCCCGGGGTGCGCCGCGGGTACACGGCGGAGAACTCCCCGGCGAGCGCCACGGATCCCGGCGGGACGGCGGTGCGCGGGGACTCTCGGCGGGGCACGTCCCAGCCGCCCGCGGCAGGGACGCAGTAGGTGAAGCCCGGCGCGAAGCCGCCGAAGGCACCCGTCCAGGTCTCCGCGGTATGCTTCTCGACGAGTGCCTCCGGGCTGAGACCGAGGTGCTCGGCGAGCGGGGCGAGGTCCTCGCCGTCGTAGACGACGTCGAGGGTGATCTCCCGGCCGCCTGTCTGCGCGGAGGTCTCCGACGCGAAGTCGCGCAGGAGCTCGAAGGCCCGGGTGGCGGCGTCCGGGGTGTGTGCGGTGAAGAGCAGGGTGGAGGCGGCGGCGACGATGCCGCGCTGTGCAGGCAGCGGGTCTGCGGTGAGGGCGGCGTGCCAGGCCATGACCGTGTCGAGGTCCGGGAGGTCGACGAGCACCGCACGGGTTCCGACCCGGTGGAGGGCGAGCGCGCCACCGGGTCCGGTCGAGCTCGGGTGGGTGCCGGGACTCGGCCCCGGACCGGAGGGGCTCAGGCCCCGGTCGGAGGGGCTCAGGCCCCGGTCGGAGTCTCCTGGCGGGGTCGGTCCGGCGGGGCTCATAGGAAGCTGCGGATCTCGATGCCGGCGTCCTGCAGGGCGCCGACGATGCGGCGGGCGAGCTCGACGGAGCCCGGGGAGTCGCCGTGCACGCACAGGGACTCCGCGTCGATGTCGATCGTGCTGCCGTCGCGGGCGAGGAGCGTGCGCTCCCGGGCGAGCTGCACGACGCGGGCGGCCACCGCGTCCGGGTCGCTGACCACGGCGTCGGATTCGCGGCGGGAGACGAGCGTGCCGTCGGGGTCGTAGTTCCTGTCCGCGAACGCCTCGCGCACGGCGCGCAGCCCGGCCTGCTCCGCCTTCTCGATCGCGACGGCACCGGGCAGCAGCAGCACGGGGAGCTCACGGTTGAAGGCCTTGATCCCGTCGATGACGGCCTGCGCCTGCTCCTCGTGGTGGACGATCGTGTTGTAGAGCGCGCCGTGGGGCTTGACGTAGGTGACCGCGGTGCCCTTGGAGCGGGCCAGCGCGTCGAGGGCGCCGATCTGGTAGAGCACCTCGTCGGCGAGCTCGGCGGGATCCATGTCGATGAAGCGGCGGCCGAAGCCCGGGATGTCGCGGTAGCCCACGTGCGCGCCCACGGCGACCCCGCGTGCGGCGGCCGCCTCGACGGTGCGGGCGATGTCGTGCGGATCGCCGGAGTGGAAGCCGCAGGCGACGTTGGCGCTCGACACCACCTCGATGATCGCGGCGTCGTCGCTCACGGGATTGCCGCCGACGGATTCGCCCAGGTCGGAGTTCACATCGATGGCGGTCATGATCATCATCCCTCTCGTCGGGCGGTGAAGGCTGCCCGTGATTGTTGAACAATCCTAGCGCGGAATGAGGCGTGCGTCACGGGATCGGGTCACCGGCGCCGAGGTGCCGAGGTGCTCCATAGCCTGGAAGCTTGACCGCATCCCCACATGAATACCCGGACAGTCCTCGAGCGCATGCTCTACCTCGCGGTCCCGTTCGGGTTCTTGATCAGCGCCGGGCTCCTCGCGATCGCCTGCCGCTCGGCGTGGGCCGCGGTCGGCATCCACAGCGGCTTCCATGTGGCCTCGGCCATCAACCTCGCGCTCGGCCGCCCCACCGCCGACGGGCCCGGCATGTGGCTCACCGCCGGCCCTGCACGTCATCGTCAGCGTGGTCGTCGCGCTGCTCATCCCCCGCAGCCGCTGGGCCGAGGCCGGGGAGCTCAGACCGTGCGGCCGTTGCACCTCATGAATACTCAAAACCCCCGGCGATCCTCTGATTCCAGAGAGTCTCGGGGGTCTTGCGAAAAACGCGGAGCCGGTGGGATTTGAACCCACGGTCCCCAATTCAAGGGACTCCACCTTAGCAGGGTGGTGCTTTCGGCCGCTCAGCCACGACTCCATCTGCCGCGCCGCGCGCGACCGACACAAGACTACTCGACCCGGTCCCGAGGCGCCAAAGCGATCACGGACCGGCCCGCCTTCTCCCGGGCCCCGACCGCTCCTCGATCCGCACCTCAGCCACTGCCTCACGCAGGACCGCACCTCCCGCACCGCGGCAGGGCACGACGGTGCCGCGCCTTACCGCGCCCGCACGTCCACCCCGCACCCACCGGGATTACACTGTTCCCACAGAGTCGGGCCGTACACTCGGGCTTCGACCATTGCACTGTTGTCGACCGTCGCACGTTCCCAGCCGGGTCGGGCTCCGCTGAGCCCCGCCCGCCGCGGGTGCCTCTCCGGCGGCGATCCAGCCCCACGAGGAGTCCGCACTTGGCGCAGAACGACACCGGGAGCCCCGACCAGCGCCCCGACAGCGACCCGTCGACTCCCGCCTCGTTCCGCGCATCCAAGCGCCCCCGCCTGCGCGGCGACTCCCAGGCCTCCGGGCGCCCGACCCTCTCCGGCTCGTCCACGCCCGAGGCGCGCCGCCGCTCGACGCAGGGCTCCCCCGCCCCTGCCGGCGGGTCCGATGCTCCGTCTGCGGCGTCACGGGACACCGCACCGAGCACTCTGCCGCCCCTGCCGGCGACCCGGCATGCCAACGCCCAGCGGCGTTCCGACTCCCCGCGCCACTCCACCCAGGTGAAGAAGAGGTGGCCCCGCAGCCCGGAGGCGAAGCGAGCCGCCGGTCCCGGCGCGGCCGCAGCTGCCGGCACTGCAGCCGGCGCCGGAGCTGCCGCTGGAACCGCTGCAGGTGCCACTGCGCAGGCCTCCGGCGCTGCCGTTGCCGGCAGTGCGGCAGGTCCTGCGGCAGCAGCCGCAGGCGCTGCTGCGGCCTCCCCCCGCCGCGCTGCCCGGGCGGCGGACGCAGCCGGTACCTCGCGAGCGGCCGGCACCTCGAGAGCAGCCGGCACCCCAGCCCCCCACTCACGCGACACCTCGCGGTCAGCACCGGATCGCGGCGACGCGTCCGCCCGAGCCCGCGGCACCTCGCGCACGGCTCCGCTGTCCGCGTCCCTCGCCGCGGCCGCCCGCGAGGAGAATCCGAGCCCGCGGCGCTCGAACCGGCGAGGCGACGGCTTCCCCCACATCGTCGGCTGGACCGCGCTCGGCACTCTGATCCCCGGCCTCGGCATCGTGCAGGCCCGCAGCTCGCGTCTCGGCTGGGGGCTCTTCATCGGCTTCTTCGGCGTCATCCTCGCCCTCATCGCCTACGTCATCTACCGCGGCCCGCTGCGGGCGGCGAGCCGGATCGTGTCGAGCCCCAACCTCCTCAACATCACCGCGGTGCTGCTCGCCGTCGCCGCAGTCGTGTGGCTTGTCGTCATCCTCCGCACCTACCGGGAGCAGCGCCGCGGCAGAGCCCTGCGCGCCGGCCAGAAGACGCTCGGCGCGATCCTCGTCACCTCCCTCGTCCTCTGCGTGGGGATCCCCCTTGTGGTCGGAGCGAGCTACGCCCGCGTACAGAGCGACACCGTGGCGAAGGTGTTCGGCAACACCGGCGCGGCCGTCGTCGACAAGGACGAGCTGTGGGCGGACACGCCTCGCATCAATGTCTTCCTCATCGGCAGGGACACCGGTGAAGGCCGCGAGGGCACCCGCCCCGACACCATGCTCGTCGCCTCCATCGATACGAGGACCGGGGCGACGACGCTGATCTCCGTCCCGCGCAACCTGGCACTGCCCGTGTTCCCCGAGGGTTCGCAGCTCGCCTCGGTCTTCCCCGACGGATTCAACGCCTTCGGGTACTCGGAGAGCATGATCAACGCCGTGTGGACCTGGGCCGAGGAGTACCCCGAGCAGGTGGGCGACACCGGAGGTCTCGAACCCGGGATGTACGCGACCATGCAGGCGGTCGAGGGATCGCTCGGGCTCGGGCTCGACTACTGGGCCTCGGTGGACATGAAGGGATTCGAGGACGTCATCGATGCGATCGGTGGAGTCGAGATCGATGTCGAACGCCCGATCCCGATGGGCGGCGGCACCAGCCTCGCTACAGGTGTGAAGAACGAGGTCTTCGACTGGATCGCTCCCGGCCCGCAGACGCTCGACGGGTTCCAAGCGCTGTGGTACGTCCGCTCGCGCGAGGGCAGCGACAACTACGACCGGATGTGCCGCCAGCAGCGCATGCTCAAGACGACGATCGCCCAGATCGACCCGCAGGAGATCGCCGTCGCCTACCCGCGGCTCGCCGGCAGCGCGGGAAAGAACATCGCCACGAGCATCCCGCAGGAGCAGGTCAACGCCTTCATCGAGCTGGCGGTCGCGATGCAGCAGTCGGAGATCAAGTCCGCCCAGATCAACAACGACGTCGTCAACACCACGCAGCCGGATTTCGACACCCTCCACCAATGGGTGCAGGATCAGGTCGATCCTCAGGAGCCGAGCCAGGCCGAGGAGGATGCCGCTGAACCGGCTCCGGAGGAGACGGAGAAGCCGGAGGAGGCGGAGAAGCCGGAGGAGACGGAGACGCCGGAGGAGACCCCTGAACCCACCGAGGAGCCGCCCCCCGGTGTCGAGGACTCCGCCGGCAAGTGCTTCCCGAAGGGTTACGAGCCCGGCGACCCGTGGCCGGGGTATCCGGGGAACCCCGACGCCCCCGCGGGCACCGAGCAGGGAACGGGTGCGGGCGCCGGCACCGGAGCCGGTCAGTGACGGACGAGGCGCCCTACCGGATCGCGATCATCGGCGCCGGGCCGCGCGGCCTGAGCGTGTACGAGCGGCTCGTCGCTCTCGCCTCGGCGAAGGGCCCCGAGGCGCTCGCGCAGCGCCCCCTCGAGATCCACCTCGTCGACCCGTTCCCTCCGGGACCCGGCATCGTGTGGCGCACCGACCAGGAACCGAACCTGCTGATGAACACGACGATAGGCGAGCAGACCGTGTTCCCCGACCCGAGCTGCCGGGTGTCGCCGGACTCCACCGGTCCGGACATGGGCACGTGGTACCGCGAGCGCGGCGGGACGGCCGACCCGGCGAGCACCTTCGGCTCCCGGGCGCTCTACGGCGAGTACCTCGAGTGGTCCTACGAGCACATCCGCACCTCCGCCCCGGCCCATGTCACCACGATCCACCACCCGCAGCGGGCCACCGCGATCGTCGAGCCCGCGGGGATCGATCCGGCCGGCGCCGAGGTGCGCGATCGGACCCAGCTCGTGCGCCTGACCGACACCACCACGATCGCCGCCGACGCCGTGGTCCTGGCCGTCGGCCACATCCCCTCCGAGCTCACCGACGAGCGTGCCGCCTTCGCCCGGTTCGCGCGCTCGGGCCGCCTGACCTACCTTCCCCCGGGTCTGCCCGCCGAGGCGCCCGTCGACCGCCTGGCTCCCGGTGAGCGTGTGATCTTCCGCGGCTTCGGACTCAACTACTTCGACCTGCAGACGATGCTCACCGTCGGCCGCGGCGGCCGGTTCGAACCGCGGGAGCCGGCCCGCGCCGGGAGCACGGGCGCCGGCGATGCCGGGGATACCGAGGATAACGGGAATGACGGGAACGACGCCTCGGGCTCCGGCGCGGCACCCGGCGCACTCGTCTACATCCCCAGCGGCCGCGAACCGATCCTCGTCCCGTCCTCGCGCCGCGGGGTGCCCTACCGGAGCAAGCCGATCACCCCGGCCCATCCGCTCGCCGACCACCGGCTGCGCGCCTTCACCCCGGAGAACGTCGCACGCCTGGCCGGCCCTGAGGAGGCGCTGCTCTTCAACGACCAGCTGTGGCCGCTCATCCTCGCCGACCTCCGCCACGCCTGGTACTCCGCGCTCGCGCGCTCCGAGCCGCAGGCGTTCGCCACCGACCCCGGCCGCGTCACCGAGGCGCTCGCCGAGGGCGTCGACCGGCATCTGAGCCGCCGCGCCGCCGCCGAGGTCCGCGAATCCGATCACCGCCCCGGCCGCCTGACGAATGCGTCACCGGCCTGGTCGGCGATCGAGCGCGAGGTCCTCGCCGATCCGTCCCGCGCCCTCGACCTCCACGAGCTGCTCCGTCCCCTCGAGGGCGCGCGGTTCGCCTCCCGCTCGGGCGGGCACGGCTCCCTCACCGAGTGGATGCTCGACTTCCTGCGGGCAGACCTCGCCGCAGCGCACCTCGGCCCCGAGCGCTCCCCGGAGAAGGCACTGTTCGCCGTGCTGTGGGCCGCGCGCGCCTATCTCAAGGAGCTCGTCGCCGCCGGCCGGATCGCACAGGAGAGCTTCGTCGCGGAGGTGCGCGGCTGGTTCGAGGACTTCGTGTCCGGCATCTGCGATGGCCCGCCGCCGCAGCGCTACGCGGAGCTCATCGCGCTCACCGAAGCCGGGCTCGTCGAATTCGTCGGGCCCGAGGTGCGGATCACCACCTCGCGCGCGGACGAGCAGGCGGTCTTCCGCGCCGTCTCGCCGGCCGTCGACGCCCCGGTGACGGCCTCCGCTCTGGTCGATGCCGCCTCGCCGGCCAACCAGGTGCGCTACGCCGCCGACCCGCTGATCTCCGGGATGCTCGAGCGCGGTCAGCTGGCGGTGGCGACGCACGAGGATTCCAGCGGACGGGTGCAGCCGCTCAGCGGCATCGCCGTCGCAGGGCCCTCCCACCGCACCGTCGATGAGCACGGTCGGGTGCACCCGCACCGGTACTGCCTGTCGATCCAGCTCTCGGCCGTGCAGCTGGGGCTGGCGATCGCGGCGAACCCGGGACGGCGGGCGCAGTCGCTCGTCGACGCCCACCGGATCGCCGAGGATGTCCTCGCGTCCGCCCGCAGCTGAGGCGCACGGCGCCAGACCGGTCGGGGGCCTGCGGGAGCGGGGCTGCGCCTGAGCAGCCCGGCCGCATCTGAGCATCATTGCAGAACTGCAGAACTGCAGCATCTGAGGCTCTTCGCAGTCGTCGACCTGCCGTTACCGCTCGAACTGCCACTTCTGCTCGGTCTGACCATCGACCTGCCACTTGTGCTCGATAATCCGGGTCGTATCGGAGCACAGATGGTAGGTCGACGAACGCGTCGAGCACAGATGGCAGGTCGATGACGCGGGCACTGCCGCCCCGAGCACTGATGTCCCGGAGACGATCGCTCTGAGCACTGTCACTCCCGGTCACGACCGCGTGAGACCTCGATATCCGAAGGTTCCGCTCTCAGGAACCTTCGGATATCGAGGTGTCAGGCGGGGACGAGGCGGGAGGCCTGGCCGGCCGTGAGCGTCCGCTTCCGGGCCACCGCGATGATCGCCGCGCCGGTGCCGATGACGAACCAGCCGAACAGTCCGGCCCACGCCGCCCCCAGGCCCGGCGCTCCGGTGGCGATCGCGGTGACCCCGTCGAAGGCCGGGGTGAGCGGCAGGAACGGTGCCACGGCCTGGAAGAAGTCCGGCGTCGCACCGAGCGCCCGGCCGGCGACGGCGAGCACGACGAGCGCCACCGACACGAAGCGACCGACCCCGCCGAACCAGGCGACGAGCGCGTAGTTCACCACCATGAATACGATCCCGGCGAACATCGCGAGCACGAGCAGCGCGGTGAGATCGAAGAAGTGGAGCTCGAGCACGATCTGCCCGACGAACGTGAGGATCACCGCCTGGATGACCGCCACGAGCAGCCCCGGCAGCAGGCCCCGGGCCATGATCGCCCACGACGGCTTCGGGGAGGTCACGGCGGTCGCCGACACGGCGCGCACGACGGTGTAGGTGATGAGCGCACCCAGCCACAGCGCCATGACGAGCAGCAGCGCGATCGTCGAGGCCTGCGAGATCGAGCCCAGCAGCCCGTCGTCGGCGGCGACCGGCTCGGACACCGCTTCGGCGAGCGCATCGCGCTCGGGCGCGGTGTAGGACGGGATCTGGTCCTTGCCCTCGTCGAGGCCGTCGGCGAGCTGGCGGGTGCCCTCGGCGAGCTCGCCGGTGCCCTCGTCGAGCTCCGTCAGACCGGTCGCCAGGTCGCCGGCTCCGGTGGACAGCTGGCCCACCCCGTCGGTGTAGGCGCTGAGCCCGGTGGTGAACTCCCCGGCCCCGGCGGACAGCTCGTCGGCGCCGTCGGCGAGCTGACCGGTGCCGTCGGCCAGCTGCCGGGCGCCCGAGGCGAGCTCACCCGTGCCGTCGGCCAGCTGGTCGGTGCCGTCGGCGAGCTGGGAGGCGCCGTCGGCCGAGGCGCCGATCCCGTCGCTCAGGTCCCCCATGCCGTCGGCGAGCTGGTCGGTGCCGTCGGCCAGGCCCGAGGCGCCCTCGCGGAGCTGCCGGGAGCCGTCGAGGAGCTCATCGGAGCGGTCGGTGAACTCGGCGAGGCCCTCGACGAGCCCGGTGAGCGCGGCGCCGAGTCCGGAGGCGAGCTCCTGCACCCCGTCGTCGAGCTGGGAGGCCCCGTCCTCGAGCTCGTCGAGCCCGGAGTTGATCGACTGCCCGGTCCGCGGGTCCTGCTGATCGAGTCCCGCCGAAGCGCCCTCGAGCGCGCCGGCGGTGCCGGAGAGCAGACCGGTGACGAAGGCGCGCTCCGTCCCGGCGCACACCTCAGGCGCTGTGCCCTTGGGGCACAGCTGGGCGCGGGTGGCCTGCGCCTCGGATTCGGTCATGAGACCGGCGGCGACGAGGTCGTCGAGACTCGTCGCGGAGCCGGCGAGGTTCCCGGCGGCCGCCGCCTGGTCGTCGAGGCCCTGCTGGTACTCCCCGAGTCCGTCGTTGATCCCGGCGACTCCGTCGGCGAGCTGCGAGGAGCCGTCGGAGAGCTCGTTGAGGCCGTCCGTGAGGTCCTCGATCGACCCGTCCTCACCACCGGTGTCGAACTCGCCGAGCTGGCGGACGAGCTCATCGATGCCGCCGGTGTACTCGTCGACGCCCTCGGACAGCTGGGAGGCGCCGTCGGCGAGCTGCCGGGTCTGATCCGGCAGGTCCGCGGTCTGATCCCGCATCTGGCCGAGCCCGTCGGACAGCTCATCAGCGCCATCGGCGAGCTCGCCGGCGCCCCCGGCGAGCTCTTCGGTGCCGTCGGCGAGCTCGTTCGCACCGCCGGACAGCTCACGTGCTCCGGTGGCGAGGCCGCCCGCGCCGTCGGCGATCCCGTTCGCCCCTTCGACCAGCGGGCCAGAGCCGGCGTCGAGCTGCTCGGCGCCGTCGGCGAACGCGGTCGCGCCCTCGGCGGCGTCCCCGGTGCCCTCGGAGAGATGCTCGGTGCCGTCGGCGATCTCGCCGGCGGCGTCGGCGACCTCGCGGAACTGCTCGCCTATGTCGTTGAAGCCCAGGTAGATCTTGTCGAGGTACTGGGAGGTGAAGCCGGTGTTGAACTGGGTCCGGGCGACCTCGGCGATCGCCTGCCCGATCGTCGCGTCGGCGAGCGGGGACACCTGGGAGGAGGTGACGTCGATGGTCGCCTGGCGGGCGAGCAGCGGGTCGTCCTCGCCGCTCGACATCACGGCGCGGGAGAACCCCTCGGGGATCGTGATGACGGCGGCGTACTCGCCGCTGGCCAGGCCATCGGCGGCGTCCGCGTCGTCGGACAGCACCCAGTCGAGGTTGTCCTCCTCGGAGTCGACGAGCCCGGCGGACAGCTGTCGGCCGAGCGGCACGGTCTGGCCGTCGACCTCGGCGCCCTCGTCGTTGTTGACGACAGCGGCGCGCACGGAGTCGAGCCGGTCGTTCGCCTGCCAGGCGGCGAACACGAACCCGGCGGCGATGATCACCGGGACGAGGATGAGTCCCAGGATCGAGAGCCAGGTGACGGGACGGCCGGTGTCGGCGCGTTCGAACAGTGCCATCAGCGGGTTCCTCCGATGAGTTGCGCGTGGTCGGTGTCGCCCCGGGAGCCGTCTGCCGGCCCGGGGGCGTCGGGGCCGGCGGGGCGGCCGCCGGCCGGTCCGGATCCTCCGCGGCCGGCCGACGCGCCGGGCGCGGAGTCCGGGGCGCGGCGGTGGTCGTCGAGGTCGAGGAAGGTGTACGAGGTGCGTGCCGGGACCATCCAGTCCGCCTGCGGGTGGCTGACCGCGAGCACGACGGCGGAGCCGGCGTCCACCGCTGCGGCGACGAGCGCGGTGACGAGGCGCGCGGACTCCGGGTCCGCGGGCTGGTCGGCGCGATCGACGACGAGCAGCGCGGGCGGGTCCTGGGCGAGTGCGCGCAGGCGGGCCGGACCGGCGGTGAGCGCGGGGTCGGCGGCGCTCACGACGACGAGCGGGGTGCGGGAGCGGACGCGGCCGGCCTGCTCGGGCATGACCTCCCGGCCGATCTTGAGCTCGCCGCGGTCGAGCGGCAGCCGGCCGGACAGTGCGAGGAGCAGGTGGCCGGACCCGCGACCGGTGGCGACGAGCACCTCGCCGGGCAGGAGCGCGACGTCGACGCCGTCGAACAGCGGGTCGGAGCCGGCACCGGCAGCGTCGAGGCCGAGCCCTTCGCCGTACACGCGGTACGGGGAGTCCGGCTGCGGCCAGTCGCGCAGCGCCACCTGGTGGAAGAGCCCTTCGCCCTCGACGTCGAAGTGGGGCATGATCCGCTCGAGCCACTTCGGCAGCCACCACGCACGGTCCCCGAGGAGCGCCATGACGGCGGGCACGAGGGTCATGCGGACGATGAACGCGTCGACGAACACGCCCACGGCGAGCGCGAGCGCGATCGACTTGATGATCGCCTCGCCCACGGGCACGAAGGCGCCGAACACCGAGATCATGATGACCGCGGCCGCGGTGACGACGCTCGCCGAGCCGAGGAAGCCCTTGCGGACCGCCTCACGTGCGCCCGCGCCGTGGACGTAGGCCTCGCGCATGCCGGAGACGAGGAACAGCTCGTAGTCCATCGCGAGGCCGAACAGGATGCCCATGAGGATGATCGGGAGGAAGCTGATGACCGGTCCGGTCTGCGCGACGCCCATGATCGACGACAGCCAGCCGTCGTGGAACACGAGGACGACGACGCCGAACGCGGTGACGACGCTGAGCAGGTAGCCCACGGTCGCCTTGATCGGCACCCAGATCGAGCGGAACACCATGGTCAGCAGGATGACGGAGAGGCCGACGACGAAGATGCCGAAGGGCAGCAGAGCCTTGCCGAGCTGGTCGGACACGTCGATCGCGACGGCCGTGTAGCCGGTGACCGCGGTGTCGAAGCCGTAGTCGTCCTCGATCTGCGGGGCGAGACCCCGGAGGTCCTCGACGACCTGGTTGGTGCGGTGGTCGTCGGGCGCGAACTCGGGGATGATCTGCACGATCCCGGTGTCGGCGGTCCGGTTGGGGGTGGCCATGACGACGGAGTGGACGCCGTCGACGGCCTCGATGTCCTCGGCCAGGGACTCCATGTCGCCGAGCGGGTCGGTGGAGGAGATGATGCCGGCCGTCATGACGAGCGGGCCGTTGAAGCCGGGCCCGAAGTTCTCCTCGATGAGGTCGTAGCTCTCCTTCGCGGGCGTCCCGGCCTCCGCCCCGCCGTTGCCCGGCAGGGCGAGCTCGAGGCGCTGGGCGGGAATCGCGAAGAGGCCCAGGCCGACGATGATGATGACGACGGTGAGCGCCGGGACCTTCGTCGCGACGGTCTCCCAGGCGCCGAACAGCCGCCGGTCGAGGCGCGGCTTCTCGGTGCCGTCGCGGCGCGCCTTCCGGGGCTTGGGCCGCAGCTTCTCCCCGCCGAAGCCGAGCAGGGCCGGGACCAGGGTGACGGCGATGAAGACGGCGATCGCGACGGTGATCGCTGCGGCCACGCCCATCACGGTGAGGAAGGGGATGCCGGCGACGCTGAGGCCGACGAGCGCGATGATCACCGTGGTGCCGGCGAACACGACGGCCGAGCCCGAGGTGGCCGTCGCCCGGGCGGCGGCCTCCTCCGCGGAGTGCCCGTCTGCCATGAGGTCGCGGGCCCGGTAGATGATGAAGAGCGCGTAGTCGATGCCGACGGCGAGGCCGAGCATGAGGGCGAGCATCGGGGTCGTCGAGTTCACCACGAAGAAGCCGGTGGCGAGCACGATGAGGACCATGCCGATCGCGACACCGAGGATCGCGGTGACGAGAGGCATGCCGGCGGCCCGCAGCGAGCCGAGGGTGAAGAGGAGGACGACGAAGGCGACGACGACGCCGACGGCCTCGACCCAGGACAGGTGCACCCCGGTGACGCCGAACAGCTCACCGCCCGGGGAGGCCTGGGTGCCCTCGGGCAGGTCCGCGACGAGGGCGTCGGTGGCCTCGGCGAGGGCGTCCTTGACCGGGTCGCCGAGCTCGGCGACCGCGCCGTCGTACTGGATGTTGACGAGCGCGGCCCGGTCGTCGTCGGAGATCACGCCCTCGATTCCGTCCATGAACGGCGAGGTCGCTGAGTTGACGGAGTCGAGTTCGCCGAGGTCGTCGGCGAAGTCCTCGAGGGCGCTGCGGTAGGGCTCGGCGGTGATGTCGTCCCCTTCGGCGGCGACGACGACCACCTGCGCGGCGGTGCCGCTGACCTCGGGGAAGGTGAGGGCGAGCGAGTCGAGTGCCTGCTGCGACTCTGAGCCGGGCAGGGTGAAGTCGTCGTCGAAGTCACCGGCGAGCAGGCCGGCGAGGCCGCCGAGCACGACGAGCAGGGCCACCCAGATCGCGGCGACGGTCTTCCGGCGCCGGAACGCGGCCCGCCCGAGTTCGTAGAGAAAAGAGGACACGACACCACTCTCGATACGGAAATGTATTGGATACAGTTGTGTATTATTCTGGGCCGGAGGCCGGATGGCAAATGGACCGAGCAACAAGGACGTGAGGAATCGATGAACACCGTGGACCGCTGCGAGGCCGCCCCCGCAGCACAGTCCGCGCAGCCCCCCGGCGACGGCTCGTCCGTCGTTGCGGCGGCAGCTGCCCCGGCACCCGCCGCCGAGTCGATCTCACCGCGTCGGCTGCGCACGCGGACCAAGCTCATCGAGGCCGCGATCCCGTTGCTCGCCGCCAAGGGCGTCGCGGGCACCTCGATCGAGGAGTTCGCCGAGGCCGCCGGGATGACGCGCGGCGCCTTCTACTCGAATTTCGCCTCCCGTGACGCGCTCGTCCTCGCCGTGTGCGACTCCGGGATCAAGCGTGCCATGGACCGCGTGAACGAGGCCGCCGAGTCCGGTCTCGACGAGGTCGCCGATTCGATCGGCACCGCGGACCCGCAGCGCCTCATGGAGCTCGCTCTGGAACGCTTCTTCATCGAATACCCGGAATCGGTCGACTGGGTGCTCGCCGAACGCGAGATCCACCTCCACGCCCTGCGCGTCCCCGAGCCGCTCGACAAGTACGAGGAGCTGCTCGCCGCCTATTTCCGGCAGTTCGCCGCGGTCATCGATACAGTGCTCGACCGGCTGGGCGGTCGCACGACGATCCCGGCGGCCGCTCTCGTCGAGCTCCTCGCGGTGGTCGTCAAGGAGGCCTCGGTGAAAGCGATCCCGGAGTGGCCCGGCACCGGCCCGCTGATCATCGACCCGCAGCCGACCTTCCGGATCCTCCGGGCGTTCGTCGTCTTCGACTGAGCACTCGCACTGCCCGCGCTCCCCTGAGCGAATTCGGCTGCGCATACTCCCCTGAGTGTGCTCCCCCGCCAGGCCCCGGACGGGCTTTTGGCCACTAGGGTGGTGGGCATGACCGACGCGAACCCCACCGACCCGAACCCCACCGCCCAGGACCCTGCGGTCCAGGACACCGCAGCGCAGGACCCTGCGACTGTGAGCACGCCCGACACGAGCGAGGCGGCCGGAGGCGCCGCGCCCAGCACGGCCGACGCCGAGGCGAAGCGCGCCGAGTTCCGCGCCTTCCTGTCCAACATGCCCGTCAAGCTGGGCTCGTTCGTCGAGGCCGTTCTGCCGCGCGCGATCACCGTCGGCGAGGACGACGAGGAGAGGGAGTTCCGCAAGGACTTCTCCCCGGCCTCCCTGCCGTGGGTCGAGGCGTTCGCGCTCACCCGCCTGCCCTCCCCGGCGGCCGTCGCTGCCGCGGAGAATCAGCCGTTCTCCGAAGGGCTGGTCCGCTACGTCGGCGAGACCCTGCTCCGCACGGTGGGCGGCACCTGGGACATCGACCCGGACGGTGGGACCGGCCATGGGATGCCCTTCATCCGACCGGACTCGCCGGCCGGGGAGGCCGCCGGAACCCCGATCTCCCTCGTCGGACTCCTCATGACCGCGGTGCAGGAGCGCCGCGGCGACACCTTCGTCACCGCACTGGCGAACGCGCTCGCGGAGTTCGGCGAGCAGGGCACGCCGAACCGCTCGAGCACGGGCATCGACCTCTCGGCCGGCGGGGAGCGCCCCTCGCAAGCGGAGCAGGACCACCTCGACGCCTTCCTCGGCGGGGTCGAGCCGGTCATCGCCGCGTGGATCCACGAGCAGGGCGGCGGGATGGAGGCCTGGGCGTACGGCCGTGCAGCGCTCGAGCGCCTCACAGCGGACCTGCGGGAGCGCTACTCCGATGCGGAGGCGATGACCGGCCAGGACGAGCAGGCCTACCTGGCCGGTGCGGTGCGCTACGTCGGCGAGGTGATCCGGCGGGCAGGGTTCGGCACGTGGCGATTCGCGGCCGAGGTCCCTGCCGACGACCCCCGTTCGGGCCAGCCGTTCGTCCGGTTCGCCGGCGGCGATGCCGACGGCGGCGCGGAGGGCTTCGATGTCGTGCCGTGGCAGCTCATCCGGGACGCCCTCACCGACGATGACGCCCTCGTGGCCGCGTACGACCGGGCTGCGGCGACGGTCTAGCCCGGAGCGGTCACCCCCGCGTCACTCCGTGGGACGGCACGACCGATGCCGGGCAGTCCGAGATCGCCGGCGGCATCCCCCGCCGGCTCAGCGCACCCTCAGATCTCCGGGTGGCGCAGGTGGTGGCCGGTCGCGGTCTCGAAGGCGTGTGCGACGCGCAGCAGGTCGACGTCCCGGCCGGGGGCGGCGACGATCTGGATGCCGACCGGCAGCCCGGAGGCGGTGAAGCCTGCCGGCACGGAGATCGCCGGGCACCCGGTGGCGGAGATCAGGGTCGCCGAGCGCATCCAGTCGAGGTAGGTCTCGAAGGGCACCCCCTCGATCTCGGTGGGGTACTCGATCCCCGCGTCGAAGGGCAGCACCTGCGCCATCGTGGTGACGAGGACGTCGTGCTCGGTGAAGTACTCCGCCACGGCTTCCCGCAGCCGGGCGCGCGCCCGGTCCTTTGAGATGATCTCGTCCGCGGTGAGCGCGAGCCCGCGCTCGGTGTTCCACACCACGGCCTCCTTGATGTCCGCGCGCCGGGACCGCACGAGTTCGCCCCAGTTCAGCGCGAAGTCGTAGGCCCGCTGGGTGTCGAACACCTCGTCGGCGTCGTCGAGCCGGATGCACTCCTCGCTCATCTGCGCCCCGAGCTCCTCGAACACCGGGCCCGCGGCTCGCACGATGTCGAGCACTGCCGACTCGACCCTGACGCGCCCCGCGAAATCGGGGGCGAAGCCCACCCGGAGTCCGTCGAGGTCGGGCTCGTACCGGGCACCCAGCCGGAACTCGGGCAGGTCGAACACCGTTCCGGGCTCGTCGATCGATCCGGGTCCGCGCGGGTCGGGCCCGCACGCGGCCTGCATGAGGAGCGCGACGTCGCCCACGGTGCGCGCCATGAAGCCCGATTGCGAGAGCCAGGACCATGGGTCCTGCGGTGGCACGTGCGGGAGCCGCCCGTTCGTCGGGCGCAGACCGACGACGTTGTTGAACGACCCGGGGATCCGCAGCGATCCGCCCATGTCGGAGCCGTCTCCCGAGGCCTGGATGCCGGCGGCGATCACCGCGCCCACGCCACCGGAGGAACCGGCCGCCGACCGGGACGGGTCGTAGGGGTTGACCGTCGTGCCGAACAGCGGGTTGAAGGTGTGGGAGCCTGCGGCGAACTCCGGGACGTTGGTCTTGCCCGTGGTGTTCACCCCCGCGGCCCGGAGCCGGGCGATGACGAGCGAGTCGGCGTCCGGCACGTTGTCGGCGAACACCGGCGAGCCGAAGGTCGTGCGCATCCCCTCCGTGCTGTGCGTGTCCTTGTGCGTCATCGGCACCCCGTGGAGCAGCGGCAGCCGCTCACCGGCGGCATAGGCGCGGTCGGCCTCCACCGCCCGGGCGAGCGCGGCCTCGGCGTCGAGGGTGACGACGGCGTTGATGGTGGGGTTCACCTCGGCGATCCGCTCGAGATGGTCGTCGGCGGCGTCGACGGCGCTGAGCTCACCGGTGCCGATGAGGTGGGCGAGTTCTCGGGTGGACAGCCAGGTGAGCTCACTGGTCATTGTGCGCCTTCCTTCTGAGCGGGGTGATCGTTCGCGAGTGGAGCCGGGGCGCCTCAGCGGGAGCCGAGGTGCCCGAGGAGTGCGGTGAGAGCCGCGCGCACCCCCGTGCCGAGCGTGGTCTCGACCTCGTCGGGACCGAAGAACGGTGAGTGATTGCTCAGCACCTCCTCGGGGTCGTCGACCTTCGCCTGCGAATAGCCGCCGAAGAACCAGAACACGTAGGGCACGCCGATCGCGTCGCCGAACCGTCCGAAATCCTCCGAGCCGGTGACCGGCGGAGTGACGTTGACGGCGCCCTCGCCGAGCTCGTCCCCGAGCGCGCGGATGAGCGATGCGGTGAGGTCCGGGTCGTTTACCACGGGCGGGAAGCCGTACATCGGGCGGATCTCCGGGGCAGGCGCCCCGGAAGCCTGCGCCTCGGCGGTGACGATGCGCTCGACGGCGGTCAGCACGATCTCCCGCACCGCCTCGTCGTAGGTGCGGATGTTGATGGTGAAGCGGGCGCTGCTCGGGATGATGTTCTCCTTGAGCCCGCCGTTGAACACGCCGATCGTGAGCACCGCGGAGTCCCGTCCGGAGATCTCCCGGGACACGATCGTCTGCAGGCGGGTGATCATGAAGGCTCCGAGCACGATCGGATCGACCGCGTTCTCCGGCTGCGAGCCGTGCGCCTGCTGCCCGTGGACGATGACCTCGAGGGAGTCGGCCATCGCCATCGCCGTGCCCGAGGTGATGTTCACGGTGCCGGCCACGCCGGGCCACACATGCTGACCGTAGATCGCGTCCGGGCGGGGCACCCGGTCCCAGATCCCGTCCTCGAGCATCGCCGCAGCACCCGCGCTCGTCTCCTCGCCCGGCTGGAAGATCATGATCGCGGTGCCGGACCAGCGGTCCCGGTGCTCGGTCAGGAGCTTCGCAGCACCCAGGCCGGAGGTGATGTGGGTGTCGTGGCCGCAGCCGTGCATGACCGGGGTCTCGGTGCCGCCCGGCAGGGTTCCCGTCGCCTCCGATGAGTAGGGCAGCCCGGTCTGCTCGGCGATCGGGAGGCCGTCGGTGTCGGCGCGGAAGGCGACGACGGGCCCTTCGCCGTTCTCGATCACGGCGACGACCCCGGTCCCGCCGCAGCGGAACGGCTCGAGGCCGTACGAGCGCAGGTGCTCCTCGATGGTGTCGGCCGTGCGGTGCTCCTGCATCGAGAGCTCCGGGTGCCGGTGGAAGTGCTGATACATCTCCACGAGCGCCGGGATCTCGGCGTCGAGCGCGGAGCGGAAGGTGGTATCGAGTGCCATGGGGTCTCCTTGGAGTCGGCGTGTGGCCAGCGTATCGGGTGAGTCGTGTCAGTTGATATGAGCGGTGTCGGAGCTGCTGCGGACCTTGCGGTCCCGCGCGTACCAGGTGATGACGATCGTGGCGATGACTGCGATGGCCGTGGCGAAGGACTTCACGAGCGGTGGGCTGAACGGCACGATGAGCAGGACCACCACGGCCGAGACGACGAGAGCGATGATCGTCGCACGCACCTGGTTGAGCGTCGCGATGAGCTGGACGGTGACGCCGCCGAGGATCGCGGGCAGGATGTACAGCCGCGCGACCTCGGTGATCGGCTCCGGGGTGATCGAGACCAGCCAGGTGCCGAGCAGGCCGACGAGCACGAGCATGGAGAGCACATGCACCACGGCGGCACCGCAGATCGCGGCGGTCGCTGAGTACGAGGCCTTTCGAGTTCCCGGTTCGGCTCCGATGGTCGACTGGGCGACGATCGCCGACGGCACGAGCTTGTTGGAGATGTTGCCGATCATGAACGCCTGGTACATCCCGGCAGGACCGAGGATGGGGAAGTACGTCACGGGTTCGACCACCCAGAACACGCCGTAGACGGCGGCCACCGCGATGAAGGCGGTGACGATATGCGACACCTCGATACCGAGGTCGGTCGAGAAATAGAGATAGAACGGCACTGCGGTGGCCAGCAGAAGGCAGGCCACCATCGTGACATTGCCCCACAGATAGGTCGTCTTGGAGTAGTTGCGATGCAGCGCTTCGAGATCCGGGGCGGCAGTCGTCATGATGGTTCTCCTTACTCGATGCTCACGCAGCGCCGAAACCGGCGTGGTGGACGGCGTAGGCGGCGATCAGACCACCGACGATTGCGATTCCCAGCGCCCATTCCCGCAACCAGGCCTGGGACAGGACGCGCGCGAGCACCAGGCAGATCGCCATGACGATGGCGGAGGCGACCACTGCCGCGATGTGCGCAAGGGATTTGGGGATCTCCGTGATCGTCAGAGCCGCGAAGGCTGCGAGCAGAGCCGCTGCGGGCACGATCGACATGAGCGCAGGATTGACCCGGGAGAGCGCGTCGCTCCCCTTGCCGAGCAGCGGGGTGAGCACGAGCGTGCTGATCTGCCACATCGCCCCCGACAGGCTCATCGCCATGAGTGCGACGACGAACACGGCCTGGGTGTAGCCCTCCCCGCCGAGTTCGGCCCCCATCGTTCCTGCTGCCAGGGAGGCCGAGGCGGTCTCGGTGGCAGCGGAACCGATGAGTCCGATCCGGACGAGCACGGGCGGGGTCCCGAACAGCGGGAGCAGTGCCACGGAGACCAGCACGACGGCCAGTGACGGTCCGATTGCGGCGACGCCGCCGGCCCGGAAGGAGGCGTTGACCTCCGCCTGGCTCATGTCCGCCGCCTGAGCGTTGCGTTTGACCGCCAGCATGTAGATCGCGGACTGGATCAGGATGACGGCGAACACGGCCGCGGCCAGCACCCACAGGAGCGGCGCATTGGCGATGATGCCGATGTCAGTCGAATTGGCCTGGGCGACTACCATCGGCAGCTCCTCGAATTCAGATCACAGTGGGGAACGGATTGACGCCTCGACCATAGCAATCTGTGACGCCGATCACGTGAACGCCGTGTTTCAGACCGTGATCGTGCCCTTGAGGCAGACCGTTCCCTCGGGATCGACCGCGCCGACCTCGTAGGTGCCCTCGCCGGTCTCGCGACCGACGTAGGCGACGGGGGTGTTGTCGAAGATCGGCTTGCGCGCCTGGAACGCGAAGGTCTTGAGCTCTACGCCCGGGTGGTTGCGCATGAAAGCGTCGACCATGAGGGTCGCCGACAGCGGGCCGTGGACCACCAGGCCCGGGTAGCCCTCCTCGTTCAGGCAATAGTCCCGGTCGTAGTGGATGCGGTGGGCGTTGAAGGTCAGCGCCGAATAGCGGAACAGCTGGGTCTCGGTGGGGCGCACCACATAGGAGTAGTCCCAGTCCGAGGTGTCGGCCGGCGCGAGCGCGGCGCGCTCGGCCGCCGACTGCTCGGGAGCCCGCTGGGCGGGGGCGGCCTCCCGGTAGACGATCGTCTGCACGTCGGTGACCGCGAGCTCGCCGGCGGCGAAGATCTCGTGGTCGACGGTGAGGAACACCAGGTCGCCGGAGCGCCCCGACTTGTGGACGACGTTCTTGATGGTCTGGACCTCGCGCAGCGGGTCCCCCACCGCGATCGGCCGGTGGAAGGTGACGTCGGAGCCGGCCCACATGCGCCTCGGGAACGGGATCGGCGGGAGGAACCCGCCCTTGTGCGGGTGGCCGTCCGCGGCGAGCTCGTGCTGCGGGGCATCCGGGGTGAAGTGGAGCCAGTAGCCGACCGGGAACAGCCGACCGCCCCAGGGGTCGGAGTCGTAGTCGAGGGTGGCGCGCAGCCCGGCGGACTTGGCCGGGGTGGCGAGGTCCTCGAGGCTCTGGGAGCGGCCGATCCACTCCTGCAGCTGGGCGATGTCGACGGTCTCGCTCATCGGGACTCCTTCGGGTGTGCGGGCTCGTGGGGTGAGCAGGGCGGTTCCAGCAGTCGAACCCAGCCTACTCAGTGCCGCCGACGCTGTGCAGACCCGTCCACGGAGCGCGCGTGCCAGGGGCACTTCTTTCTCACAACTGATCTTGAGGTTTCGTGCATAGGGTCGAGGTGCAGGGTCGACCAGGAGGGTCGGTCCGACGACCGAAGGAGCTCATATGGGACTCGGTGACAAGATCTCCAACAAGGCCGACGAGATGGCCGGCAAGACCAAGGCCGGAGTCGGCGACGCCTCCGACGACCAGTCGCTGAAGAACGAGGGGCACGCGCAGGAATCGGGCGCGAACCTCAAGCAGGCCGGCGAGAAGGTCAAGGACGCCTTCAAGAAGTAAGGCCCGCACGAGCGCACCGGAGCCCCGTCGTCCGCAGGGACGGCGGGGCTCTGCCGTGCCCGAGCAGGCCGGTAGTCTGGACCATCCGCCGGCATGAGCGGACACGGGCCGGCCACGGAGGGGGAGCAGGTGGACTATCGGGCGTCGGCGGGCACCTGGGTGCTGCGCATCTGGTTCGCGCTCGCCTTCCTCATCCACCTCCTCGCGCTCTACAGCCCGGGCAGCGGTGAGCCCGGCGCGCTCCCCGGACTCGACAAACTCGGGCACTTCGGGATGTTCGCCGCCCTCGTCACCCCACTGCTCCTCCTCGGCTCCCCGGTCGGCTGGACGCTGCTGATCGCCGCGCTGTACGGCGGGGCGAGCGAGGTGATCCAGGCGTTCGGCGTGCCGCGTCGCGCCGGTGAGTTCGGCGACTGGGCGGCCGAACTCCTCGGCATCGCACTCGCCTGGGCGATCTGGCGGGCGGTGCCGGTGGAGGAGCCCGGGCCCGAGGCGCCTGGCGCACCTCGGCGGTGACCCGCCCGGTAGCGTTGCGACCGGGCCCCGATTCCGGCAAGGATCCTGGTAGCCACCAGATGTGAAATCCGTGCATATCCGCAGTTTCGTGAGATCACGGTGTCCTCGCCCCGGCGCGGCACTGTAACGTGGGTCATATCGTCGCCTGAACGTACTTGGATCGCTTCGCACCACGCTTCTCATGTGAACCCGGGCAGCCCCACGCACCGACGTCTCGAGGATTCACCATGACACCCACCACCGCAGCGGCCACCGTCGCCGACTCCCCCACAGCGACAGCACCGCGGCCCCGCCCGGCGGGCGCCCGGTCCCGCACCGCGACGAGCGACTTCGCCGCCCTCAAGCGGCTCGTGCTCGATGCCGGCCTCATGGAGAAGACCCCGGTCTTCTACTGGGTCATGACGACCGTGCTCATGGCGGCCCTCGGCGGCTGCATCGCCGGCTTCGTCCTGCTCGGCGACTCGTGGTTCCAGCTCCTCATCGCCGCCGCGCTCGGCATCGTCTTCACGCAGATGTCGTTCCTCGGCCACGAGGCGGTGCACAAGCAGATCTTCACCTCGCACAAGGTCAGCGACTGGTACGGCCTCATCACGGGCAACCTCATCGTCGGCCTGTCGATCGGCTGGTGGACGCAGAAGCACAACCGCCACCACGCGAACCCGAACACCAAGGGCAAGGACCCGGACATCTTCGACCCGGTCGTCGCCTTCACCCCGGAGCAGGCGCAGGCCCGCACCGGGCTCGCGCACGAGTTCACCAAGCGTCAGGGCTACCTGTTCTTCCCGCTCCTCCTCCTCGAGGGCCTCAACCTCTACCGGGACGCGATCCTCACCGTCCTCACCCGCAAGAAGCTCAAGAACCGCACCGCGGAGATCGTGCTCCTGAGCATCCGCCTCATCGCGCTGCCGGCACTCGTGTTCTGGTACCTGCCGCTCGGCATGGCGTTCGCGTTCCTCGGCGTGCAGGTCGCCGTCTGGGGCTTCTACATGGGCGCCTCGTTCGCCCCGAACCACAAGGGCATGCCGCAGCTGGAGAACCGCTCGACGCTGAACTTCCTGCTCCGCCAGGTGACCACCTCGCGCAACATCGTGGGCAGCACCTTCAACACGTACCTCATGGGCGGACTCAACTACCAGATCGAGCACCACCTGTTCCCGAGCATGCCGCGCCCCCACCTGAAGAAGGCGCAGCGGATCGTCCGCGAGTTCTGCGCCGAGCGCGACATCCGCTACACCGAGGTCACCCTCGTCCAGTCCTACGGGGCCGTGGTGGACTACCTCAACCGCGTGGGCATCAAGGCCCGCGACCCGTTCGAGTGCCCGATGGCCGGGACGGGACGTGCGATCTGACGCGCCTCCCCGCACCCACTACCGCCGAGGCGCGGGCACGGATCCCCGTGCCCGCGCCTCGGCCGTCGGGTGACAGCACAGCGTGGAGCGTCGGTGCGACGCAAATCGTCAGTGCACCTGGCCGGGCACCGGCGCACTGCGGGACGTCTGCACACGGCAGGGCACCGACGTGTGAGCGTGCCTGCGCCTGATGTCACCGCGCCGTCGTGCTGAACTCCACCGCCTGCGCCCGGCCCACGTCGTTCGGGCTGCCGGGGCTCATGACCACCCGGCCTGCCACGGGGTCGAACTGGACGGTGACGAGGGTCGCGGTCCGCTCCCCGAATCCCTTGCCGGGCTCGGGCACGCGGCACACCGGCGCCTCCCCCGGTCCCGTGCAGAGGTGGCCGAGCATCTCCGCGGTGTCCGCCGGCGCCGGGGCGTCCGCGACCCGTGATTCGATGAGCGCGAGGCGCTCCTCGGACATGCTCGCCGCGTTGAGCGGGAGCGCTCCGTCGAGCAGCTCCGAACCCACGAAGTGGTTCGTGTGGGCGAACCAGCCGTCGGCGCTCAACGCCTGCGTGCCGGCCGGGCCGATCTCGACCATGACCGCGGCGTCCGACCCGGTCACCGTGATCACCGAGGACGAGGTGGTGCGTGCGGAGCGGATGATGTCGACCGCCTCGACCACGGTGCGACCGCGCTGCAACGCGGCGGCGAGGACCGAATGGACCGGCACGCCGCCGGCCGAGTCCGCGGCATTCTTGAGGATGTTGAGCATGACGCCCACCCGCGCGGAGTTCATGCCGATCTTGCCGAGCATGCCGTACTCGGCGAATCCGTGGTGGTCGAGTTCGCCGTCGACCCCGGTCACGCTCTGGTAGTGCCAGACATCGGCGAACTCCGCGTGCCAGTCCCAGGTCTGGACGGCCTTCGTCCCACCCGGGGCCGCGTGGACGAGGGTGGAGCATTCACGCGGGTCCACCTGGGCGAGGGTGAGGATCTCGGTGCGCGCATTGACGAGCCCGACCTGCCACAGCTCCAGGCCGGCACCGGCCGCGACGCCGGTGAGCTCGTCGACCTGCGCGGGGTCCCAGTCGGCGAGTGCGGCGAGCGACTGCTCGGCGGCGCTGCGCTGGGTGTCCACAGTGATCCCGAGGCGGGAGAAGAGTGAGGAGTAGGCGTCGACGGTGAGCGCGATTCCGCGGGCGGCCTGCTCACCTCGGCCGCGGCCGCGGGCGGCGTGGTCGGCGCCGGACACGGTGAGGAGCTCCGGCTCCACGAGCGCCGGGTCGACCACCCGGTCGGTGTCGAAGCGGGACGGCTGCGGGTCGTGCGATTCCGTAGGTGACATGGTTCTCATGCTATCGGCGCAGCCGGATGGCCGACAGGACCGCCCGGAAGGCGGATTCGCCGAGCAGTTCAGTGCGGTTGCGAGGTTCCAGGTGCAGCTCAGTGCGGGCCCGGCGTCTCCAGGTGCAGCTCAGTGCGGTCCGGGCGTTCCGAGGTCAGTCCAGTGCGGCCCGGGTGTTCCGAGGGCAGTTCAGTGCGGTCCGGACGCTTCCAGGTGCAATTCAGTGCGGATACTCAGGAGTAATCGCACTGAAGTGACCGCCGAGCGGCGCGCCGGCTCCGGTCCGCACCGCGAACCCCACCCACCTAGCCACTCGCAGGCCACTCCCGCGACGCACGAGCACCCGGCAACGCCTCCGGCACACGACCGCCCGGCCGCCCGGCCACTCCCGCGGCGCACCAGCCGCGCACCCACCCAGCCACGCAAGCCCCGCCGCCGATCTCACCGACACACGCCCAGCCTTGAAATGTCGGCGCGCGGGCCGTACCGTCGGTATTCAACACTGTCCGTTCGTTCGTTCGGTTCGGTGAAATTCCCGGAGAGGCGCATCACGCAGCTCGCACCGCGCATCTGCACCGCGCCTCCGTCCACACGGCACGTCGAAGGAGAATCCCGTGATCACAACCCGCTTCACCGAACTGCTCGGCATCGAGCACCCCATCGTCCAGGGCGGCATGCAGTGGGTCGGCAAGGCCCCGCTCGCCGCAGCCGTGTCCGAGGCCGGCGGCCTCGGCATCCTCACCGCGCTGACCCAGCCCACCCCGGAGGACCTCCGCGCCGAGATCCGCCGCACCCGCGAGCTCACCGCCAAGCCCTTCGGCGTCAACCTCACCATCCTCCCCACGATCAACCCGGTCCCCTACGACGAGTACGTCAAGGTCGCCGTCGAGGAGGGCATCACCGTCATCGAGACCGCCGGGGCCAACCCCGAGCCCTTCATGCCGCTGTTCAAGGAGCACGGCGTCAAGGTCGTCCACAAGTGCACCGCGGTGCGCCACGCCCTCAAGGCCGAGCGCGTCGGCGTCGACGCGGTGAGCATCGACGGCTTCGAGTGCGCCGGCCACCCCGGCGAGGACGACATCCCCGGCCTCATCCTGCTCCCGGCCGCCGCCGACAAGCTCTCCATCCCCTTCATCGCCTCCGGCGGGTTCGGCGACGGCCGCGGCATGGCCGCAGCCCTGGCACTCGGCGCCGACGGCATCAACATGGGTTCGCGCTTCCTCGCCACCCAGGAGGCCCCGGTCCACGACAACGTCAAGCAGGCCATCGTCGAGGGCTCCGAGCTCGACACGATCCTCAACTTCCGACCCCTGCGCAACACCGTGCGCGTGCGGAAGAACGCCGTGTCCACCGAGGCCGTCGACATCCTCGCCAAGGGCGGCGAGTTCAAGGACGTCCAGCACCTCGTCGCCGGCGCGCGCGGGCGCAAGGTGTTCGAGGACGGCGACATCGAGGCCGGCCAGTGGACCGTGGGCATGGTCCAGGGCCTCATCACCGACGTCCCCACCTGCGACGAGCTCATCACCCGCATCATCAGGGACGCCGAGCAGATCATCACCGGCCGCCTCGCCGACATGGTCCGCTGACACCCGGACGCACGCCGAGGGGCGGCTCTCCACGATCGGAGAGCCGCACCTCGCCCGAGGCGTGCCGCACCTCGCCCGAGGCGTGCCGCACCTCTCCCGAGGCACCCGCACCCTGCCTGGTCAGCGCACCTCGGCGGAGCCGTCGGCCCCTCCCGGGGCGCCTGCGACTCAGCCGTGCAGGCCCACCTCGGGGTCGGGCTCGGGGGCTGCGTCGGGGCCGACGGGCAGGCCCAGGTAGTACATGTGCGCGGCGGTCTCGGCGAGCGCGGCGAACAGGTTGAAGTTCTTCAGCCCCTCGAAGCCGCGCGCCCAGTGCAGGCCCTGTGCGATCGAGTACACGGAGCGGTCCTCGTTCTCCTCCCACCGCACGCGGATCTCCGCGAGGCGCTCGTCGTGGTGGAGGGCGATCTCCTCGGCCCGGACCTGCAGGCCGCGGAACCGGAATCCGTGGGCGGGCAGCACGGTGACGGCCTCGTCGAGCCCGGACATGCGGTGCAAGGACTCGAAGTAGTCGGCGAGGCTGTGCGTGATCGAGGGCGCGTCGAGGCCGATGTTCGGGGTGATCGTCGGCAGCACGTGGTCCCCGGAGAAGAAGATACCGGCACCGGCGTCGTGGAACGCGGAGTGGCCGTAGGTGTGGCCCGGGGTCCACATCGAATGCACCGTGCGCCCGGAGATCGGCAGCTCGTCATGGTCGCCGAGCACGATGATCTGCTGCGGCCAGTCCGGCACCTTGAAGGCGTCCGCGCGACGACGCCCCTCGAGGTGGGAGATCTCTCCGTGCCGTTCCTCGGGAACCCCGTAGATCTCTGCGATCGAGGCCTTGCCGTGGGCTCCGGTGACCGCCCCCTTCTCCCGTCGCCGGAAGGTGTCGAGGGTGGCGATGTCGTGGGAGTGGAGGGCGAGCCACATGTCCGGGTTCTGCGCGAACAGCGCGGGCACGAGGCCGAGGTGATCGCGGTGGTAGTGGGAGACCGCGACGCCGGTGAGGTCGGTGAGCGTGAAGCCCGCCTGTGCGAGGCCCTCGCTGAGCGCCGTGAGCTGCTCCTTGCCGTCCCAGCCCGGATCGATGAGCGCGACTCCGCGGTCCTCGGCGATCGCGTAGCAGTAGGTGTAGACGAGCGGGTTGTTCGGGATCGGCACGGGGATCGCCCAGACACCCTCGGACACCTCCTCGACCGGGGGCAGCACCCGATCCTGCCAGGCATGCCGCTGCTCGGTGCTGAGGGATTCGATCTTCATCGATCGCGCCTTTCGTCTCCGCCGGTCGTGGCAACCGGCTCTTTGAAGCCATTGAACAATCGTTCGTCACGTTAGCACTTCGGCCCCGGTGCAGGGTGTGCTGGCCGCGTCTCCTGCACTGCGGCACCGGCCCCGCGACGGACTCGGCGCCCGGCCGCACCCGGGCCGCCATCGGCACCTCATCGGTCCCCACCGGGGAATACCGGACGTCCCGCAGGCGTTCCCAGGACATCCGCAGATCGAAAAGGAGCCTTGTCATGAAGCGCACGCTCAAGCGACCCGCACTCACCATCGCCGCCTCCGCCCTGGGGTTCGGCCTCGTCCTCTCGGGATGCGGCGGGACCGACACCCCGGACGACGTCGAGGGCCAGACCGGCGACCCGAATGTCGATGCGCCGACGAGTGATGCTCCGGACCAGCGGCCGACCACCTCGACCGAGGATTCCGGCGGCGAGACCGAGGGCTCCGGACAGGGCATCGGCAACATCGATGTCGTCGAGTACGCGATCGCCACCGCCGAGGGCGAGGGCGGCACTGCCATGTCGATCGATCACGACGACAACGGCACGTGGGAGGTCACGACGCTCGACGGGGAGACGAAGTTCGAGTACTCGGTCTCCGCCGACGGCTCCTCGATCGAAGCGACCGAGGAGGATTCAGCGGACACCGAGGACACGGAGGAGCTCGGCGCGGCCGACATCTCCCTGCTCGAGGCCATCAACGCCGTGGGCGAAGCGCACCAGGGCGACCTCGACGACGCCGAGCTCGATACGGAGAACGGCGAGGTCCGCTACGAGATCTCCCTGCAGGGAGAGCGGATGGACTACCTCGTCGATCCCTCCACCGGCGAGGTCACCGAGGACAGCCGCTGACCCGCTCGGAGCATTCCCGGCCGCAGTTTTGCACCGACCCCCTCGAACCGCAAGGACACTTGTCGGCTCGAGGGGGTTCTCCGTGTCCCGGCGGAGGAGTACTGTCGGTTACGTGGACCGGCGACCGCCGGCCCGCCGGGACCGGAAGAAGATCCACGATGTCCGATGTGACCACCATGCTGGAGACCCACCCGAACGACTCCACCGGAGTCGACCGCACAGTCCTCGCCGAGTGCATCGCCGCATGCTTCGCCTGCGCGCAGTCGTGCACCGCGTGCGCTGATGCCTGCCTGGCCGAGGACATGGTCGCCGAGATGCGCCGCTGCATCACCACCGACCAGAACTGTGCGGACATCTGCGCCGCCACCGGCGCCGTCCTCACCCGCCGGACCGCGGTCGATGCCGCTGTGACGCGCGCTCTGCTCGAGGCCTGCCGAGCGGCGTGCAGGGCCTGCGCGGAGGACTGCGAGCAGCACGCGGAGATGCACGCGCACTGCCGGGTGTGCGCCGAGGCATGCCGCCGCTGCGAGAAGGCCTGCGCCGCACTCCTCGACGTGCTGAGCTGAGGCGCTGACCAGCCGGTACCCGAGCCGCTCCGCACCGACCCTCTCGTCCCGATTCCTGTGCTCGGGCCGAGGGGGTTCTGTGTGTCCCCCCGAGGATCCTTCCGGCCCGGATGTCTGGAATGTGGACAAGCGCTCGCCACCGCCCCCAGGGAGACCCGTGACCGACCCGCGCAGCACCTCGGACTTCGACCGCCTCTTCTACGAGGATGACCCGGGCGCTCCGTTCCGGGAAGCAGGAGGTCACCGACGAGGAGGCTTTCGGCGGGGCGCGGCCGGAGACCTCGGGCGAGGGCATGAATGTCCTGCTGCTCGGCTCCGACGCGCGCGACGAGGATGTCGACTACGAGAACTCGCGCGGATTCCGCAGCGACACGATCATGGTCATGCACGTGCCCGAGGATCGCTCCGGTGTCCAGATCATGTCGATCCCCCGCGACATCTGGGTCGACATCGAGGGCCACGGTCAGGCGAAGATCAACGCCGCGATGTCCTTCGGCGGACTGCCCCTGGCCACCTCCACGGTGAGCGACTTCATCGGCGCCCCGATCCACCACGTCGCGATCATCGATTTCGAAGGGTTCCAGGCGCTCACCGATTCCCTCGGCGGAGTCGAGGTCGAATCCGAGCAGTCCTTCGAGTCCGGCGGCCACTCCTTCCAGGAAGGCACGAACACCCTCGACGGCGAGCAGGCGCTCGCCTTCGTGCGGGCCCGCAAGAACTTCGGCGACGGCGACCTCCAGCGCAACCGGAACCAGCAGGCGTTCCTGTCCGGTGTGATGAATGAGCTCATCAGCCGCGACACGCTGAGCGACCCGACCCGGATCTCCGGGATCGTGCGTGACTTCTCGCCGTACATGACGGTCGACTCCGGTCTGAGCTCGGGGACCATCGGTTCGCTCGCCTACCAGCTGCGCGACGTCCGCCAGGACGACATCGAGTTCTTCTCCGCACCCATCGGCGGCCTGGGGACCTCCTCGGACGGGCAGTCCTACCTCAGCGTCGACGAGGATGAGCTCGAGAAGGTCCGCACGGCGTTCGCCGAGGACACCGTCGGCGATTACGCGGCACAGGCGGAGACTCAGCACCTGTAGGAGCGCGGTCCTATACTCGGACTCGTCCCAGTCCCCAGCCGGAGGTGGTGCGTGCCCTTCACCCGGACGGTCCTCGACGTCGCCGCAGACCATCCCGCCCGGCCCGCCGTCGTCGGGTCGGATGAACGCCTGACGTACGCCGAGCTCGTCACCGACTCCGCGCGCCTGTTCGCCGCGGTGTCCGGGCTCCACGCTGAGCAGGTCAGTCCGCCTGAGCCCGTCCCGGAGACCCACGGCATCCCGATCACCGCGGTGAGCCTGACCTCGGCCTTGCACACCGCCCGGATCATCGCCGGCCTCGGACTGCACCGCGCCGTGTCGGCCACGATCGACCCGCGCTGGCCGCTCGCCCACCAGGTGCGCGTCATCACGACCACCGGGATCGGCGTCGTCGTCAGCGACTCCGCAGAGCTCGCCGAGGCGCTCGCCGCCGCCGGCTGGACCGGCACCGTGATCCCCCTCGACCGACTCCGCGAGCGCGAGGCCCGGTCCCACCCCACCGAGCGGCCCGGGGTGCGCGACGGCGCCGAGGCGTTCCTCCTCCTCTTCTCCTCCGGCACCACCGACAACCCCAAGGCCTTCCTCAAGACCCGGCGCCAGTACCGCGACAACTACGCGGTCTCGAGCGCGCACCTCGAGCCCTGCCCCGGCGTCGCCACTCTGGCGCCCGGCCCGATGTCCTACAGCCTCACCCTCTACGCCCTCATCGAATGCCTGGCCTCGGGCGGGAGCTGCCACGTCGCGGACCGCTTCGATGCGATCGACGCCGGGCGGCGCGTCGCCGCGGAGTCGATCACCCGGGTCGTCGCGGTGCCCGCGGTCGTCCAGGGTCTCACCGATGCCGCGCGCCGCGACCCGGAGCGGTTCACCGGCCTCGAGCTCGTCGTCACCGGAGGGGCGAACCTGTCTGCGCGGATCCGCGAGGGCTTCGCCGCCGCGCTGCCGGCCGCTCGCCTCATCAGCTACTACGGGGCCGCGGAGATCGGCTTCATCGGCGACAGCCGCGCCGGCGACGGCACGCTCATCAGCATCTACGAGGGCATCACCGTGAGCATCCGCGACGACGCCGGGGCCGAGGTGCCCGCCGGCGAGGTCGGCACCGTGTGGGTGCACGCGGCCGCCTGCTCCGACGGCTACGTCGGCGCGACGAGCACCGCACGCCTGGTCGGTCCCGATGGGTTCGCCACGGTGGCCGACCAGGGTCGGATGGTCGACGGCCGGCTGAGCCTGAGCGGGCGGGCCGGGGACATCGTCGTCACCGGTGGGCACAAGGTCTCCCTGCCCGAGGTGGAGCGCGCCTTCGAGACCGTGGAGGGCCTCGGCGAGGTGTGCGCTGTCGGTGTCCCGAGCGCGCAGCTCGGCACCGTGGTCGCACTCGTCATCGAGGGCGGGGCACCGCCCAAGGCGGAGCTCCTCGCCCACGCGCGGGCTCATCTGGCCCCGCAGTTCGTCCCGGGCCGCTGGTACTCGGTGCCGCAGCTGCCGCGCACCGTCGGCGGCAAGATCCGCCGCGGCGAGACGACGGAGCTCGTGCAGGCTGCCGGGACCGGGGTGACGCGCCTGTGAGCCGGGGCGGAGTGGAGCGCCGGGGCGTCGTCGTCACCGGGATGGGGGCGATCACCCCGAGCGGACTCAGCGTCCGGGAGACCTGGGATGCTGTGGTCGCCGGTCGCAGCGCCATCGACGTGCTCGACGGGGAGGAGTTCGCGGACCTCCCGGTGCAGATCGGGGCGCAGGTGCGCGGATTCGATCCCACGGCCGTGGTCCCGAAGTCCCTGGCCCGCCGGCTCAGCGCCGTCCAGACCTGGGCGATCGCCGCCGCCGACGAGGCACTGCGGCAGGCGGGCCTGCTCGAGGGCGGAACGTCGGCGACCGGCACCACCGCGAGTCCGCAGGCGCCGGTCGTCGCACTGCCCTGGGACGCCCACCGGTTCGGCATCATCGCCGCCTCCGGCTCCGGGCCGGTCGCGGCGATGCAGGACGCCACCCGCGCGCTCCTCGCCGACGGTCCGCGCGGCGTGCCGCTGACCCTGGCGATCTACGGCGCCCCGGATGCCGCCGCGGCCCTGCTGAGCCAGCGCTATGCCGCGACCGGCCCGGCGCAGGGCGTCAACGCGACCTGCGCGAGCGGTGCAGTGGGGCTCGGCGAGGCGCTGCGGAGGATCCGCCACGGCTACGCCGATGCAGTGCTCGTCGTCGGGATGGAGGACTGCCTCAACCCGGTCAACCTCGCCTCGAACACCAACATGCGCGCGCTCGCCGCCGGGTACGAGGACGAGCCGAGCGCGGCGAGCCGGCCCTTCGACGCGGACCGGGCGGGATTCGTCATGGCGGCGGGCGCCTCGGCGATCCTCCTCGAATCCGCCGACGCCGCCCGGGCCCGCGGCGCGGCGGTGTTCGCCGAGCTCGCCGGGGCCGGTGCGGCGAGCGACGCCCACCATCCGACCGCCCCGCACCCGGAGGGGCGGGGTGCCGCGCAGGCGATGCGGGACTGCCTGGCCGACGCCGGCCTCGGCCCCGAGGCGGTCGACCACATCAATGCCCACGGCACCGGCACCCCGCAGGGGGATGCCGCGGAGATCCGGGCGATCGAGGCGGTGCTCGGCGCGCGGGCCCGGCAGGTGCCGATCACCGCGACGAAGTCGAGCACCGGCCACCTGCTGGGCTGCGGCGGGGTGACCGAGGCGATCCTCGCCGTGCGCACACTCGGCACCGGCCTCATCCCGCCCACGCTCAACCTCGACGAGCCCGCATTCCCCGACCACGACATCGTGAGCGGCGCAGCGCGGGAGGCCGAGGTGTCCGCCGTGCTGTCGAACTCGTTCGGGTTCGGCGGGCACAACGCCGCCGTGCTGCTGCGCCGGCCGGAGTGGCCCGGCAGCACCCCAGGGGCCCGCACCCGACGATCCCGACCAGACCACCTGCCCGAGAAGGAGACCCCATGACCGACCGTGAGACCCGCCACGCCGAGCTCGCCGACCGCTACCTGCCCGCCGAGCTGCTCGAGCGGATCCGGGGGCGGGCGGCGCGCTACGACCGGGAGAACGCGTTCTTCTCCGAGGACCTCGAGGAGCTGCGCGCGGCCGGGTACCTCACCCTGTTCGCACCGGAGGAGTTCGGCGGGCCGGGGCTCAGCGTCAACGAGGTCTCCCGCCTCCAGCAGCGGCTCGCGACCGCGGCCCCGGCGACCGCGCTGGGCATCAACATGCACCTCGTGTGCACCGGCACGATCCGGGCGATGCACGAGCGCGGCGACCGGTCCCTCGACTTCGTGTTCGACGAGGTCATGGCCGGTGAGGTGTTCGCGTTCGGGATCAGCGAGGCCGGCAACGACTGGGTGCTCCAGGGCTCGAACTCGTCCGCGGTGCCCGAAGGCGACGGCGGGTACCGGATGACCGGGAAGAAGATCTTCACCTCGCTGTCCCCGGTGTGGACGCGGCTGCTCGTCCACGGGCTCGACACCTCGGACCCGGAGGAGCCGACGCTCGTCTACGGGTTCCTCGAGCGCAGCGCGGACGGGATCTCCGTGTCGGAGAACTGGGACGTCATGGGGATGCGGGCCACGCAGAGCCGCTCGACGACCCTGGACAACGTGCGGATGCGGCCGGAGAAGGTGGCCAGGCGGATCCCGGCCGGGCCGCACCCGGACCTGCTGACCTTCGGGATCACCGCGAACTTCCAGCTCCTCATCGCCTCGGTGTACGCCGGGCTCGCCGCCCGGGCGCTCGAGGTGGCGGCGGAGTCGCTGCGGAAGAAATCCTCGGCCAAGCACGGCACCACCTTCGCCGAGATCCCGCAGTTCCGCGACCGGCTGGCCGATGCCGCGCTCGACCTCATGCCGGTGACGGCGCAGCTCGAGGCGTACACGCGGGACCTCGACGAGCTCGTCGACCACGGGTCGGGCTGGCCGCGACGGCTCGTGTCCGCCCGGATCAAGGCCGGCGAGGCGGCCAGGCGCGCGACCGAGTCCGCGCTCCACTGCTCCGGCGGGGCCGGATTCGACAACAGCCACGAGCTGGGCAGGCTCTACCGCGACGCGCTGGCCGGGCTGTTCCACCCGGCGAGCCCGGATGCCGCCCGCCCGATGTTCGCCGCGGCACTGTTGGACGATTGAGGCTCCCGATCGCGGCTGCGCTCACCGGACTCCGCTCGATTCGAACGAGACCTCGATGGTCGGCATCGCACTGGCCGCTCTCGGGCCGCTCGCGTTCGGCTTCGGCCTCGAGGTGTCGCGGTCGTGGACCTTTCCGATGATCGGGCTCGGAGTCATCCCGCTCCTCCAGGCGATGAACGGGATGCGATCCGTCCGAACCGGGTCCGGGACGGCGTAGGATGAGCCCCACTCGCACCTCGTCGAGGAGGACCCCATGCCACTCGATCCGACCGGATACGACGCCCTGAGCTTCGACTGCTACGGCACGCTCATCGACTGGGAGGCCGGCATCGCTGCCGTGATCGGCCCGTGGGCCCGTCGGCACCGACCGGAGATGTCGGACGAAAGCGTGCTCGTGGCGTACTCGGAGAACGAGGCCGCGGTGCTCCGCGAGACCCCGGGGATCCTGTACCCGGATGCGCTGCGGGAGGCGTTCCGGCGCACCGGCGCGGCCCTCGGCCTGCCGGTGACCGACATCGAGGCCGATACTCTGGGCGACTCGGTGCCCGATTGGCCCGCTTTCGACGACTCCGCCGAGGCGTTGGCGATCCTCAAGGATCACTACGCGCTCGTCATCCTCTCCAATGTGCACCGCGCCGGTCTCGCGGCATCGAACGAACGGCTGGGTGTGGAGTTCGACGAGATCCTCACCGCTCAGGACATCGGCTCCTACAAGCCGAATCCGGCGAACTTCGAGGCGCTGGAGCGGAGGGCCGCGGAACGGGGGTGGTCCGGACGCCTCCTGCACGTGGCCCAGTCGCTGTTCCACGACCACGTGCCGGCGCAGCAGTTCGGGCTGCCCGGCGTGTGGATCAACCGTCGTCACGACCGGCCCGGCTGGGGCGCGACACCGGATCCGCAAGCGTCCGTGGACATCGCCGCCGAGTACCCGTCACTCATGGACTTCGCCCGGGACGTGGAGAGAGCGTTGGGGAGGGAGAACTGACACCACGATCTGTCATATGACAGATCATGACGTTTTTCGACACCCGCGGATTGACCGAGCCGGAGGTTCTGCGGCCTACTGAGGTGGTCCGCCACGGTATCGGATGGCCGGTTCGCATCCGCTGTCGAACCTTCCGGCCGTGATGCGGACTCCATCATCCGACGACCGGAGCGTGATCCGCCATGAGCCGTGCCCCCGAGCATCCCCGCTTCACCGAGTCCCCCGATGACGCCCAGTCCAAGACCCTGCGCGCCGCCGGGACCTGGACGGGTCAGCAGCAGACGCGCGTCGAGGTGCGGGACTTCACCTTCACGGTGGACGAGCCGGAGAGGATCGGCGGCCGTGACGAAGGCCCCACTCCCATGGAGTACCTCGCCGGATCAGTCGGTGCCTGCATCACCGTCGTCATCGACCAGGTGGCCGGCCGCCGCGGCCTTGCGCTCACGGGCATCTCCACGTACTCGCTCGCCCGCCAGGACCAGCGCGGGCTCGCCGGCACCGCCGACGTCCAGCCGTACTTCCACAGCTACCGCCTGCAGGTGTGCGTGGGGACCCCGGAGACCGACGAGCAGGTGCTCCGGGACTTCGCCACCGCGGTCGAACACTCCTGCCCCGCGGTGAACCTCCTCCGCGATGCCCGCATCGACCTCACCGTCGCGTGGTCGTTCGCCGCCGGGGTCGAGGACGGCGCCGCTGAAACCGCGTGCAACACCGCACTCGGCTACACCTCGCCGTCCGAGGACTTCACCGAACCCGTCATCACGTTCGAGAACGCGGATGCACCCGCACCCGCCGTCGGCGCCGAGGGCACAGGCGCACGCGCATGACCGCCGTCGGACTGTGGACGATCGGACTCGCCTCGGCCTACACCCTCTGGCTCGTGGTGGGCGGCCGGGTCGCGCTGCGCCGCCGGGAGACGGGTCGAGCCGGATTCTTCGTCGGGGGACGCACCTTCAGCCCGTGGACCGTGGCCTTCTGCATCACCGGCCTGTTCTCCGGCTCGTCCTTCATCGCGATCGTCGAGCTCAGCTACCGGACCGGTGTGTCCGCCGTCTGGTACGGCGTCGCGGAGACCGTGCAGGTGCTCCTCATCGCCCTGCTCCTGGTCAAGCCGCTGCGCGAGAAGCTCGTGGTGACGGTGACCGGCATCATCGGTGACCGGTTCGGACGGGCGGCGAAGGCCATCAGCTCGATCATCACCGGCCTGACCTTCCCGATGTACTCCGTCGCCACCACGATCGCCTTCGCCTCCGCGCTGCACATGGTGACGGGCCTGACGCTGCCGCTGTCGATCGCGGTGACCGCCGCCGTCCTCCTCGCGTTCCTCTCCTCCGGAGGCATGCACTCAGTGGCCTTCAGCCAGACGATGAACGTCATCATGATCTCCCTGATGTTCGCCGTCGGCGTGTGGGCGATCACGGTCTCCCCCGGGTTCGGCGGAATCGCGGACTTCCGCGCGGCCAGCCCGGCGATGTTCGACCTCTCCAACGCCGGGGTCTCTCTCATCGCCGCGTGGTTCGGCACCTTCATCATCAACGTCCCGCTGGCGCAGGCGGCCTTCCAGATGTCGATGTCGGCGAGCAGTCCGGAGAACGGGCAGAAGGGCCTCTACCGCGCGGCGGTCCTCGGGATCCCGCTCATCCTCCTCGGGGTGTTCATCGGCATCGCGGCCGCGGCGCTCGTGCCCGATGCCGCGCTGCCGCTCGTCGCGATCCCCGAGTACATCGTGGGCGTCCTGCCGGCGTGGGCCGCCGGGCTGTTCTTCGTCGGGCTCTGGGCCTGCGCCCTGGGCTGGGCGGGACCGTGCCAGTTCTCCGGCGCCACCTCGCTCGGTCGCGACCTCGGTTCGGCGATCAATCCGCGTGCGACCCAGGCCCAGCTCGTCCGCTACACGCGCTGGGCGCTCGTCGGCCTCACCGTGGTCATGGTCGTCTTCGCCCTGCTCCGCTCCGAGCAGTCGGCGTGGTGGAACGTCATGGCATGGACCCTGCGCAACGGCGCGACCTTCGCTCCGGTGCTCGCCGCGTTCTTCTGGCCGCTCGCCACGCGCTCGGCGGCGCTCACCGCGCTGCTCGCCGGCTTCGGCTCCGGGCTCACCTGGTACACGCTCTCCGGGTTCGACCCGTCGGCGTTCTTCCTCGGCGTCCACCCGGTGTGGATCGGGATGATCGCGAACCTAGTCGGCCTCACTGCGGTCACCCTCGTCCAGCGCCGGTGGGTCACGGTCCCGGCCGGACGCCACCGGCAGCGCGGGCAGCTGTTCCTCCTCCTCGCAGCCGCAGTGGCCGTCCTCTCCGTGTTCGCCTGGTCCTGGCTCGCCGGGCACGGGCTCGTCGGCATGGCGCTGTTCCTCATCGTCGTCGCGCTGTTCGCCGCGACGGTCAGCCTCACCGTTCCGGCGGAGCGGGGAGCCGAGTCCCCGTCGAGCTCCGCGGAGCTCGCGCCGTCGACGGCGGGCGAAGCGAACGAAGACGGCCACTGACCCGAGGGCGCTGCGCTCCTCGCACCCGCCCGCCGCGGACGGACCGCACCGACCGCTGAGCCGGGAGCATCCCGCCTCACTCACCCGGCGGCGCGGGTGAAGCGCTCGCCCCATTCCGCGATCCGTGCGCCGAGCTCCGGCGGCGACACGATCTCGAAGTCCGCCTCGACCGCACCGAGCGCCATGGCCGGCCAGTCGAGGGTGTCGGTCGTCATCCGCAGCCGGGACCGCTGCCCGTCGATGTCCTCGATGACGCCCCACCCGTCGAGCGCGGCACGCACGCGGGCGACGGGTGCGTGGATGATGACGTCGACCGCGTAGCGGGAGCTCGCGCTCTCGATGCCCTCCCGGACGAACGCGGCGGCGTCCTCCGCAGGCAGTTGGCGCGGTCGGAACCGGGCCCCGGTGCCGCTGGGCCCGCGGAGTCGATCGAGCCGGAAGCTCCGCCAGTCGTGGCGGCCGAGGTCGTAGGCCACGAGGTACCAGCGACCGCCCAGGGAGACCAACCGGTGCGGCTCGACATGGCGCTCCGCCGTCCGGTCGTCAGCGGTCCGGTAGTCGAAGCGCAGGCGCTCGTCGTCGCGGCAGGCCTGGGCGATGGCGGTGAGGGTGTCGGCTTCGACCGCCGGACCCGCAGTGCGCGGTCCCCAGGTCGCGGGCACGGTCATGGCCCGCACCGCATCGACCCGCTGCCGCAGCCGCGGCGGCATGACCTGGACGACCTTGGTCAGGGCCTGGAGAGCGGACTGCTCGATCCCGGCCACCGAGCCCTGGGCCGCCGACTGCAGTCCGACGGCGATCGCGATGGCCTCGGCGTCGTCGAGCACGAGCGGCGGAAGTGCGGCACCGGCGGCGAGCCGGTATCCCCCGCCGATGCCGCGATCGGCGTCGACGGGGTACCCGAGTTCCCGCAGCCGCTCGATGTCGCGGCGGAGGGTCCGCGGGGTGACCTCCATCCGCTCGGCGAGCTCGGCGCCGGACCAGAACCGGCGGGTCTGGAGGAGGGAGAGGAGCTGAAGCATCCGTGTGCTCGTCGACATGGATCCAGAATAGGCACGATTGTGGACAGAAACTGACCTAAAGACTCGAGAGCATGGTTCCACGCCGCCGAAGACGGCCCGCTCATCCCCTCAGGAGGAACCGTGATCCACGCCCGATCCCTCACCAAGACCTTCGCGACAGGCCGTGCGCAGCCGGTCCAGGCCGTCCGCGGCATCGACCTCGACATCGCGCCCGGAGAGCTCGTCGCGGTGCTCGGCCCCAACGGAGCCGGTAAGACGACGACCATGCGGATGCTCACCACCCTCATTCCCCCGACCTCCGGCACCGCCACCGTGGCCGGTTACGACGTCGTCGGCGATTCGGCCGAGGTGCGCCGGCGGATCGGCTACGTCGGCCAGGGCAACGGCGGCGGCCACACCCAGCGCGCACGCGACGAGCTGTACACCCAGGCTCTCGTGTACGGTCTGTCCCGCCGCGAGGCCCGGCGCCGCACCGACGAGCTCCTCGAGGTCCTCGGGCTGCGCGAGCTCGCCGCGCGCAAGGTCTCCGAGCTGTCCGGCGGGCAGCGCCGGCGACTCGATGTGGCCATCGGTCTCGTCCACGCTCCCCGGCTGCTGTTCCTCGACGAGCCCTCCACCGGTCTCGACCCCCATAACCGCGCCAATCTGTGGCAGCACATCGCAACGATGCGCAGCTCCCACGACATGACGATCGTCCTCACCACGCACTACCTCGACGAGGCCGACGACATGGCCGAGCGCGTCATCGTCGTCGACCACGGCCGCGTCATCGCCGACGACACCCCTGATGCGCTCAAGTCCCACCTCGCCGGTGATCGCATCGGCCTCACCGCCCCGGACGCAGCAGCGGCCGCGCGCACGGCCGAGCTGGTCTCGCACGGCCCCGGCGCCCGCGAGGTCGCCGTGCACGGCACCGTCGTGACGGCCCGGGTGACCGACGGCCCGCGCGCCCTGCCCGGGCTGCTCGCCGCGGCCCGGGAGTCGGGCATCGACATCGCGGCGGCACACGTCGACCGCCCCACTCTCGACGACGTCTTCCTCGCCCTCACCGGCCGCAGCCTCCGCGAGGAGACCGCACCGAAGCCCGCCGCCGAACTCGCCCCTCTCCCCGGAAAGGACGCATGATGACCACCCCGACGCCCGCCCAGGCCGCACCCCGGCCGGCACCTGCAGACCGGACCACCCGCCGCGGCGCGAGCGCACCGCTGCGCGACACGTGGATCGTCATGACCCGTGAACTGCGGCCCGTGCTGCGCGATCCGTTCTCCCTCGTCTTCAGCCTCGTCCAGCCCCTCGTGTTCCTCGGCCTGTTCGGCCCGCTGCTCGCCGGCTCGCTCGGCGGGGAGCAGGTCCTCGGCGGGAATGTCTGGCAGTGGTTCGTCCCGGCGATCCTCGTCATGACGACGCTCTTCGGCACCGCCACCACCGGCTCGAACCTCCTCTACGAGTTCCAGACCGGAGCGCACGAGCGCATGCTCGTCACCCCGCTGTCCCGCCCCTCGCTGCTCGTCGGCCGCTCGCTCAAGGAAGTGCTGCCCCTCATCGGTCAGGCGCTCATCGTCATCGTCGTGATGATCCCCTTCGGGTTCCGGGCCGACGTCCTCGGTGCGGCACTCGGCCTGGCGCTCCTCGCCGTCCTCGGCGTCGGCCTGGGATCCCTGAGCTACGGCCTGGCGACCGCGGTCCGCAAGCAGGACTGGATGTTCTGGGTCGTCCACCAGACCCTGATCTTCCCGCTCATGATCCTCTCCGGGATGCTCCTGCCGCTGGATTCCGGACCCCGGTGGATGCAGATCGCCGCCACCGCCAACCCGCTGGCATACGTCGTCGAGGCCGAGCGGGCGCTGTTCGCCGGCGACTTCTCCTCCCCCGCCATCCTCTGGGGATGGGTCGCCGCGCTCGCGACGGCCGCCCTCGGCCTCGCACTCGGCGTCCGCCTGATGAACCGCAGCGCGGACTGAACCTCACACAACACAACGAAACGGAGACCATCATGACCATCCTCGTCACCGGAGCCACCGGAACCATCGGCAGCCTCATCGTCGACCAGCTCCTCGCCGCCGGAGAACAGGTGCGCGCACTCACCCGAAATCCCGCCGCGGCGCACCTGCCCGCAGCCGCCGAGGTCGTCGCCGGCGACCTCACCGATCCCGACTCGCTCACCGCCGCCTTCGACGGCGTCTCCGCCGCCCACCTCATCACGTTCGGCGGAGACGAGGGAGAGGCCCTGACGACCGGTCCCCGGATCGTCGACCTCGCCGCGCGGGCGGGAGTGCGCCGGATCTCCGTGCTCGGCGGCTGGGAGGAGACCTCGATCGAACCGGCGCTGCGGGAGTCCGCGCTGGACTGGACGGTGGTGGGGCCGGCGGAGTTCATGTCCGGCGCCCTGGAGTGGGCCGAAGGGATCCGTGCGGACGGGAGGCTGCGGATGCTCGCCGACTGGCCGAGCGCCGTCGTCCACGATTCCGACATCGCCGCCGTCGCCGTCGCCGCACTCACCGAGGCGGGGCACGCCGGGCGCACCTATGTCGTCACCGGTCCGGAGGTGCTCACGCCGGCCGAGCGTGCGCACCTCATCGGAGAGGCCATCGGGGAGGACATCGTCTTCGAACAGCTCACCGTCGAGCAGGAGCGCGAGCGGCTGCGGTCGTACGGCTATCCCGAGGACTACGTCGCATTCGGCATCGAGCTCGCGACGAATCCGCCGGCGGAGGCCGCCGAGGTGCACGACACCGTCGCACGGGTCACCGGGCGCCCGGCCCGCACCTTCGCCCAATGGGCGGAGGAGAACGCCGAGGCCTTCCGGAGGGGATGATCGCCGCCCCGCAGCTCAGCGGTGCCGCGGGGCAGCAGCGCTGCGGGGCCGCGGACCTTCAGCGCGATCGGTTGCGCGGGTGGTTCCGGGCCTGCCGTTCGTTGCCCCGGCGGTAGTTGCCGGTGAGCCGCGCCATGAGCTCCTGCGGATCCCCGGACTCCACGTCATCGAGGAAGTCCGCTGCACGGCGACCCCGCAGGGTGGTCGCGGGACGACCGTGATGCGTGATGACGACCGCGTCACCACGTTCGCGGTACTCGAATCCGGTCGGTCGGGTCATGCTCAGAGTATAGGGCGGATCCGGCCACCGAGCCGGGTGGTGCACGGCGGTGAGTCAGGGATTCGAACCCTGGGTAGGGGGTTGCCCTACAACGGTTTTCAAGACCGTCACATTCGGCCGCTCTGTCAACTCACCTCGCACCGGGCGACCGGCCGGGAGACCCCGTCCTGCCTGGCGGTGCACCCCACATTCTGTCACAACCACACACCCGGGCGAGGTGTAGTGACGTCCCCGCTGTGACGTCCCCGCTGGGACACCGGGGCGGACTGTGGGCCGACAGCCGGTGACGTCCCCGCTGTGACGCCGGAGCTCCGATTGCGCCGCCCGGGCTCCAGCGGCTCTCCATCCGCGACGTCCCCGCTGTGACGCCCGGCCGTCCCGGGGCCGTCCACCGGGACCGGATCGTCCCGTCGTCGCCTGCCCGCGACCCGCGCCACAGTTCGGCAACAGTTCATCCGTCGCCGCGGAGGCCGGTGAATCCGCGTCCGGACCACTCGGTAGGCTAGAGCAGGACCCACCGGTCCCGTGGAACCGAGCCAGTCAGGAGACATCCTCAATGCAAGTGTGGCCAGGAACGCCCTACCCTCTCGGTGCGACCTACGACGGTACCGGAACGAACTTCGCGATCTTCTCCGAGCCCGCGGAGAAGGTCGAGCTCTGCCTCTTCGACCAGTGGGGCAACGAGGACCGCATCGAGCTCACGGAGAAGGACGCCTACGTCTGGCACTGCTACCTCCCGCAGGTCGAGCCCGGCCAGCTCTACGGCTACCGCGTCCACGGTCCCTACGACCCCGACAACGGCCTGCGCTGCAATCCCAACAAGCTCCTCCTCGACCCCTACGCCAAGGCGGTCTCCGGGCAGATCGAGTGGGGCCAGGCGATGTTCTCCTACCCGATGGGCAGCGACGGCACCGGCTACAACGAGGACGACTCCGCGGACTCGATGATGCTCGGCGTCGTCATCAACCCCTACTTCGACTGGCGCGGCGACCAGCACCCCAACCACCCGTACTACCAGTCGGTGATCTACGAGGCGCACGTCAAGGGCCTCACCCAGATGCACCCCGACATCCCCTCGGAGCTGCGCGGCACCTACGCCGGCGTCGCCCACCCGAGCGTCATCAAGCACCTCAAGAAGCTCGGCGTCACCGCACTCGAACTCATGCCCGTCCACCAGTTCGTGCAGGACCAGCGCCTCGAGGAGGAGGGCCTGCGCAACTACTGGGGCTACAACACCATCGGCTTCCTCGCCCCGCACAACGAGTACTCCGCCTCCGGCCAGTCCGGCCAGCAGGTGCAGGAGTTCAAGGAGATGGTCCGCGCCCTCCACCACGCGGACATCGAGGTCATCCTCGACGTGGTCTACAACCACACCGCCGAGGGCAACCACATGGGCCCGACGATCTCCCTGCGCGGCATCGACAACACGCACTACTACCGCCTCGTCGAGGACGACCTCAAGCACTACATGGACTACACCGGCACCGGCAACACCCTCAACGTCCGGATGCCGCACTCCCTCCAGCTCCTCATGGACTCCCTGCGCTACTGGGTCACGGAGATGCACGTCGACGGCTTCCGATTCGACCTCGCCGCCGCCCTGGCCCGCGAGTTCTACGACGTCGACCGGCTCTCGACCTTCTTCGAGATCATCCAGCAGGATCCCGTGGTGAGCCAGGTCAAGCTCATCGCCGAGCCCTGGGACATCGGCCCCGGCGGCTACCAGGTGGGCAACTTCCCGCCGCTGTGGTCGGAGTGGAACGGCAAGTACCGCGACGTCATCCGCGACTTCTGGCGCGGCGAGCACTCCACGGTGGGCGAGTTCGCCTCGCGCATCTCCGGCTCCGCGGACCTCTATGCGAACTCCGGCCGACGCCCCTTCGCCTCGGTCAACTTCGTCACCGCCCACGACGGCTTCACCCTGGCCGACCTCGTGTCCTACAACGAGAAGCACAACGAGGCCAACGGCGAGGACAACCGCGACGGCGAATCCCACAACCGCTCGTGGAACCACGGCGCCGAGGGCGAGACCGACGACCCGCAGGTCCTCGCCCTGCGCGCCCGCCAGCAGCGCAACTTCATCGCCACCCTCGCGCTGAGCCAGGGCGTGCCGATGCTCAGCCACGGCGACGAGCTCGGCCGCACCCAGAACGGCAACAACAACGCCTACTGCCAGGACTCCGAGCTCGCCTGGATCGACTGGGAGAACGCCGACCAGCCGCTCATCGAATTCACCGCCCGCGTGTTCGAGATCCGCGAGCACCACCCGACGTTCCGCCGCTCCCGGTTCTTCGACGGGCAGGTCGTGCGCTCCGACGTCGACCAGCCCCTGCCGGACCTCGTGTGGCTCAACACCGACGGCGAGGAGATGATCGTCACCGACTGGCACACCTCCTTCGCCCACGCCGTCGGCGTCTACCTCAACGGCAACGGCATCCAGGGCATGGACAAGCGCGGTCGCCCGATCCGCGACGAGGACTTCCTCGTCTTCTACAACGCCTCCCTCGAGGACGTCGACTTCGTGTTCCCCGGCGAGGACTTCGCCCCCGGCTGGGAGGTCCAGCTCGACACCGCCGGCGAGTTCACCGAAGAGGACGTGTTCACCGCCGGGGAGAAGATCACCCTGTGCGGCAAGTCCATGCTCATCCTCAAGGAAGCGAGCACGCAGGAGGAGACCGCGATGACCGTCGAGGCCTCCCTAGCCTCGCGCAGCGCCGCCGGTCAGGCCGCCGGTGACGAGCCGTCGAGCCGCACCGGCACCCGCCGGGTCGAGGACCTCGGCGTGCCCGGTGAGGCCGGCGAGAAGGTCCGTCCCGGCTACGAAGAGATCTGAGCGCCGCCCGAGCCCACCCGACCGAGCAGGAGTGAGATTGAGTCAGCGCCCCGCCCCCGTCCCCGCGTCCACCTACCGGTTCCAGCTCACCTCCGACTTCACCCTGTTCGATGCCGCCGAGCAGATCCCCTACCTCGCCGGCCTCGGCATCGACTGGGTGTACCTCTCCCCCGTCCTCGCCGCCGAACCCGGGTCGACCCACGGCTACGACATGGTCGACCCCACCCGGGTCGACGAGGCACGCGGCGGGCGGGCCGGGCTCGAGGCGCTCTCCCGCGCCGCTCACGCCGCCGACATGGGGGTGCTCGTCGACATCGTCCCCAACCACATGGGCGTCGCCACACCCGTGCACAACCGGTATTGGTGGGATCTGCTGACCTTCGGCGAGGCATCCCGGTACGCCCAGTGGTTCGACGTCGACTGGGCGGCCGGCGCGGACGACACCGCGCCGTTCCGCCCCGCCGACGGCTGGACCCGCCCGGCCACCGGCAAGCTCGTCCTCGCCGAGCTCGGTGCCCCCGAGCACCTCGGGAAGCTCGAGATCCGCGAGCACGAGGGCAGCCCCGTGCTGGCCTACTACGACAACCTCTACCCGGTGGCCCCGGGCAGCCTGCAGGACGGGATGACCCCGCAGGAGCTCCACGCGGTGCAGAACTACCGGCTCGTCCACTGGAAGCACGAGGACTGGGGGCTCAACTACCGCCGCTTCTTCTCGATCAAGACCCTCGCCGGGATCCGCGTCGAGGACCCCGCCGTGTTCGCAGCCACCCACCGTGAGATCGCCTCCTGGTTCACCGAGGGCCTGGTCGACGGGCTGCGCATCGACCACATCGACGGGCTCGCCCGGCCCGAGGAGTACCTGACCCGGCTCACCCACCTCACCGGGGCCTACATCGTGACGGAGAAGATCCTGGCCCTCGAGTCCCGCGGTGCCCGCGAGCTGCTCCCGGCCGGCTGGGCCGAGGCCGGCGCCCGCGGCACCACCGGCTACGAGCTCATCGCCTACATCGACGGCGCACTCACCGACCGCTCCGGGTTCTTCCACCTCGAGGCCGCCCGCCAGCAGCTCTTCGCGGGCGGTCCGCTGCCCGGTGAAGCGGTCGAGGGGGCGGACGCCGCCGAGGAGCCGGCGGACCTCGCAGCCGCCGGCCGCCACCTGCAGCGCCACCCCACCTCCGTCCACGGCCTGTTCACCCAGATCGAGCAGGCCGCCAAGACGCACTTCGCTTTCGGCCCGCTGTGCGGGGAGATGCTGCGCCTGGCCCGCGAGCTCAAGGCCATCGGCTGGTTCCACTGCGATGCCCGCTCCCGCGCCGTGATCGGCGCCGACCCGCTCGACATCAGCACCGAGCAGCTCGCCGACGTGTTCGGGATCCTCGCCGCCTCGCTGCCCGTCTACCGCGTCTACCGCCCGGCGCCCACCGACCGCGAGCACTTCCTCGCCCAGCTCTCGGACACCGTCGACACCGCGGACCTGCCGCCGCTGAGCGAGGACGGCCAGATCATCATGCGCGCGCTGTCGGCGATCCGCTCGACGGCCCGCTCCGCGACCGCCTCGGACCGGCTGCTCGCGTACCTCGGCGTCGTGCTCACCACCGCGAACCATCCCACCTTCATCCGGTTCGCCCAGTCCACCGGCGCGATCATGGCCAAGGGTGTGGAGGACACGACCTTCTACCGCTACGCCGCGCTCACCGCGCTCAACGAGGTGGGCGGCCGGCCGGAGGAGCCGTTCGAGCCGGCCGCGCTGTGGCAGGAGTTCGAGCGCCGCATGCGCACCACTCCCCACGGCCTCAACTCGCTGAGCACGCACGACACCAAGCGCAGCGAGGACACCCGCGCCCGCATCCTCGCTCTCGCCGAGCTCCCCGGCGAGTTCCTCGCGTTCCTCGCCGCCGCCCGGCAGCGCACCTCCGTGCGCTACCGGCCCGACGAGTCCGACCTCATGGTCACCGCCGGAGCACAGTACGGCGTCAACGCGAGCATCGAGCGCACCAAGGCGCCGCTCGCGGCGGACACCTCGTTCGACATCCTCCTGTGGCAGGCGGTGCTCGGTGCCTGGCCGGCCACCCCGGAGCGGCTCACCGAGTACGCGCTCAAGGCCGCCCGCGAGCAGAGCCTCTACACCTGGTGGACGGACAACCACGAAGAGTTCGAGGACGAGCTGCGCGCCGCCATGGAGGCCACCGAGCAGGACCCCGAGCTCCGCGCCCTCATCGAGGACATGGACGGCCGGATCCGTGCAGCCGGGCACTCGAACGGACTGGTCGCCAAGGCGCTCCAGCTGCTCGCCCCCGGCGTCCCCGACGTCTACCAGGGCACCGAGCTGTGGGACCGCTCGCTCGTCGACCCGGACAACCGGCGCCCGGTGGACTACAGCGAGCGCGGCCGCCACCTCGGCGGCATCGACCGGCTCGATCTCAGCGATGAGGCGGCCTGGGACTCCGGCGCGGTCAAGCTCCTCCTCACCTCTCGCCTGCTCCACCTGCGCACGCGCCTGCGCGAGGTGTTCGTCCCCGACAGCCCGCTGCTCACCGGCCCGCCGGGGCCGGTGGGGCGGACGGGCGCGCAATGGGAGCATGCGCTGGCCGTGCTGTTCGGCGGGCGCGTGCTGCTCGTCGGAACCCGCCTGCCGATCGGCCTGGCAGCGGCCGGCGGGTGGGCCGACACCGCGGTCACCGTCGCCGCCGAGGACCTCCGCCCGCTCGACGAGGACGCCTACCTCGCCCAAGTGCTCGCGGAGACGGACCCCGACCGCTCCACTGACGACCTCCCCGCGGACGACCCCGGGACCAGCACCGCCGGCACCACCGGCTCCGCGGAGCCCAGCGAGGCCCCCGCACCCGAGGCGCCCTGCCGCTGGCGGGACGTGCTCACCGGAGCCGAGTTCACCGGCACCCGCCTGCAGGTCGCCGAGCTCCTCGACCGCCTGCCCGTCGCCGTCCTCGAACGCGTGGAGTAGACCCATGACGCGATACCCCGGCATCGACGCCACCTTCCACTTCCCCGACTATCCGAGCATCGCGCGCGGGTTCGTGACCGGCCCCGAGGCCGGGCCGGACCCCGACGCCGGTTCCGGCACCGGCATCAACCCGGTCACCGGCAGCGACCCGGTATTCCGCGTCTGGGCCCCGGCTGCCGGAACCGTGCGCCTCGCCTGGCGCCTCGCGGACGCGCCCTACGGCACCGACTTCGCCCGCACCCAGTACCGCGAGGCCCCCGTCGAGAGCGAGGAGCTCAATGCTCTCGGCTTCCACACCGAGGCGATGGAGGCCACGCCCGCCGGCTGGTGGGCCGTCACCGCGCCCTCCGATGCGCTCACCGCCGTGCTCCGCGATCTCGCGGACCACGCCGCGGGCGCCCCCGGCGGCACCGAGGCCCCCGTCATCGAGTACGGCTACCTCCTCGACGAGGATCCGACGCTACGCCCGGACCCGCGCTCCCGCCGGCAGCCCTACGGGCCGCACGGTCCGTCGGCCACGGTGCCGGTCCTCGGACAGCCGGGGAGCGCCTCGGCAGCGGGCAGCAGCCCGAACGGCGGCTGGGCCGACCGCGCCGACGGCGAGCCGGCCCCCACCTCGGCGTCGGACGACCCTGCGGCGAACCGCGCCTCGGACGGCGGCTGGGCGGGCCGGGCCTGGGACTCTTCCCCGGTCTACGAGCTCCACATCGGCACCTTCACGAGCGCCGGCACCTTCGACGCGGCGATCGAGAAGCTCGACCACCTCGTGCGCCTGGGCATCGGCTGGGTCGAGCTGCTCCCGGTCAACACCTTCGCCGGCCTCCACAACTGGGGGTACGACGGGGTGGGCTGGTTCGCGGTGCAGGAGAGCTGCGGCGGGCCGGAGGGGTATCGGCGCTTCGTCGAGGCCGCCCACGCCCGCGGGATCGGCGTGATCCAGGACGTCGTGTACAACCACCTCGGACCCTCGGGCAGCTACCTGGGGATGTTCGGGCCCTACCTCCACGCCGCGGCGGCGAACCCCTGGGGCGACTCCATCAACCTCGACGGCCCGGGCTCGGACGAGGTGCGTGCCCTCATCCTCGACGACCTCGCGATGTTCGCCGCCGACTACGGCGTCGACGCGTTCCGGCTCGACGCCGTCCACGCCCTTCTCGACTCGCGGGCCCTGCCGATCCTCGAGGACATGACCATCCACATGGAGGAGCTGGCCCGCACGCTCGGACGCGCCCACCCGATCCACATCATCGCCGAATCCGATCTCAACGCCCCCCGGCTCATCACCGCTCGCGCCGACGGCGGGGACGGCCTCACCGGCCAGTGGAGCGACGACTTCCACCACGCCGTGCACGTCGCACTGACCGGGGAGACCGAGGGCTACTACGCCGACTTCGCGGACCCCGAGGCGCTCCCGAAGGTGCTGCGCAGCGGCTTCTTCCACGACGGGACGCTCTCGACCTTCCGCGGCCGCGCCCACGGCCGGCCGATCGACGGAGACCGGGTGTCACCGGGCCAGCTGATCGTCTGCATCCAGAACCACGACCAGGTGGGCAACCGGGCGGCCGGGGAGCGGCTGTCGCACCTCGTCGGCACCGATGCGCTGGCCGTCGGGGCGGTCCTCCTCATGCTCGCGCCGAACACCCCGATGCTCTTCATGGGTGAGGAGTGGGCGGCCTCGACCCCCTGGCAGTTCTTCACCGACCACCGCGAGGACTGGCTGGGCGAGGCGGTGTCGAACGGCCGGAAGTCCGAGTTCGCGCGCATGGGCTGGGACGAGTCCGCGGTGCCCGACCCGCAGGACCCGGAGACCTTCACCCGCTCCGTCCTCGACTGGACGGAGTTCGGTGAGGGCGGGAGCGGAGATGACTCGGCTGAGGAAGCCGGAGCCGGGGTTCCTGGATCCGAGGCGGCCGGAGCCGGGGCCGCGGATGCCGGGTTCGCCACTTCCGGGCTGGGCACGGGATCGGCTCTCGGGGCCGGGCTGGGCACGGGATCGGCTCACGGGACCGGGACCGCGGCCCGGCGGGCGATCTTCGAGCTCTACTGCGCTCTCGGTGCGCTGCGCGCCGAGCGGCCCGAGTTCCGCGAGCTCGCCTTCGCCGACATCACGGTGGACGCGTCCGCGGGCGGAGGGAGCGCCGGTGACCGGTGGGTCGCGATGACGATCGGCGGTCTCCACGTGGTCGCGAACCTCGGGACCGAGGCCGCAGCCGTCGAGCTGCCCGGTGGTGCCGCGTCGATCCTGCTCGACACCGCCGGGTTCCTCGCCGAGCGCGGCGCCGGGTCGGGTGAGGACTCGCATGCCTCACGAGACGCCGGTGGCGCGACCGACGCCGATGGCGAGCTCTTCGCCTCGATCGAAGCCGGCACCGTGCGCGTACCCCCGAGGTCCGCGGTCGTGCTCACCACGGCGAGCTGACCCCGCGGCGCTGCCCCGGCGGCACATGTCCAGCACGACGCGCCGACCCTGCGACGCGCCGACCCTGCGGTGCACTGAACCGGCGAGGCGCTGCGCAAGCGGCGATCCGCCGCTTCATCCAACTGCGCAGTATCCGGAACCCGGCGCGCAATTGCGCGCTCGGGGCACGATACCGCGCAGTTGGATGATGCGAGTCATCCGGACGGACGGTTCACTCGAACGGGTCAGCCGGCCAGACGGCTCAGCCCGCGGCCTCGAGGTCGGCGATGACGATCTTCTTCATCCCGAGCATCGCCTGCATCTGCGCCGGCGTCCGGACGAGCTCACTCATCCGCGCCGGCACCACCTGCCATGACACTCCGAACCGGTCCTTGCACCAGCCGCACTGCTCCGATTCCGGGACGTGGGAGAGCTTCTCCCAGTAGTGGTCGATCTCCGCCTGGTCGGCACACGCGATCGCGAACGACACCGCCTCGGTGATGGTGAAGTACGGCCCGCCGTCCAGGCAGCCGAACCTCCGGCCGGCCAGCGTGAACCACGCAGCGTTGACCTTCCCGGCCATACCCTGGAACTGCTCCCCCATGACTTCGAGGTCGGCGGAGTAGCGCATGATCTCGTCGATCGAGGAGTCGGGGAACACGGAGACGTAGTACTCCATCGCCTCCTCGGCGCAGTCCGCGAACCAGAGGAACGGGGTGATCGTGTCGACGACGGCCATCAGGATCCCGCTCCCGGGCCGCCGGGGAGCGGCTGGTTGATCTGGAAGCTCGCGCCTTTCGGGTCCGCGACGGTCGCGACCCGGCCGAACGGGGAGTCGATCGGCCCGTCGAGCAGCTTCCCGCCGGCCTTCTCGATCGCGGCGACGGTCGCATCGGCGTCGGCGACCCCGAAGTACGGCCGCCAGAACGATTTCGTGCCGGCGGGGAACCATTCCTTCGCCTCGCACATCCCTGCGCTCGCCTTCTCCCCGGGTGCGTTCGTCGCGTACCGGAGGTCGGGCTGCGGGTCGTCCTCATCGCTGTCCATGAGCGTGATGTCGAAGTCGAAGACCGCGGAGTAGAACGCCGCCGAGGCGTCGAAGTCCATGCTCATGAGCTCGAACCACACCGGGGTGCCCGGCTTGCCGGAGAACACGTAGCCCTCGAACCCGCCGTCTTCCCACAGGCCCACGAACGCCCCGGTGGGATCGCAGATCCCGGCGAAGGTCCCCACGCCCTCCATCCGGGCGGGCTCGACGACCACCCGGGCACCGTTCGCGCGGGCCTTCTCGAGGCGCTCGTCCACGCTGTCCACGGAGAGGTAGACGTCCCATGTGGGGGTGAGCTCCTCGCCGTCCGGGCAGGTCATCCCGGTGGTGTCCATGAACCCGGCCTGGCGGCTGCCCTCTGCGACGGCCATGCGGTAGTGATTCATCTCCGGGCCCAGGTCCTCGAACTCCCAGCCGAAGATCTGTCGGTAGAAGTCGATGGAACCCGCGATCCCGTTCGCGCTGTACTCGAGCCAGGTGGGCTCTCCGGTCGGACGTGCCATGGTCGTGCCCTTCTCTCCATCGCGCCGGTCGCTGCGATCGGCGGTCCGTTGTGTCCGTGCCCGGAATCGGGTGACTCCGGCCCTGTCGGTGGTACCCACGGTAGGCCCGTGCGGGCGGGCGTGATTATCCGTTCCTGCGCTCCTGCGCCCACAGCACGGGCAGGGCCGACAGCAGGGGCGCCGAGGTGCCCGGCGCCGGGCCGAGGTCGAGCGCCACCTCGGCTCCGGCCGGCAGCGGTGCGGTGAGCGGGGTGCGGTGGACCGCGACGACGGGACGACCGAGTGCGAAGTGGTCGCTCACCTGCGCTGCGGGCGGCACGACGAAGGCGAGCAGCCACGGGTTCCCGGGGCACAGGGGCAGGTCGACGAGCTCCCGGTCGCGCAGGAGCACACCGGCGGCGGGCAGGCCGATGGGGGCCGGCTGCGGATACCAGCCCAACCAGGTGTCTGCGCCGCCCCATCCGTCGTCCGGGTAGCGGATCCGCACCCGCACCGGGGCGTGGCGCCCGCGAGCCTGCTCGAACGGCCGAGGCGGCTGCTCGCCGACGCTCTCGGCGAGTCGGCGCAGCGCGGCCGGGGTGGTGCCGACGGCGCGGGAGAAGCGGCGGGTGAAGGTCGGCAGCGAGTCGAAGCCGACGGCGGCACACACCTCGGACACGGCGAAGTCCTCGGCCAGCAGCAGGCGCTTGGCGGCATCGAAGCGGACCGCGGCGAGGTACTGCCCGGGGCTCAGGGAGGTGACCTGTGCGAACGCACGGGAGAAGTGGGCCGGGCTGTAGCCGACGTGATCGGCGACGTCGTCGACGGTGATCCGGTCCGCGTGGAGGCGGCGCATGAACGCGATGGCGGAGAGAGCCGTGGTGTGACTCATGCCACCACTGTACGACCTCCGCCGCAGGTGCGGCAGGGCGTTCTGCGCCGCCTGTGGGATCGGGAGCACGGTGTACGGTGCTCCGCACGAACCGGGCGCAGGGATGCGTGGAGGGGTCGTGGAGATGTGGAGCGCCGGCAGTGCGCGCCGCGCGAGGCTCCGGCCGGGCGCGGAACCGGTGACGGAGGCCTGGGCCGCGGCTAGGGTGGACAGCATCATGACTGCTCAGACTGACGCCCCCACCGTCGGGGCCGTTCGCGCCATCGCCACCCCGCACACACTCGCCACCGAGGCCGGTCGGCAGGCGTTCGCCGACGGCGGCTCCGCCGTGGACGCGGCGATCGCCGCCGATGCGGTGCTCACCGTCGTCTACCCGCACAACACGGCGATCGGCGGGGACCTCATCGCACTCGTCGCGCGCACCGCCGCCGCGGATGCGGGTGCGGACGGGGACCCGCCCACGTCAGCGGCACCCGCCCCGGGCGCCGGATCGCAGACCACGCTCGAGCTCGTCGACGGGTTCGGGTACGCCCCGCGCGCCGTCGACCCGGCGGCATGGGGCACGAGTGGGCGGGTGCCCGCCTTCGGCCCGGAATCCATCACCGTCCCCGGCACGCTGCGCGGGTGGAAGCACCTGCACGACACCTACGGCAGGCTCCCCTGGGCGCGCCTGCTCGAACCGGCCATCGCCTGCGCCCGCGACGGCTACCCGATCAGCGAGTCGCTGCGCGGGGCGATCGACCGGACGGCCGCCTCGGGGCCGGAGGGACTCGCCTTCGTCGAGGCGATGTTCGGACCCGACTGGGCGGAGGCCGAGCAGGCGTCCAACCCGGCGCTCGCCCGCACTCTCACCCGTCTCGCCGAGGCCGGCCCGGACGACTTCTACGCCGGCGCGGTCGCCGCGGACGTGCTCGCCTACCTCCAGCAGGTACGGCCGGACTTCGCGGCGGAGGACCTCGCCGACTACACGGTGCACATCGGTGAACCGCTGAGCACCGAGTTCGCCGGGCTCACGGTGAACACCGGTGGCGCGCCGTGCCAGGGGTTCGCACTCCTGCGGTACCTCGATGAGCTCGGCGAGGCCGCCGAGCCCCGTGGCGCTGCGGGGGCCGACGGTGTCGGCGGTGCCGCTGGGTCCGACAGTGTCGGGGCCAGTGGTGTCGGCGAGTCCGGTGGTGGCAATGGGTCCAGCGGTGCCGACAGTATCGACGACGGCGCTCTGACCGACGCCGCGCTCGCCCGCATCTGGACCGGGTCCTTCGCCGCCTCGGATGCGCTGCGCGACTCCGTCCTCGCCGAGGACACCGATCCGGCGCTCCTCCTCGACCGCTCGGGGCGCCTCGGCAGCGGTGACCCCGCAGCCTCTCCCACCGGCAGCGCCTCCCCCGCCGGCTCCGCCTTTCCCACCGGCGGCGCCTCCCCGGCCGACACCGTACGACCCGTCGCCACCCCGCCGGCCGACGGGGACACCGTGGGGATCGCGGCGAGCGACGGGGAGGTGAGCATCTCCCTCATCCAGAGCCTGTACTCCGCGTTCGGCTCGCGCTGCCTCGACCCGCACACCGGGATCGTGTTCCAGAACCGGGGCTCGATGTTCTCCCTCGACCCGGACTCACCGCAGCTGGTCCGGGGCCGGACGCGGCCCGCGCACACGCTCATGCCGGTCATCGTCACCGACCCGACCGGCCGCCCGGCCCTCGTGCAGGCGACGATGGGCGGCAAGGCCCAGGCGCAGATCCACGCCCGCCTGTTCACGCACCTCGTGCGCGGCGGCACCGCGGCCGAGGCCGTCGCGCTGCCCCGCTGGGTGACCGGCGTTCGCCATCCGGACGACACCCCGCAGTCCGTCCATGCGGAGGAGGACGTCCCCGCCGAGGCCGTCGCGGAGCTCGAGCGCTCGAGCCCGGAGCCGGTGCAGTGGACCGCCCCGCGCACTGACTGGATGGGCCACGCGAATGTCATCGACCTGCGCGGGGAGACGCCCGAGGCCGCCTCGGACCTCCGCGCCGACGGCTCCGCCTGGGTGGGCTGAGCGGCCGGCCGGCGAACCCGTACTTGCCCGTGCCTGACCTTTCCCGCGCCTGACCTTTCCCGCGCCGTTGCCGACGCTCTGAATCGTCCTTGGTTTGATTGAGGGTAAGCCAAACATCCTGAAAGGACATCGATTCTCTGATGGCCCCGTCGAAATACCCCCAAGAACTCCGTG
>NZ_JBFAMF010000002.1:0-319351 GCF_040656435.1 Brevibacterium sp. NPDC049920
CAATCCTGGAACACAACACCCGCAAGCGCTACCGACTCCACCCGCCAGTGCTACCGGACCGTCCCACGCACGCTACCGAACCCCGCGGCTAAACACCGTGCTCCTTGATGAGGTCGATGTCGGCCGGCCAGGACTCGATGCGCGCCCAGGGGACCTGGAAGACCGTACCCATCGAGACGCGGATCGACCGGCGGTACAGCGGGTCCGCGCAGCTCGGGGTGACGAGGACGGCGTCCACGCCAATCGCCGCGGCTGATCTAAACGCGGCTCCAAGATTCGTATGATCGACGATGTTCTCGAAGATCGCGATCCGCGAGCGATGCTTCGGCCCTGACTCCCCTCCCTGCTGCTGCGGAGGTTTACGACCACCCACGTTCGTGTGGTCGACGATGTCCTCGACCACGACGACCCGCCGGGCATCCGCGAGCACCTCGGCGAGCGCGGGGAGCACCGGGCGGTGCACCGCGGCGAGCGCGCCCCGGTGGAGGTGGTAGCCGGTGAGCTGCTCGACGACGGCGTCCTCGCCGATGAACACCGGCGCGTGGGTCCCGGCGATGATCCCGGTGAGCGCGGCGAACCACTTGCGGGTCATGAGGAAGGAGCGCGGCACGTGGCCGGCGGCGATGGCGCGCTCGATGATCTTCGAGCTCTCCGCGATGAAGAGGCCCCGCTCGGGCTCGCGCAGGGTGCGCAGCCGCACGTCGGTGAGCCGGGTGTAGTCGGCGACCGCGGGGTCGTCGGCGGAGGTGAAGAAGCGGATCCGTGCGGCGGCGATGCCCGCGGACTCCGCGAGCGCGAGGATCTGCGCGTCGGTGAGCGCCGGCTTGCGCGGGGTGTTCATCCGCCGCTCACATCTGCAGGATGCGCCACAGCGCGACGAGGCCGAGCACGACGATGATCGCGCGGAGCAGCACCGGGCTGAACCGGCGCCCGATGCGCGCCCCGAAGTACCCGCCGATGAGCGAGCCGATCGCGATGAGGAGCACGGCGAGCCAGTCGATCCGGTCGAAGCCGACGATGATGTACACCGCGGCGGCCACCGTGTTCACCGCGAGGACGAGGACGTTCTTCGCGCCGTTGAGGCGCTGCAGCGGCTCCGGCAGCAGGAGGCCGAGGAGCGCGATGAGGATGATGCCCTGCGCGGCGGCGAAGTAGCCGCCGTAGATCGCGGTGAGGAACACCGCGAGGACGACGGCGAGCATCCGGCCGGTCGACAGCGCCGGCGGGCCCGGCACCGTGCCCGGCGCCGCACCGGACTCCGCATCGGAGCCTGCCGGCACCTCGGCGCCGGCCGCCGGCCCACCGGCCTCCCCGACCGTCTCCCCCGCCTCCCCGCGGGCGTCGGCGCGCATCGCCTTGCGCTTCTTGAGGTAGCGCTGGAGCGCCGGCTGCCCGACGACGAGCAGGAGCGCGAACACGAGGAGCACCGGGACGATGGTGATGAAGGCGTCCTCGGGCAGGGTGAGCAGCAGGTAGGCGCCGAGCAGCGCGCCGGCGAGGGAGGCGGGCAGGAGCTGGAGCAGCCGCCTGCCCTGGCCGCGGAGCTCCTCGCGGTAGCCGAACGAGGAGGCGATGTTGCCGGGGATGAGGCCCACGGCGTTGCTCATCGTCGCCGTCACCGGCGGCACGCCGAAGGCGACGAGTGCCGGGAAGGTGATGAGGGTGCCTGAGCCGACGATCGCGTTGATCGTGCCCGCACCGAGCCCGGCGAGCAGCACGAGGGCCGCTTCGAGGACGGTCATGCAGCAGCCATTCAGCCGCGCGCCCGCGCGTGGTAGCGGCCGCCCTCGTGCCCGAGCGTGACATCGGTGCCGAAGGTCGTGCTGAGGTTCTCCGAGGTCAGCGTCGAGTCGATCTCGCCGGCGGCCACAGCGGCGCCGTCCTTGAGGAGGAGCGCGTGGGTGACGCCGGTGGGGATCTCCTCGACGTGGTGGGTGACCATGACCGTCGTCGGCGCGTACTTCCCGTCGAGGATCTCGCCGAGCGCCTGGAGGAGCTCCTCGCGCCCGCCGAGGTCGAGGCCGGAGGCCGGTTCGTCGAGGAGCAGGAGCTCGGGATCGGTCATGAGGGAGCGGGCGATCTGCACGCGCTTGCGCTCGCCCTCGGACAGGCTGCCGAAGGGCCGGTCGGCGAAGCGTTCGACGGCGAAGGCGGAGAGGAGATCGCGCGCCCGGTCGAGATCGAGCTCGTCGTACTCCTCGCGCCACCGGCCGAGCACGCCGTAGGCGGCGGTGAGGATGATGTCGGTGACCTTCTCCGAGCCGGGGATCCGGGCGGCCAGCGCCGAGGAGGTGTAGCCGATGCGCGGGCGCAGCTCGAACACGTCGACCCGGCCGAGGCGCTCCCCGAGGATGTCGACCCGGCCCGAGGTCGGGTGCATGCGCCCGGCGGCGAGCTCGAGGAAGGTCGTCTTGCCGGCGCCGTTGGGGCCGAGCACCACCCAGTGCTGCCCCTCGGAGACCTCGAGGGACAGTCCGCTGAGCAGGAAGTTCGTCCCCCGCCGGACGTGGACGTCTGCAAATTCCAGCACATCGCTCATAGTGCAGACTCTAGCGCACACGGTGCGCTAGATTGTGGCGGATGGACACCGCACTGGCGACCCTCCTCACCTCGCTCACGGTCGATGCCGCGCTCGCCGGCCGGCTCTCCCCCGATGACTGCGCGCAGGTGCTGCTCGACGCCGGGATGCCGGTTCCGCTCGTACTCGAGGACGCCGTCTACGACTCCGACCCGCCGACCGGCCTGCTGCTCCTCCTCCCGGCCCTGCGCGCCCGCGGGATCGACCGGCTGCGCCTGGCGCTGCTCCACCCGACCTTCCCGTCCGCGGTGCCGCGGGTGGAGAAGTCCGCGCGCCGCACCCTCGCCCGCGCCACCGCGGTCGCCGTCACCGAATCGTCCGGCATGTCCGATGCGGTGCTCGTCCTCGACGGGGAGGCCAACCTCCGGGTGCTCGCGTGCGCCCGGGTGCCCTACGCCCCGCTCGACGTCCGCAGCGTGCCCGAGGCGGCCCGCACCCTGCGCGAGACCGTGATGGAGGGTCTCGCCCTCGTCGAGGCGCTCGGCGACGGCGTCCCGGCGGAGATGCGCAACCTCCAGTGGCGGGACTGGCAGGCGGACATGAGCGCGGCCGCCCCGCGCGCCGAGCTCACCGGTCTGCTCGCCCGGCCCGAGCAGGCCCCGCTGCTCCATGCCGCACTCGACATCCATCACGCGATGTCGCCCGTCCTGGCGCCTGCGACCGTGGGGCCCGCGGAGTTCGGCGACATGCTCGCCCGCCTCCACCGCGCGGCGGCCGCCGTGGTCACCGCGGTGAGCCGCGACAACGGGATCGGGTGACACGCGACTGCAGGGGAACCGTTCGGCCGGCGACTCCGTAGAATCGCTGTCATGCACAGGATCAGCCTCATCCACCCCGCCGGCGCCGACTGGACCGTGAGCTCGCGCCTCGTCGATGCCGGTGGTCTGGAGACCATCGTCGCCGCCGAGTCCGCCGCCCACCCGGATGCGGACGTGTTCGTCGTGCCCGAGGCGCTGAGTGAGGCCCCGCCGCAGCTCGTCCTCATGGACGTCGACTCGACCTTCCTCAACGAGGAGGTCATCGAGCTCATCGCCGCGCACGCCGGGGTCCGCGAGGAGGTCGCCCGGATCACCGACGAGGCGATGCGCGGGGAGCTCGACTTCGCCGCGAGCCTGCGCGCGCGGGTCGCCGCGCTCGCCGGGCTCCCGGAGTCCGTGCTCGCCGAGGTGCGCGAGCAGGTCACGCTGACCGCGGGCGTGCCGGAGCTCGTCGCCGCGGTGCAGGGTGCCGGCGGGGTGGTCGCGCTCGTGTCCGGTGGGTTCGCCGAAGTCGTCGTGCCGGTCGCCGCGGAGCTCGGGATCGCCGAGGTGCTCGCGAATCGACTCGCGGTGCGCGACGGCCTGCTCAGCGGTGAGGTCGACGGTCCGATCATCGACCGGCGGGCGAAGGCCGATCAGCTGCGCGTGCTGTGCGAGCGGCTCGACATCGATCCGGCGCGCACCGTGGCGATCGGCGACGGGGCGAACGACGCGGAGATGGTCCAGGCCGCCGGCTTCGGGATCGCGTTCTGCGCCAAGCCGGCGCTCGCCGAGGTCGCCGACGCCGCGCTCACCGTGCGGCGGATGGATGCCGTGTGGGCCGCGCTGACCGGGGAGCCGATCGGCTGACGGCGGGGGCCGGTGCGCCGGTCAGTCCTTGAAGCTCCGGATCTCCGGCGGCGGATAGTCTCCGGGGGCCAGTCCCCAGCGCGGGAGGTCGAACACCGCGATCGAGCTCGGGCGGAAGCGCCGCGGCACCCCGAGCGCGGGGCACAGGTGTCCGATGACGGCGCTCACCGTCGGCTCGTGCCCGACGACGTACGCCCCGGTCGCCTCCGCGGGGATCGAGTCGATGACCTCGAGCCAGGCGTCGATGTCGGCCTCGTAGAGCGCCCGGTCGGCGTGGAGCACCGGCGCGTCCGCGAGGGCGCGGGCGACGGCCTCGCTGGTCTGCACGGTGCGCAGCGCGGCGGAGGCGACGAGGTGCGTGAGCGGGTACCGGGTGAGGTGCTCGCCCGCCGCGGCCGCCTCGGCGGAGCCCGCCGCGGTGAGCGGCCGATCGAAGTCGGCCATCGGCGGGCGCGCGGCGGTGGCGTGGCGGGCGAGCACCAGGTGGGGCACGGGTGTCAGGCCCCGGTGGCGTGGAGTCCGCCGTCGACGTGGACCATCTCGCCCGTCGTCGCCGGGAACCAGTCGGAGAGCAGGGCGACGATCGCCTTGCCGGCCGGCTCGGTGTCCGTCTGCTCCCAGCCGAGCGGGGCGCGGGTGCCCCACACGTCCTCGAACGCGTCGAAGCCGGGGATCGACTTCGCGGCGGTCGTCTTGAGCGGGCCGGCGGAGACGAGGTTGACGCGGATGCCGTCGCCGCCGAGGTACTTCGCGAGGTAGCGCGAGGTCGACTCGAGCGCGGCCTTCGCCACGCCCATCCAGTCGTAGGCCGGCCAGGCGACGGTCGCGTCGAACGTCAGGCCCACCACGCCGGCGCCGCGGTTGAGCACCGGGCGGGCGGCGACGGTGATCGCCTTGAGCGAGTACGCGGAGACGTGGACGGCGTTCGACACCGATTCGAAGGGGGTGTCGAGGAAGACCCCGCCGAGCGCGTCCTTGGGGGCGAAGGCGATCGCGTGGACGATCCCGTCGATGTTCCCGCCGAGCCGCTCGGGCAGCGCGGCGAGGTCGTCCTCGTTCGTCGCGTCGAGCTCGATGACCTGCGCGGGCTGCGGCAGCCGCTCGGCGATGACCGAGGTGATCTTCATCTGCCGGCCGAACGAGGAGAGGACGACCTCAGCCCCCTGCTCCTGGGCCAGGCGGGCGGCCGCGAAGGCGATCGAAGCCTCCGTGAGCACGCCGGTGACGAGGATGCGCTTGCCGTCGAGAATTCCCATGATGTTGTCTTCCTCTCGCGTGGAGTACGCGGTGTGCGTGTGGACTCGGTGTGCGGTGTCAGTGTCCCATGCCCAGGCCGCCGTCGACCGGGATGACGGCGCCGGAGATGTAGGAGGCCTCGTCCGAGGCGATCCAGCGGACCACGGCGGCGACCTCCTCGGCCTCGGCGAAGCGCTTGGCGGGGATCGTCGCGAGGTATTCCTTCTGCTGCTTCTCCGGCAGCTCATCGGTCATCTCGGTGCGGACGAACCCGGGGGCGACGACGTTCGCGGTGATGCCGCGGGCGCCGACCTCGCGGGTGATCGAGCGGGCGAGGCCGACGAGCCCGGCCTTCGAGGACGAGTAGTTCGCCTGGCCGGCGACGCCGTAGAGCCCGGACACCGAGGAGATGAGCACGATGCGGCCCTTCTTCGCCCGGATCATCCCGGTGATCGCGCGCTTGACGGTGCGGAAGGCGCCGCCGAGGTTCGTGTTGATCACGGCGTCGAAGTCCTCGTCGGACATCCGCATGAGGAGGGTGTCGCGGGTGATCCCGGCGTTCGCGACGACGACCTCGACCGGGCCGAGCTCCTCTTCGATCCGCGTGAACGCGGCGTCGAGGGAGTCCGGGTCGGTGACGTCGGCGGACACCGCCAGCGCGCCGTCGGGGGCGTCGCCGTTCCGCGAGGTCACGGCCACCTTCTCACCGGCGGCGAGGAACGCCTCGGCGATCTTCCGCCCGATCCCCCGGTTGCCACCGGTGACGAGTACTACGCGCGAATCCGACACTGTCGCTCTCCTTGTTCGCCGACTGCTGCAGGCCGCCCGAGGGCGGGTCTCCAACCTAACGCACCTGCGCGCTCCATGAGTACGCCGCCGACAATCGGGGAGTATGCTTTTGTAGCCAGGAGCACGCGCGCGCGTGCCTCACCCCCGAGTGCTGGAAGGCCATGGCCCACAGGACGCACGCCCAACGGATCACCGAGGCCGAGGTGTCCCATGAGCAGGACATCCACACGCGGACCGTGCGATACCTCATCTCGATGGGGATCCGCATGCTCTGCTTCCTCCTCGCGGTCCTCACCCCGAGCCCCTGGCGGTGGTTCTTCGCCGCCGGCGCGATCGTGCTGCCGTGGGTCGCGGTGCTCATCGCGAATGCGGCGCGCGCCCGCGGCACCGAATCCGGCGGCGCGGTCATCGACTCCGCTCCGCTCGAGGCGCTGGCACCGGGGCCGGTGGATGGTCCCCGGTCAGGCACCGATGATGCCGGAGCCGGGGCCGAGGCGCCCGCCGCGCCCGCGGCGACCGCCGCGGACGGGGTGTACGACGGGGAGATCATCGATGGCGAGGTCATCGACGGCGACACTGCTCAGTCCGGCGACTCCGACAGCGCCCCTGATGCCGGGGACCCCGACGCCGGGCGATACGGTGGGACGAACGAGGGGAACGGAGGAAGACGGCGATGACGTGCTCGGCGAAGGCGTGCACCCGGACCGCGGAGTTCGCGCTGCTGTGGAACAACCCGCGCATCCACACCCCGGAGCGGCGCAAGGTCTGGCTCGCCTGCCCGGACCACCGCACGCACCTCCACGAGTACCTGCAGATCCGCAGCCTGCTCCGTGACGACGTCCCCGTCGCCGAGATCCCGGAGGGCGCCGGCTGATGGCCGAGCCCACGCCCCAGCCCGTTCCCCCGCCCGCCGAGCGCGGCGGCTACCGCTTCGTCCTCTCCGCACGCTGGCTGCGCTACATCGCGCTCGCGATCGTCGCCGCGGTCGCCTGCGGATTCCTCGCGAACTGGCAGGACCACCGCCGTGCCGCGCGGGATGCGGAGATCGAGCGGATCGAGACGAACTACCACGGCGCGGCCCGGCCGCTGCCCGAGGTCCTCCCCGACCGCACCGCCCCTCTGCCCGTCGACGCCGAGTGGGCGAAGGTCGCCGTCACCGGCAGCTACGACCCCGGGGCGACGGTGCTCGCACGCAACCGGAGCCTGCAGAACCAGGCCGGCTTCTACGTCGTCGTCCCGCTCGTGCTCGACTCCGGGGACACGATCGCCGTGGTCCGCGGCTGGGTGCCGACGACGAGCGAGGGATCCGCCCCCGACCCCACCGCTCTCCCCGCACCGCCGGCCGGCGAGGTCGACGTCGAGATGTGGCTGCGCCCGCGCCAGGACGCGAGCGGCGACTCCAATCCCCCGGGCCTGATCCGCGCGATCGACCCCGATGCCATCCCGGGCATGGATTCCCCCGTGACCGAGGCCTACGGGCAGCTCAGTGCCGAGGACCCGGCCCCCGCCGACGACGGCCTCACTCCCCTGCCACCGCCGAGCACCGATCCCGGCTCCCACCTGTCCTACACGTTCCAGTGGATCGTGTTCGGGATCATGATCCTCGCCGGCGTCGTCTACGCCGCCCGCCGGGAGAAGCGCGCACTCGACGCCGCACGCAGCGAGGAGGCCGCGGACGCCGCACCGACCGAGTACGTCGTCGTCGACAAGGCCGCCCTCACCCGCGGCGGCCGGCGCTCCGCCGGCGCGAGCACGGGAGGCGGGCGCTACGGGGAAGGCAGGACGACGCGGCCCGGCCGGGCGGCTCCCCGGAGCCCGCAGTCGTCCCGGAGCAAGCAGTCGTCCCGGAGCCCGCAGCGGCAGCGGACCGAGGAGGAGCTCGAGGACGCCCTCCTCGACTCCCAGGGCTACTGATTCAGGCGAGGCTGACGAGGTCGAGGTAGGTCTCGCCCCAGAGGTCCTCGTCGCCGTCGGGCAGGAGGAGCACGCGGTCGGGATCGAGCGCGGCGACCGCGCCCTCGTCGTGGGTGACGAGGACGATCGCGCCCTCGTAGCGGCGGATCGCCGACAGGATCTCCTCGCGGCTGGCCGGGTCGAGGTTGTTCGTCGGCTCGTCGAGGAGCAGCACGTTCGCGCTCGACACGACGAGCGTCGCGAGCGCGAGCCGGGTCTTCTCTCCGCCGGACAGCACTCCGGCCGGCTTGTGGACGTCATCGCCGGAGAACAGGAACGAGCCGAGCACGGAGCGCGCGGCGGTGTCGTCGAGGTGCGGCGAGCTGCGCTGCATGTTCTCGAGCACCGTCCGGTCGTGGTCGAGAGTCTCGTGCTCCTGCGCGTAGTAGCCGAGCTTGAGGCCGTGGCCGGGCACGACCTCCCCGGAATCGGCTGCCTCGAGCCCGGCGAGGATCTTGAGCAGCGTGGTCTTGCCTGCGCCGTTGAACCCGAGCACGACGACCCGGGTGCCCTTGTCGATCGCGAGGTCGACGCCGGTGAACACCTCGGTCGAGCCGTAGGACTTGCTCAGTCCCTCCGCGGTGAGCGGCACGCGGCCGCAGGCGGCAGGGGCCGGGAACCGGAGGTGGGCGACCTTGTCCGCAGCCCGCTCCGCCTCGAGCCCGGAGAGCATCCGCTCGGCCCGCTTCGCCATGTTCTGCGCCGCGACGGTCTTCGTCGCCTTGGCGCGCATCTTGTCCGCCTGCGCGCTCAGCGCGGCGGCCTTCTTCTCGACGTTCGAGCGCTCGCGCCGGCGGCGCCGCTCATCGGCCTCACGCTGTTTGAGGTACTGGCGGTAGTTCATCGCGTAGATGTCGATGCACTGCCGGTTGGCGTCGAGGAAGAACACGCGGTTGACGACCTCGTCGATGAGATCGAGATCGTGGGAGATGATGACGAGCCCGCCGGCGTAGGTCTTGAGGTAGTCGCGCAGCCACAGCACCGACTCCGCGTCGAGGTGGTTGGTCGGCTCGTCGAGGATCATCGTGTCCGGGGCCGCGAACAGGATCCGGGCGAGCTCGACGCGGCGGCGCTGGCCGCCGGACAGCGTCTGCAGCTCTCGGGACAGCAGTTCCTCGTCGAGCCCGAGGTTCGCAGCGATCGCGAAGGCCTCGGACTCGGCCGCGTAGCCGCCGGCGGCGACGAACTCCGATTCGATCCGCGGGTAGCGGTCGATCGCCTTCGACATGACGTCGGGGTCCGGGTCGGACATCTGCTCCTCGGCCCTGCGCAGCCGCCGCACGAGCACGTCGAGCTCCCGGGCGGACAGGATCCGCTCCCGGCCCGAGGCCGTGGGGTCGCCCGAGCGCGGGTCCTGCGGCAGGTAGCCGACCGTTCCGGACCGGGTGACGGTCCCGGCGTTCGGGGCGAACTCGTCCATGAGGACCTTCGTCAGAGTGGTCTTGCCGGCGCCGTTGCGGCCCACGAGACCCACCCTGTCGCCGGTGTCGACGCGGAAGGAGACATCGGTCATGAGAGTGCGCGAGCCCACGAGGACCTCGAGATCCGAGACGGCGATCATGCGTGCTTCCGTTCCATGCCGTGCTGGTCCTCCATGCCGTACTTGCGTTCCATGCCGAGTGCGATGAGCTCGGCGAGCTCGTCCTGGGGTCTGCGGGCGGCGGCCTGCGCGCGCTCGACGATCCGGTCGGCGAGCTCGGCGTCGAGCCGGCACGACACCGTCACCGGCGCGCGCTCGGGCTCCGGGTCACGAACGGAGTGCTCCGGGTCACGAGCGGGGGCTCCCGGGCCGCTGAAGCCCGGACCCGGGTCCACCGGCGTGCCCCGCCGGTAGGCCTCCGCGGCCGCCCGGGCGCGGGCGTCGGCGGCGTCGTTGAGGCGGTGGCTGCTGTGGCCCTTGACCCATTCGAGCCGGATGTCGCGGTCGCGCAGCGCGGCGTCGAGCTCCTCCATCTGGTCGCGGTTGAGGACGTCGCCGCCGTTGGCCTTCTTCCAGCCCTTGAGCTTCCACACCGGCATCCACTTCGTCACCGAGTTGATGACGTACTTCGAGTCGCAGAGCACGTGAAGCTGCTCGGAGGTGCCGGCGGTGGCGCGGAGCAGCTCGATGAGCGCCTGCAGCTCGCCGCGGTTGTTCGTCGCCTCCGGCCATCCCCCGGACCCCCACCGTTCGTCGTCGATGTACCAGGCCCAGCCGGCCGGTCCGGGGTTCCCCAGCGCCGAGCCGTCGACGGCGACCGTGATCGTCACAGAGTGTCCTTTCGTGGGATGCGGATGGAATGCACCCGGACCACCCTATGCTATTGCCATGACGTTCAATCCCGGCAGCAGACTCGACACCTCGCAGGTGTCCAAGCGCGGCGGCGGTCGCTCGGGCGGGGGCCTCGGCGGCCCCGGCATCAAGATCGGCGGCGGGCTCGGCGGGCTCGTCATCATGGTGATCATGGCACTCGTGTTCGGGCCCGAGGTCATCACCGGCGGGCAGGGCTTCACCGACAGCTCACAGGTCGACCGGCAGACCACCGGGGACGACCTCGCGACGAAGTGCCGCACCGGCGAGGACGCCAACGAGGACGTCGAGTGCCGGGTCGTCGGCACGGTCAACAGCCTCAACCAGTACTGGCAGGAGGGGGTCCACGACCTCGGGGTCGCCTACCGCGCGCCGGGTGCGGTGCTCACCAGTGGCCAGTGGCAGACGGCGTGCGGCACGGGCAGCTCCGCGATGGGCCCGTTCTACTGCCCGGGCGACGAGACCGCGTACTTCGACGTCGCGTTCTTCGCCCAGCTCCGTGACCGGTTCGGCGCCGAGCAGGGGCCGCTGCCGGAAGAGTACGTCGTCGCCCACGAGTGGGGCCACCACATCCAGACACTCACCGGGGACATCCAGCGCACCCGCGACGGGCAGACCGGCCCGCAGTCGAACGCGGTCCGCCTCGAGCTCCAGGCCGACTGCTACGCCGGGGTATGGGCCGCGAACGCCGCAGTGACCCCGGATCCGAGCACGGGCGAGCCCTACCTGCAGCCGCTCACCACGGAGGACATCTCCGCTGCGCTGTCCGCGGCCGAGGCGATCGGCGACGACTCGATCATGGAGACCTCCGGCGGCCGGGTGATCCCGGAGAACTTCACCCACGGCTCCGCCGAGCAGCGGCAGACGTGGTTCCTCCGCGGCTACCGCGACGGCCGGCCGAGCGCCTGCAACACCTTCGCCGTCGACCGGGTGTGAGCCGCCGACAGCGCCGGGAGAGGAGACGATGAGCACCCTGCACACGGACACCCGCCCGATGCGCGTCGTCGTCGCCGGCGGCACCGGGGCGCTCGGCACTGCTCTCACCGGTGCGCTGCAGCGCGCCGGGGCCGAGGCGGTCGTCCTCACCCGGCGCCCCGCCGACTCCCCCGAGCTGCTCCGCCGCACCGGGCCCGGACTGCGGTTCCGGCAGTGGGACGGCCGGAGCGTCGGGGACTGGGCAGAGGAGCTCGCCCGTACCGGGGAGGAGCGCATCGGCGTCGTCAACCTCGCCGGGGCGCTCGTCGACACCCGGCCGACGCCCGCGGGCATCGCGCGCCTCCGCGATTCGCGCGTGCGTGCCACCGAAGCGCTCGTCGCGGCCTCGCAGGAGCAGGCGCCCGTCGAGGCGTGGGTGCAGGGATCGACGACCGCGATCTGGTCCGATGCCGGGGAGGCGCGGCTCGACGAGAGCTCGCCGCTGCCTGCGGGCGCGGCCGCCCTGCCGCAGATGACCGGGGTCGCCCGCCCGTGGGAGGAGGCGGCCGCCGGGGCGCATGCCCGGCGCACCACCGTGCTGCGGACCTCGATCGTCCTCCAGCACGACTCCCCCGCGCTCGATCGGCTGGCGCTGCTCGCCCGGGCTGGGCTCGGCGGGACGGTGGGGCGCGGTGATCAGTGGTTCTCGTGGATCCAGCTCGAGGACTGGCTGCGGATCGTGCTCGCCGCGCTCGGCCTGTGCGGACCGGAGCTGCCCGGCGGCATCCTCGTCGCCGCGGCACCGCACCCGGTCCGCAACGCCGAGCTCATGGCCCGGCTGCGGACGCGGCTCGCCCCACGGCTGCCGCTGCTCGCCCCGCACGGGTTCGGACTGTCGACCCCGGCGCCGGTGCTCCGGGCCGGAGCGGTGCTCCTCGCGACGGATCCCGCGCTCGGGCTCACCGGCCGGCATGCGACCAGCCGGGTGCTCGCCGAGGCGGGATTCCGGTTCGCGCACCCCGAGCTGCCCGGCGCGCTCGCAGCGGTGCTGTGAGCCGTGGTGCTGAGAGCGGTGGTGCTGCTCAGATGTTGAAGCCGAGGGCCCGCATCTGCTCGCGGCCGTCCTCGGTGATCTTCTCCGGGCCCCACGGCGGCATCCACACCCAGTTGAGGCGGTAGGCCGGGACGATCCCCTCGAGGACCTGCGCAACCTGGTCCTCGATGACGTCGGTGAGCGGGCAGGCGGCACTCGTCAGGGTCATCTCGATGACGGCGGTGCCGTCCTCCTCGACGGCGGTGCCGTAGACGAGGCCGAGGTCGACGATGTTGACGCCGAGCTCGGGGTCGACGACGTCCATGAGTGCCTCAAGGACCTCCTCGGGCACGGCGTTGGTGGGCTGGTCGATGACTTCAGGCATGGTCTCCTCCTGCGGCGTGGGCCTGGGCGAGTGCGTCCTTGAGTGCCATCCAGGACAGCAGGGCGCATTTGATTCGGGCGGGGAACTTCGAGACCCCCTGGAAGGCGGCGGCATCGCCGAGGACGTCCTCGTCGGCCTCCCCCTGTCCGCGGGAGTGCATGAGAGTGTGGAAGGCGGCCTCGGCGGCGGCGAACCCCTCCGGTCCGGTGTCCTCGGCGATCTCGGTCAGGACCGAGGCCGAGGCCATCGAGATCGAGCAGCCCTGGCCGTCCCAGCGCACGGTGAGCGCGCCGGTGCCGGGGTCGATCTCCGCCTCCACGGTGATCTCGTCCCCGCACGTCGGGTTGACCTGGTGCGAGGAGCCGAACTGCGGGGAGCGGTCGATCCCGGTCCCGCCGAGCAGCGGCCGGTTGCCGTAGCGCTGCTTGGCGTGGTCGAGGATGACCTGCTGGTAGAGCTGCTGGAGATCGCTCATGACACTCCGAAGAAGGGGCGGACGCCGGCGAGGGCGGTGAGGAACCGCTCGCAGTCCTCGGCCGTGGTGTAGACCGAGGCGCTCGCGCGGGTGGTGGCGGTGAGCCCGTAGCGGCGGTGGAGCGGCTGTGCGCAGTGGTGGCCCACCCGCACCGCGATCCCCGCGTCGTCGAGCACCTGGCCGACATCGTGGGCGTGGACGCCCTCGACGTCGAAGGCGACGGAGGCGATCCGCGCCGCCGAGGCGTCCGGGCCGATCCGGCGCACGCCGGGCACCCGGTCGATCCCCTCGACGAGGATCCCGGCGATCTCGGCCTCGTGCGCGGCGACATCGGCCATCCCCGTCTCGGAGAGGTAGCCCACGGCCGCACCGAGCCCGGCGACCTGCGCGACCGGCTGGGTGCCGGCCTCGAAGCGCTGCGGGGCCGGCATGAACTCCGCGGACTCCATGTCGACGGTGGTGATCATCGAGCCGCCGGTGAGGACCGGGGGCAGGGTGTCGAGGAGCTCGGCGCGCCCGTAGAGCACGCCGATCCCGGTGGGTCCGAGCATCTTGTGCCCGGAGAAGGCCGCGAAGTCGACGTCGAGCGCGGCGAGGTCGACGGGCAGGTGGGGCACCGACTGGCAGGCGTCGAGCACGGTGAGCGCCCCGACCTCGCGGGCCCGGGCGACGAGCCGCTCGACGGGATTGATCGTGCCGAGGACGTTCGAGGCGTGGGTGAAGGCGAGGACCTTCGTCGTGGTGTCGACGATCTCCTCGAGATCGCCCAGCTCGAGGTGCCCGTCGTCGGTGAGCGGCAGGTGGCGCAGGCGCGCACCGGTGAGGCGGGCGAGCTGCTGCCACGGGATGAGGTTCGCGTGGTGCTCCATCTCGGTGACGACGATCGAGTCCCCGGGGCCGATCCGGTACCGCTGCGCCTCCGGACCGCCGAGGCCGGCCGCGGCGTGCGCGAGGCCGAGCGCGACGACGTTGAGCGCCTCGGTGGCGTTCTTCGTCCACACGATCTCGCGGATCCCGGCGCCGACGAAGTCCGCGACCGCCGCGCGCCCGGACTCGAACGCATCGGTGGCCTCCACCGCGAGGCTGTGCGCCCCGCGGTGGACGGCGGAGTTGCGGTGCGCATAGAAGTCGAGCTCGGCGTCGATGACGCACTGCGGCTTCTGCGCGGTGGCCCCGGAGTCCAGGTACACCAGCGGCGACCCCCCGACCTCGCGGGCGAGGATCGGGAAGTCGTTGCGGATGCGCTGCACCTCGGCGGCCGAGAGCATCAGGCTCCCACGCCGAGGAAGCGGTCGTAGCCCTCGTTCTCGAGGCGCTCGGCGAGCTCGGCGCCGCCCTCCTCGGCGATCCGGCCGTTGACCATGACGTGGACGTAGTCGGGCTGGATGTAGCGCAGGATGCGGGTGTAGTGGGTGATGAGGAGGACGCCGACGTCGGTCTTCTCCTTGACCCGGTTGACCCCCTCGGACACGATCCGCAGCGCGTCGACGTCGAGGCCGGAGTCGGTCTCGTCGAGGATCGCGAAACGCGGCTTGAGGAGCTCCATCTGGAGGATCTCGTGGCGCTTCTTCTCACCGCCGGAGAAGCCCTCGTTGACGTTGCGCGAGGCGAACGCGGGGTCGACGCGGAGGTTCTTCATCGCCTCGGAGAGGTCCTTGGTCCAGGTGCGGAGCTTCGGCGCCTCGCCGTCGATCGCGGTCTTCGCGGTGCGCAGGAAGTTCGTCACGGTGACGCCGGGGACCTCGACGGGGTACTGCATGGCGAGGAACAGGCCGGCCTTGGCGCGCTCGTCGACGCTCATCTCGAGGATGTCCTCGCCGTCGATCGCGGCGGTGCCGGAGGTCACGGTGTAGCCGGGGTGGCCGGCCAACGCGTAGGCCAGCGTCGACTTCCCGGAGCCGTTCGGGCCCATGATCGCGTGGGTCTCGGTGGAGTTGATGTCGAGGTTGACGCCGCGCAGGATCTCCTTGGCACCGGCGTCGGTCTCGACGCTGACGTGGAGGTCGCGGATGGAGAGAGTGGACATGGGTTTCCTTACTGTTCAGGACTGGTGGGGTCGACGTAGATCATGCCGTCGCGCTCGCTGCACGGGTAGACGGCGACCGGCTCGAAGGCCGGCGGAGTGAGCGGCCTGCCGGTGGTGAGGTCGAAGGCGGAGCCGTGGAGCCAGCACTCGATCGAGCAGCCGGACACCTCCCCCTCGGCGAGGGACACCTCGCCGTGGGTGCACAGGTCGTCGATCGCGTGCACGGCGCCGTCGTCGGTCCGGGCGATGCAGATCTCCCGGCCCTCGAGGACGACGCGGATCGCGTCACCGGGGTCGACGGCGCTCGCGGCGCAGGCGGCGAGCTCGCTCACATCATGCTCCGGGAGAGCTCGTCCTCGATCCTTGCGGACAGGACCTCTTCGATCGCGGGCACGCGGATCTGTCCGATGACCTCGTGGAAGAAGCCGCGGACCACGAGCCGACGGGCCTCGACCTCGTCGATGCCGCGGCTCATGAGGTAGAACAGGTGCTCCTCGTCGAAGCGGCCGGTCGAGGACGCGTGGCCTGCGCCCTCGATGTCGCCGGTCTCGATCTCGAGGTTCGGCACGGAGTCCGCCCGGGCGCCCTCGGTGAGGACGAGGTTGCGGTTGAGCTCGTAGGTGTTGATGCCGATCGCCTCGGGGCGGATCAGCACGTCGCCGATCCACACGCTGCGCGCATCGGTGCCCTGCAGTGCACCCTTGTACATGACGTCGGACACCGCCTGCGGCGTGTTGTGGTCGATGTACGTGCGGTGCTCGAGGTGCTGGCCGGCGTCGGCGAAGTAGAGGCCGAGGAGCTGCGCCTCTCCCCCGGGCCCGTCGTAGCGGACGTTGGAGTTGAGCCGCACGATGTCGCCGCCGAGCGAGATCGCGATGTGCTTGTACTGCGCGTCCTTGCCGACGATCGCGTCGTGCTGGCCGAGGTGGGCCGAGCCGTCCTCCCACAGCTGGAGCGACACGAAGGTCAGCTGCGCGCCGGCCCCGACGACGATCGAGACGAGCTCGGAGTACTGTGCGGTGCCCTCGTGCTCGACGACAATCGTCGCGCGCGCGTTGTCGCCGACGGTGAGGAGGATGTGGCCGTGCACCGGGTCGGTCCCGGCGCCGTCGGCGTGGACGACGACGGCCTCGGGCACCTCGGCGCCGGCCTCGACCGCGTAGTGGCGGATCCCGCCGGAGCGGGCCGCGGCGATCGCGGCCGGGCGGTCCTCGGGCTCCATGATGCCCTGGGCGCGGGCGGTGTCGAGGTCGATGGTCTCCACCGACACACCGGCGGGGAGCTCCTCGGTGAAGCGCAGCTCGGCGCCGGTGCCGGCGTCCTCGAGCAGCGGCGCGAGTCGGCGGACCGGGGTGAAGCGCCATTCCTCCTCGCGGCCCGTGACCTGCGGGAAATCGGCGACGTCGAAGCTCCGGGTGCGCTCGCTGCGCGAGGCGACGGGTACCTGGACCTCGGCAGCGCTCTGCACGGTGTCTGTCATGTGTGTTCTGTCTCCTTCGTGGACGGGGTGGGGCCGGGCGCGGACGGCCGGCTCAGCCCACCGCGCCTTCCATCTGCAGTTCGATGAGCCGGTTGAGCTCGAGGGCGTACTCCATCGGGAGCTCGCGGGCGATCGGCTCGATGAAGCCGCGCACGATCATCGCCATCGCCTCGGTCTCCTCGAGGCCGCGGCTCATGAGGTAGAACAGCTGGTCGGCGCTCACCTTCGACACCGTCGCCTCGTGTCCGAGCGATACGTCGTCCTCGCGGATGTCGATGTAGGGGTAGGTGTCGGAGCGGGAGATGTTGTCGACGAGCAGGGCGTCGCACAGCACGGTGTTCGACGCGCCCTTGGCCCCCGGGTGGACGTGGACGAGACCGCGGTAGCCGGCCCGTCCCCCGTTGCGGGCGACCGACTTCGACACGATCGAGGAGTGGGTGTTCGGTGCGGCGTGGACCATCTTGGCCCCGGTGTCCTGGTGCTGGCCGGTCCCGGCGAAGGCCACGGACAGGGTCTCCCCGCGCGCGTGCTCGCCGGTCATCCAGATCGCCGGGTACTTCATGGTGACCTTCGAGCCGATGTTGCCGTCGACCCATTCCATGGTCGCGCCGGACTCCGCGATCGCACGCTTCGTCACGAGGTTGTACACGTTGTTCGACCAGTTCTGGATGGTCGTGTAGCGCACGCGGGCGTCCTTCTTCGCGATGATCTCGACGACCGCCGAGTGGAGCGAGTCGGACTTGTAGATCGGCGCGGTGCAGCCCTCGACGTAGTGCACGTAGGAGCCCTCGTCGGCGATGATGAGCGTGCGCTCGAACTGGCCCATGTTCTCGGTGTTGATGCGGAAGTAGGCCTGGAGCGGGATCTCCACGTGGACGCCCTTGGGGACGTAGATGAAGGAGCCGCCGGACCACACCGCGGTGTTGAGCGCGGAGAACTTGTTGTCGCCCGAGGGGATGACGGTGCCGAAGTACTCCTCGAACAGCTCGGGGTGCTCCTTGAGCGCGGTGTCGGTGTCGAGGAAGATCACGCCCTGGCGCTCGAGCTCCTCGTTGATCTTGTGGTAGACGACCTCGGACTCGTACTGCGCGGCCACGCCGGCGACGAGCCGCTGCTTCTCCGCCTCCGGGATGCCGAGCCGGTCGTAGGTGTTCTTGATGTCCTCGGGGAGATCCTCCCAGGACTGCGCCTGACCCTCGGTCGAGCGCACGAAGTACTTGATGTCGTCGAAGTCGATCCCGGTGAGGTCGGCGCCCCAGCTGGGCATCGGCTTCTTCTCGAACAGCTTGAGGGCCTTGAGGCGGCGCTGGAGCATCCACTCCGGCTCCTCCTTGAGGGCGGAGATGTTGCGCACCACGTCCTCGCTCAGGCCGCGCTGCGCCGCGGCGCCGGCGTCGTTCGAGTCGTGCCAGCCGTAGGCGTAGTTGCCGATGTCCTTGAGCTCGGGGTTCGCTTCGAGGATCGGGTTGGTCTCGGTGGTATCGGTCACCGTGAGCCTCCTTGGTTGCGGTCGGTCTGGTCGATCAACGGGCGGTTGAGGACCGAGGTCGGGATGTGCGTGGTGCAGACGTGGTCGCCGTTGGCCAGGGTGGACAGGCGGCGGACGTCGACGTCGAGGTGCTCGGCGAACAGCTGGAGCTCCGCCTCGCAGAACTCCGGGTACTCCTTCGCGACGTGCTGGATCGGGCAGTGGCCCTGGCACAGCTGGATCGCCTCGAGCGGGGTGCCCACGGCGACCGGCGAGGCCGAGGCCGCGAAGCCCTCCGCGGACAGCGCGGCGGCGAGCTGCCGGGCCCGGCCGACGACGGTCGGCTCGGGGCGCTCGGTGCGCGCCCGCAGGCGCTGCCCGAGCTCCGCGACGTGCTCGGCGGCGAACTCGGCGACCGCCTCGCGGCCGGAGCGCCGCTCGACGAAGCCGAGGACATCGACGGCGAGGTCGTCGTAGGTGTGGCTGATCAGCTCGTGGCCCTGCGCGGTGACGACGTACTGCCGGGCGGGCCGCCCCCGGCCGGCCCGGGTCCCGGCGAGCCGGCGGACCTCGATGAGGCCGTCGGCCTCGAGGGCGTCGAAGTGGCGGCGGATCGCCGCGGCGGTGAGGTCCATGACCTTCGCCACGCCGGAGGCGCTCACCGGACCGAGATCGAGCACCGCGCCGAGCACCCGCTGGCGGGTGCGGGCGTCCTCGGACCGGGCGATGGCATGCGATGACATGGTTCTCCTTCCGGGTGCCGAGGGTGGTGCTCTGCGTTATACAAGACAATTGTTGCGTAATCTATTCCACTGTAAACGAAGGCGAGCCTAAGCCCCGGTCGCGGACCCGTCGCGGCCCGGGCGCTCCCCGGAGCGGGGCCACGCGTACACTGGTCGACCGTGACGACCGCACCCCTGAGCCTGACCGGGCTCGGCTTCGACTACCGGGCCCGGCCCGCGCTCGAATCGATCTCGCTCACCGCCGACGCCGGGCGCGTCCACGCGGTGCTCGGCCCCAACGGCGCCGGCAAGTCGACGACGATCGCCTGCGCGGTGGGCCTCCTGCGCCCGGCGCGCGGCACGGTCCGGATCTTCGGGGCCGACCCCGTGGCCGAGCACACCCGCACCGCCGGGCTCACCGGGGTCATGCTCCAGGACGGCGGGCTGCCCATGGCCGCGCGGCCGCTCGCGGTCCTCACCCACCTCGCCCGGATGTACGCGGACCCGCTCGATGTCACCGCGCTCGCCGAGCGGCTCGGGATCACCGGCTTCGCCGACCGCACCATCCGCCGGCTGTCCGGCGGGCAGCGCCAGCGGGTCGGGCTCGCCGCCGCGCTCGTCGGCCGTCCGCGCCTCGTGTTCCTCGACGAGCCCACCGCCGGCCTCGACCCGCAGGCGTCCCTCGTCGTGCACGAGGTCATCGGCGAGCTCCGCGCCGACGGCGTGGCCGTCGTCCTCACCACCCACGACATGGCCGATGCGCAGGCGCTCGCCGACACCGTGACGATCATCGACCACGGTCGGGTCATCGCCCAGGGCACACCGGCCGAGCTCACCGCCGCCGCCGACGGCGCGCACAGCCTGCGGATGCGCCTGCCCGGCGACGCCCCGGCCGGGCTCGCCGCCGCGCTCGAGGCGTTCGGCACCGTCACCGTCCACGGCCCCGTGCTCACCGTGTCCGGCGACATCGGCCCGGCCGCGCTCGCCGGCCTCACCGCGGAGCTCGCCGCCCGTGGGGTGCGGGTCGACGACCTCTCCCTGCACGGGCGCACCCTCGGCGACGTGTTCCTCGAGCTCACCGGCAGGAGCCTGCGATGACGGAGCCCGCGACGACACCCTCCTCCCCGGCCTCCCCGGCCTCCCGGCGCATCCTCGCGCAGGCCGGGTTCGAGGCGCGTTCGATCCTCCGCAACGGCGAGCAGCTCCTCCTCTCCCTCGTGCTCCCGATCATCGTGCTCCTCGGGCTGTCCCTCACCGGGATCCTCGACGTGCTCGGCCTCGGCATCGGCGGCCACTCCCCCGTCGCCGTCGCGACCTCCGGGGTGCTCGGCCTCGCGATCGCCTCGACTGCCTTCACCGGGCAGGCGATCTCCACGGGGTTCGACCGCCGCTACGGTGTGCTCCGCCAGCTCGCCACCACCCCGCTCGGCACCACGGGCCTGATCTGGGGCAAGCTGCTCGCCGTGCTCCTCGTCGTCGCCGTCCAGTTCGCGCTGCTCGGCGGCATCGCCCTCGTCCTCGGCATCACCGCCCCGGTCGCCCACCTCGCCGTCGTCGTCGCCGGACTGCTCGGGACGGCGGTCATGCTCACCTGGGGGCTCGTGCTCGCCGGGACCCTGCGCGCAGAGGCGACGCTCGCGCTCGCCAACCTCCTGTGGGTGCTCATGGCCTCGGTCGGCGGGCTCGTCGTCGCTCACGACGGGCTGTGGGGCCGGCTCGTGTCGTGGACGCCCTCGGGGGCGCTCGGCGATGCCATGCGCAGCGCGGTGCTCGACGGCGCGATCGACCTGCGCGCCTGTGCGGTGATGCTCGCCTGGACGCTCCTCGGGCTGCTCGCGGCCCGCCGCTTCTTCGACTTCGACGGACGGTAGAATGGCCCGCATGACGACCCCCGCAGCCCCCGCACCGCCCGCCGGCTCCCGCTGGCAGCCCGCCACCGTCACCCGGCTCGTGAGCGCCGCGGCGTGGACGATGCTGTTCGCCCAGTCGGCGATCATCGTCACCGGTGCGCTCGTGCGGCTCACCGGCTCCGGGCTCGGCTGTCCGACCTGGCCGATGTGCACCGACGAGTCCCTCGTCAACACCCCGGAGATGGGCATCCACGGCTACATCGAGTTCGGCAACCGGCTGCTCGGGGTCGCGCTCGGACTGCTCGGCGTCGCGATCCTCGTCCTCCTGTGGCGCCTCCGCAGGACCCGCCCCGACCTCTTCTGGCTGACGTTCTGGCTCACCGCCGTGGTGCCCTTCCAGGCGCTCCTCGGCGGCCTCACCGTGCGCACCCAGCTCAACCCGTGGATCGTCGCCGCCCACTTCATCCCCTCGGCGATCGCCGTCGGCGCGTCGGCCTACCTCGTGCGCCGCACCGCGGACTCCGGCCGGGACCCCCGGCCGCTCGGCACCCCGCTGCTGCGCGGCCTGTGCTGGGCGATCGGCGGGCTCATGGTCGTCATCGTGCTCCTCGGCGTCCTCGTCACCGGGGCCGGCCCGCATGCCGGGGACGTCATCAGTGCCCGCAACGGCCTCGACACGGTGATGATCTCCCGCCTCCACGCGATCCCGGTCTGGCTGCTCATCGGCGCGACGGTCCTCGCCCGCATCCTGTCCGCACGGCAGGGGCTGAGCGAGCTGTCCCGTGCGCTCACCGTGCTCCTCCTCGTCGAGGCGGCGCAGGGCGCGATCGGCTACTTCCAGTACTTCACCGGCCTGCCGATCGCCGCCGTCGCCCTCCACCTCGTGGGCGCCTGCCTCGTCATCGCCGCGACCGTCGCCGTCGTCGACGCCTGCTACCGCCGTGCGCCGCTGCCGGCCACCGCCGTCCCGGACTCCCCGCAGGCGGTCCACCAGACGGTGTGACCGCAGCCGGCCCGCCACCGCCGCCGTGAGCCATCCCATGCCCTACCTGGGTGCCACCGGTGAGCGCACGACGGCGCGGTCTGCTTGAATGTCCGGGTGCCTCTCCTCGCGCTCCTGAACAGATACCTCCTCGACTACCGCGGGCTCCTCCTCGGCGTCGTCGTGTTCCAGGCACTCCAGTCCTTCGGCCTGCTCCTCATCCCCACGCTCAATGCGCGGATGATCGACGAGGGCGTCGCCCGCGGCGACGTGCCGACGGTGTGGGCCTACGGCGGCTGGATGGTCGTCGTCGCCGTCCTCCAGCTCGGGTGCAACGGGATCGCGATCTACTGCGGCGCGAAGTGCGCGATGTCCGCTGCCCGCGACCTCCGCCGCGACGTCTTCCACCACGTCGTCGACATGGGCCACCAGGACGTCTCCCGCTTCTCCGCCGCCGGCCTCATCACCCGCAACACCAATGACATCCGACAGGTCCAGCAGTTCATCGTGCTCAGCGCGACGATGCTCGTCATGGCACCGCTCATGGCGCTCGGCGGGATCGTCATGGCCCTCGCCGAGAGCTTCCGCCTGTCGTGGATCGTCGTCGTCACGGTCGTCGTGCTCGGCGTCGTCATGGCGTTCATCGTCTCCCGCATGGTCCCGTCCTTCGCCGTCATGCAGGAGCGCATCGACGCCCTCAACTCCGTCACCCGCCAGCAGCTCACCGGGATCCGGGTCATCCGCGCCTTCGTCCGCGAGCCGGCCGAGGCGCAGCGCTTCGGGGAGGCCAACCTCGCGGTCACCGACGCCAACCTCCGGGTGGGCCGGCTGTTCTCGCTGATGTTCCCGCTCGTGATGTTCATCATCGGCGCGGCCTCGGCCGCCGTCGTGTGGTTCGGCGCGTTCGAGGTGCAGGGGGGCATGCTCGGGGTCGGCACCCTCATGGCCTTCATCCAGTACCTCCTCATGATCCTCATGGGCGTGATGATCGCCTCGTTCATGGCGATGATGATCCCGCGCGCCGCGGTCTCCGCCGGCCGCATCCTCGACGTCGTCGACTCCCCGGTGACGATCGACTTCTCCGGCACCCGGACCGACACCCCGGCGCCCGGCGAGGTCGAGCTGTCCGGGGTCGAGTACCGCTATCCCAGCGCCGAGGAGACGGTCCTCAGCGGAATCGACGTGCGGGTCCCGGCCGGGTCGACCCTCGCGATCGTCGGGGCCACGGGTTCGGGCAAGACCACCCTCGCCTCCCTCGTCGTGCGCCTCATCGACGCCGACGCCGGCACGGTGCGGATCGGCGGCACGGACATCCGCGCACTCGCTCCCGCTGTGCTCCACGCGCAGACCGGCTTCGTCCCGCAGCAGGCGTACCTGTTCTCCGGCACGATCGCCGACACCCTGCGCTTCGCCGCCCCCGGGGCGAGCGAGGAGGAGATGTGGGCGGCCCTCGACACCGCCCAGGCGGACTTCGTCCGCGAGCTCCCCGAGGGGCTCGACCACGAGCTCACCCAGGGCGGCACCAACCTGTCCGGCGGCCAGCGCCAGCGGATCGCGATCGCCCGCGCGCTCGTCGGGCGACCTCGGATCCTCGTCTTCGACGATTCCTTCTCCGCCCTCGACACCGCGACCGACAAGGCGCTGCGCGCCGCGCTCGCCCGGGACGTCGACGCGACGATGATCATCGTCGCCCAGCGGATCGCGACCGCCCGCGACGCCGACGCCATCCTCGTCCTCGACGAGGGCCGGATCGTCGGCCTCGGCACCCATGATGAGCTCGCGGAGTCGAACCCGGTGTACCGGGAGATCATCGATTCGCAGGCCGCCGCCGCGACCGGAGAGGGGGTCTGAGATGTCGATGGAGGACGCCCCGGGTTCCAAGGCCCGCGCCTTCGGGCCGACGATGAAGCGCCTGCTCGGCCGCTTCCGTCCCTTCACCCTCGCCGTCGTCGGCGCCGTGGTGCTCAACGCCGTGGGCATCGTCTTCACCGTCCTCGGCCCGCTCGTCCTCGGTCAGGCGACGAACCTCGTCTACGAGGGCTGGGTGTCCGGCCGGATGGAGGGCGGTCGGTCCCAGGCCGAGGTCGTCGCCGATCTCCGCGCCGCCGGCGACACGACGATGGCCGACATGGTCGCAGCGATGGAGATCGTGCCCGGTGCCGGGATCGATTTCGCCGCGCTCGGCCGGACGCTGCTGCTCACCCTCGCGGTGTACCTGCTCGGATCCCTCGTGATGTTCCTCGCGAGCCGGATCCTCAACTCCGTCGTGCAGCGGGTGATGTACCGGCTGCGCGAGGATGTCGAGTCGAAGATCCACGCGCTCCCCCTGTCGCATTTCGACCGGATGAAGCGCGGCGACGTGCTCTCCCGGCTGACGAACGACCTCGACAACCTCAACCAGGTGCTCAGCGAGTCCCTCGGGCAGATCGTCATGAGCCTGCTCACCGTCGTCGGCGTCCTCGCGATGATGTTCACGCTGTCCTGGCAGCTCACCCTCGTCACCCTCATCACCGTGCCGCTCACCGCGCTCGTCATCGGACTCCTCGGGGTCCGTTCGCAGCGGCAGTTCCAAGCCCAGTGGAAGGCCACCGGCGTGCTCAACACCCGCGTCGAGGAGTCGATCACCGGCCACGACCTCATCACCGTCTACGGCCGTGACCGTGTGACGAAGGAGCTCTTCGACGCGGAGAACGACGACGTCTACCGGGCGTCCTTCTCCGCCCAGATGCTCGCCGGGCTGATGATGCCGGCGATGCAGTTCATCGGGAACCTCGTCTACGTCGGCATCGCGGTCGTCGGCGCCCTCCAGGTCGCCTCCGGCCAGCTCCGGCTCGGCACCGTGCAGGCGTTCATCCAGTACTCCCGCCAGTTCTCGCAGCCGCTCGCGCAGCTCGGCGGGATGGCCGCGCAGCTCCAGTCAGCGGCGGCGTGCGCCGAGCGCGTGTTCGAGCTCCTGTCCTACCCGGAGGAGACCCCGGACACCGGGACCGCGACCCTGCCCGAGCGCCCGCGCGGCGAGATCGCCTTCGAGCACGTCGCCTTCGGCTACTCCTCGGACTCTCCGCTCATCACCGACCTCGGCCTGCGCGCCGCGCCGGGCACGACGACGGCGATCGTCGGCCACACCGGTGCCGGGAAGACGACCCTCGTCAACCTCCTCATGCGCTTCTACGAGGTCGATTCGGGCCGGATCACCTTCGACGGCGTCGACATCGCGGAGCTGCGCCGCTCCGAGCTCCGCTCGCACATGGGCATGGTCCTCCAGGACACCTGGCTGTTCGGCGGGACGATCGAGGAGAACATCGCCTACGGCAAGCCCGGGGCCACGCGGGAGGAGGTCGTGGCGGCGGCCGAGGCGTGCTACGTCGACCACGTCGTCCGCACCCTGCCCGACGGCTACGACACCGTCATCGACGACGACGGCGGCAACCTGTCCCAGGGCGAGCGCCAGCTCATCACGATCGCCCGCGCGTTCCTCACCCGGCCCACCGTGCTCATCCTCGACGAGGCGACCTCCTCGGTCGACACCCGCACCGAGCTCCTGCTCCAGCAGGCGATGCAGACCCTGCGCGCGGGCCGGACGAGCTTCGTCATCGCCCACCGGCTCTCCACGATCCGGGACGCGGACACGATCCTCGTCATGGCCCACGGCGACATCGTCGAGCAGGGCAGCCATGCGGAGCTGCTCGAGCGCGGCGGCGCCTATGCGGAGCTCCATGCCGCGCAGCTCGCCGCCGGCGGCTCGCTCGACGGGATCGAGGACTGAGCTACTGCTGCTCGATCCTGCGGCAGATCATGAGCTCGGTGCTCGGTCCCTCGCGCCGGGAGGCGAGCAGGCGCATCTCGAGCGGGTAGAGGAGGCGCCCGGCGAGCCCACCGAGGCCGGCCGCGGTGACCGTGCGCATGACGAGCGCCCACGCCCGGCGGCGCAGCCAGGGGGCGTCGACCTGGGCGTTCATGAGGACGAACATCGGGGTGTGGCGGATCGGCTCGAGGCCGGCGGCGGCGAGCTCCCGCTCGATCGTGTGCATCGACCGGTTGACCTGACGCGGGCCGCGCTGCTCGGGGCCGAAGAGGAAGTTCTCCGAGAACACGAACAGCCCGCCGGGACGCAGCAGGCGCGCGGCGTTGCGGAGGGCCTGGGCGTGACCGGCGTCGTCGGTGATGTGGAAGAGCATGTCCATCGCGGACACGATGTCGTAGGCGCCGGCGGGCACCGGGAGCTCGGGGGATGCGGCGTCGAAGGGATGGAAGTCCGAGTCCGGGAAGCGGCCGCGCAGATTGTTCACCGCGGCGGTGGTGATGTCGGAGCCGGTCACCCCTGCGACCCCGAGCTCGCGCCAGAGGTCGACGTAGAAGCCGGTGCCGGAGCCGATGTCGAACACCTCGGCGGTGGGGAGATCGATCGGAGCGGCGGCCATCTCGCGGAGGAACACCGCGCGCCTGACCCGGTACATCCAGGTGTTGAACGCCGCTCCGAGCGCGCGGTAGCCCACGCCCGTCTCCGTCCAGTCCTCGGCGAGGCGGTTCTCCCAGAAGTCCTTCGTCGACGTCTCCATGCCCCGATCCTACGGGTGAACTCAGATGAAGGGGTTGAGGAAGGGGTCGATCGCGATCGCGAGGAAGAGCACCGACAGATAGGTGATCGAGCCGTGGAACACCTTCATCGCGCGCAGCTGGGTGCCCTGGAAGCCCTGCTTCGCACGGCGGGTGAGCCCGTAGCAGAGGTACATGAACCAGGCGCCGGAGAGCAGCGCGGTGGCGATGTAGACCGGGCCCATCGGGGTGACGGGGATGAGGGCGAGGCTCGCGGCGACCATGAGCCAGCCGTAGGCGAGGATCTGCCGGCCGACGGAGGTCGGCGGCACCTTCGAGGGCAGCATCGGCACGCCGGCGGCGTCGTAGTCGGCCTTGTACTTGATGGCGAGCGGCCAGTAGTGCGGGGGCGTCCAGAAGAACACGACGAGGAACAGGATGAGCGGCTCCCACGACAGCGAGCCGGTGACCGCCGACCAGCCGATGAGCACCGGCATGCACCCGGCCGCGCCGCCCCACACGATGTTCTGGGCGGTGTGGCGCTTGAGCATGATCGTGTAGAACACGACGTAGAGGAGGATCGCCGAGGCGGTGAGACCGGCGGCCACCCAGTTGGTGAAACCGCCCATCCAGAAGATCGAGCCGATGCCGAGCGCGAAGGCGAACACGATCGCTTCGCGCAGGGACACCTCGCCGGTGACGAGCGGGCGGTTCTCGGTGCGGCGCATCTTCGCGTCGATGTCGCGGTCGAGGATGCAGTTGAACACCGAGGCCGAGGCGGCCGCGGCGGAGCCGCCGACGAGCGTGGCGAGGACGAGCCAGAGGTTGGGCAGGCCCTGCGCGGCGAGGAACATCACGGGTGCCGTGGTGACGAGGAGGAGCTCGATGACCCGCGGCTTGGTGAGCGCGACGAAGGCCATGAAGCGGGAGCGCCCGCCGGTCCGCGCCAGGAGTCGGGATTCGTCGATCGTCCGCCGGAGCGGACGCTCCACCTGTTCGGCGGCGCTGTGCTGGTCGCTGCTCACGTAAAGGGGTTCTCTTTCCTCTGGACACCGGATCCGACCATTCTACCCCTCGTAGACGTCCGCGCCAGTCCGCGCGCCGTGGTTCCGGACACCGGTACCGCACACTGCGGACCACCCGGTAGAGTCGGAGTCGACGAACCCCGAGCAGAAGGACAGATGCCCCCTCATGAGCCCTGTGACCTGGTCCGCGAAGGACTCCACGGCTGTCGACACCGCACGTCTGCTGGCCGCGGACGCCGTCCAGAAGGCCGGCAACGGTCACCCGGGGACCGCGATGAGCCTCGCGCCCGTCGCCTACTGCCTCTATCAGCACACGATGGTCCACGATCCGGCCGACCCGCAGTGGCTCGGCCGGGACCGCTTCGTCCTGTCGGCCGGCCACTCGAGCCTGACCCAGTACGTCCAGCTCTACCTGTCCGGCTACGGCCTCGAGCTCGATGATCTCAAGGCGCTGCGCCAGTGGGGCTCGCTGACCCCCGGCCACCCCGAGGTCGGCCACACCGCCGGCGTCGAGATCACGACCGGGCCGCTCGGCTCCGGGCTCGCCTCGGCCGTCGGCATGGCGATGGCCGCCCGGCGGGAGCGCGGGCTCTTCGACCCCGACGCCCCGGCCGGCGAATCGGTGTTCGACCACCGCATCTACGTCCTCGCCTCCGACGGCGACCTCCAGGAGGGCGTGTCCTCCGAGGCGTCCTCGCTCGCGGGCACGCAGGAGCTCGGGAACCTCATCGTGATCTGGGACGACAACCGGATCTCCATCGAGGACGACACCTCGATCGCTTTCACCGAGGACACCGCGGCCCGCTACGCCTCCTACGGCTGGCACGTCGAGCACGTCGACTTCACGCAGGGCGGCACCGAGTACCGCGAGGACATCGACGCCCTCGCCGCCGCCCTCGACGCCGCCCAGGCCGATCCCCGCCCCTCGTTCATCCGGCTCTCGACGATCATCGCCTGGCCCGCGCCGACGGCGCAGGGCACCGGCGCCTCGCACGGCGCCGCCCTCGGCGAGGAGGAGATCGCGGCGACGAAGACCCTGCTCGGATTCGACCCGGCCGAGCAGTTCGCCGTCGATCCCGCCGTCCTCGAGCACGCCCGCGCCGTCCGGGAGCGCGGGGCCCGCGCGCACACCGACTGGAACGCCTGCTTCACCGCCTGGCGCGAGGCCCAGCCGGAGCGCGCCGCGCTCCTCGACCGGCTCCTCGCCCGCGAGCTCCCCGCCGGCCTCGACGAGGCGCTGCCGGTGTTCGAGGCCTCGACGAAGGGGATCGCCACCCGCGCCGCGTCCGGTCAGGTGCTCAATGCGATCGCCCCGCTGCTGCCGGAGCTGTGGGGCGGCTCGGCCGACCTCGCCGGCTCGAACAACACGCTCATCAAGGGCGAGGCCTCGTTCCTCCCCACCGAGCGCAGCTCCGACATGTTCGCCGGCGACCCCTACGGCCGCAACCTCCACTTCGGGATCCGCGAGTTCGCCGCGGGCCTCGCGTGCAACGGCATCGCGCTCCACGGGCCCACCCGCCCGTACAACGGCACCTTCCTCGTGTTCAGCGACTACCAGCGCCCGGCGGTGCGGCTCGCCGCCCTGCAGGAGCTCCCGACGGTGTTCGTGTGGACCCACGACTCGATCGGCCTCGGCGAGGACGGCCCCACCCATCAGCCCGTCGAGCACCTGAGCGCGCTCCGCGCGATCCCCGGTCTCGACGTCGTGCGCCCGGCCGACGCGAACGAGACCGCGGTCGCCTGGCGACGGATCCTCGACCGCACCGACGGGCCCACCGGACTGATCCTCACCCGGCAGAACGTCCCGGTCCTCGACCGCGGCGAGTACGCGCCGGCCGCCGGGGCCGCCCGCGGCGGCTATGTGCTCCTCGACTCCCCCGGCACCCCGGAGGTCATCGTCATGGCCTCGGGCTCCGAGGTCGCGATCGCCCTCGAGGCCGCGCAGACGCTGCGCGAGCGCGGCACCGCGGTGCGCGTCGTGTCGATGCCGAGCCACGAGTGGTTCGACGCCCAGCCCGCCGAGTACCGCGAGTCGGTGCTCCCGGCCGCGGTCGCCGCCCGCGTGAGCATCGAGGCCGGCACCGCGCTGAGCTGGCACCGCTACCTCGGCACCCACGGACGCGCGGTGTCGCTCGAGCACTTCGGCGCCTCGGCCGACTACCAGCGGCTCTACACCGAGTTCGGCATCACCGCGGAGGCGGTCGTGACAGCGGCCGACGACGCGCTCGCCGCAGCGAAAGGATGACCATGACCACCCCCCTGGCCGAGCTCTCCCGCGCCGGCGTCTCGATCTGGCTCGATGACCTGTCCCGCTCCCGGATCACCTCCGGCAGCCTCGCCGCGCTCGTCGCCGACAAGCAGGTGGTGGGGGTGACGACGAACCCGACGATCTTCGCCGCCGCGCTCGCTGACAGCGAGGCCTATGCCGCGCAGCTCACGCCCCTCGCCCGGGACGGCGTCGACCTCGAGACCGCGGTGGAGATGCTCACCTGCGACGACGTCGCGAAGGCCGCCGACATCCTCGAGCCGGTGTACCGCGCCTCCGGGGGCGTCGACGGCCGGGTGTCGATCGAGGTGCCGCCGGACGCGGCCCGCGACACCGAGGCGACGATCGCGCACGCCACCCGGCTGTGGGAGGCGATCAACCGCCCCAACGTCATGATCAAGATCCCCGCCACGCTCGAGGGGCTGCCGGCGATCACCGCGGTCGTCGCCCGCGGGATCAGCGTCAACGTCACCCTGATCTTCGCGCTCGACCGCTACCGGAAGGTCGTCGAGGCCTACATCAGCGGCCTCGAGCGGGCGCGCGAGGCGGGCATCGACCTCGCCGGCATCCACTCCGTCGCCTCGATCTTCGTGTCGCGCGTCGACACCGAGGTCGACCGCCGGCTCACCGCGCTCGGCACCGACGAGGCCCTGCGCCTGCGCGGGCAGGCGGGCGTGGCGAACTGCCGGCTGGCCCACCAGATCGCCGGTCAGCTGTTCTCGAGCGAGCGCTTCGAAGTGCTCGAGGCCGCCGGCGCGCACCCGCAGCGTCCGCTGTGGGCGTCGACCGGGACGAAGAACCCCGACTATCCCGACACCCTCTACGTCAGCGAGCTCGTGGCGCCCGGCACCGTCAACACCATGCCCGAGGCGACGCTCGAGGCCTTCGCCGACCACGGCGAGGTGCGCGGGGACACGATCGGCTCCGGCTACGGGCAGGCGAACGCGCTGTTCGATCGGCTCGCCGCCCTCGGCATCGACTACGCCGAGGTGATGGAGCAGCTCGAGGCGGAAGGGCTGCAGAAGTTCGACGCGAGCTGGGCCGAGCTGCTCGACACGGTCCGCACCCAGCTGGAAGGAGCCCGCGCATGAGCCCCATCGACTTCGGTTACCCCTCCCCCGCCGAGTTCGACGACGAGGTCCGCGACCTCGTCACCGCCCACGTCGCCTCGCGGATCAGCGTCGGCGACGGCACCCTGTGGGGCGACGCTGCGGCCCCCGAGGCCTCCCGCCGACTCGGCTGGGTCGATCTGCCGACGAGCTCGACCGGTCTGCTCGCGGAGATCGCGGAGCTGCGCGCCGAGCTCCTTGCCGAGGGCGTCGACATCGTCACACTCGCGGGCATGGGCGGCTCCTCGCTCGCCCCCGAGGTCATCTGCGCCACCGCAGGAGTCCCTCTCGAGGTGGTCGACACCACCGATTCCGGCCAGATCGCCGAGGCGATCGGCACCGACCTCTCCCGCACCGTGCTCGTCGTGTCCTCGAAATCGGGCTCGACGGTGGAGACCGATTCGCACCGCCGCGCCTTCTCCTCCGCGTTCGAGGCCGCCGGCATCGACCCGGCCTCCCGGATCGTCGTCGTCACCGACCCCGGCTCACCGCTCCACGAGCTCGCTCTCGAGCTCGGATACCGCCGCGTGTTCCTCGCCGACCCGGAGGTCGGCGGCCGCTACAGCGCGCTCAGCGCCTTCGGACTCGTCCCGTCCGGCCTCGCCGGGGCGGACATCGGCGCGCTGCTCGCCGAGGCCCAGGAGATCGCACCGGCGCTCGCGCTCGACGAGCCGACGAATCCCGCGATCCAGCTCGGCGCCTTTCTCGGCGTCGCCCACGCCCGCGACACGGAGAAGCTCGTCGTCGCCGCCACCTCGAGCCCGATCGTCGGGTTCGGGGCGTGGCTCGAGCAGCTCGTCGCGGAATCGACGGGCAAGGACGGCGAGGGCATCCTGCCCGTCGTCGTCGAGGGGATCGACGCCCCGGGCTTCGTCGACGCGGGGGCGGACGCGATGCTCCTGTTCATCGGCCGCGCCGAGGGCGAGCACCAGCCGATGTCCGGCTTCGCGTGCGCCGTCGACGCGCCGCTCGGTGCCCAGTTCCTCCTGTGGGAGTACGCGACCGCGATCACCGGCTACAGCATCGGGATCAACCCCTTCGACCAGCCCGACGTCGAGGCGGCGAAGGCCGGGGCCCGCGAGATGCTCGACGGGGGCCTCGGCACCGGTGCCGAACGGCCCGCGTTCACGCACGGGGCGGTCGCGGTGTTCGGCCCGCCCGAGCTGCTCGACGGCGCCGACACCCTCGAGGACGCGCTGCGCGCGCTCGCCGACAGCGCCGAGGAGTACGGATACGTCGCGATCCAGGCCTACCTCGACCGGACGAGCGACACCCGCGCCGCACTCATCCGGCAGGCCGCGGCGCTCCGCACGGGCCTGCAGACGACCTTCGGCTTCGGCCCGCGCTACCTCCACTCGACCGGCCAGTACCACAAGGGCGGTCATCCGAACGGGGTCTTCCTCCAGATCACCGCGGACTCGCGAGCCGACCTCCTCATCCCCGGCCGCGACTTCACCTTCGGCCAGCTCCAGGCCGCGCAGGCCGCCGGGGACGCACGGGTGCTGCGGGAGCGCCGCCGTCCGGTGCTCCGCCTCCACCTCACCGACCGGGCCCAGGGCATCGAGCAGATCCTCGCCGCCTTCGGCTTCGAGGCCTGAGCCCGCCGCAGCAGCGGACGGGACGCGACAAGCGAACGCACGGAACCCCGGACCGCAGGGTCCGGGGTTCCGTCGTGTACGAGGTGGGGCGTCCTACTCGAAGCGGACGATGAGTCCGAGGAGCACGATCGAGGCCCCCCAGATGATCGCGACGAGCGTGGTGAAGCGGTTGAGGTTGCGCTCGGCGACCCCGGAGGAGCCGAGGTTCGAGCTCATCCCGCCGCCGAACATGTCCGACATGCCGCCGCCCTTGCCCTTGTGGAGCAGGATGAGCAGGATGAGGAAGAGGCTGGTGAGGATGAGGACGCCCGTGAGGGACCAGGTCAGAACAGTCACGACGGCAAGCCTAACAGAGAGCGGATGGGAGTGCGGACAGGGGCGGCGGCGCGTCCACCGGGCGGTGGAGCACCGCGCCTACCGGGCGGTCGCGGCCCGGCACAGCGCGGCGAAGCCGTCCGGGTCGAGGCTCGCGCCGCCGATGAGAGCGCCGTCGACCTCGGGGTGCTCGGTGATCTCCGCGACGTTGTCGGCCTTGACGCTGCCGCCGTAGAGGAGGCGGACCGACTGCGCGGTGTCCGCGCCGAGCAGCTCGCGCAGCTTCTCGCGCAGCGCGGTGCACATCTCTGCGGCGTCTGCGGCGGTCGCGGTCTTCCCGGTGCCGATCGCCCACACCGGCTCGTAGGCGACGACGAGCCCGCCGAGGTCTGCCGACGGCAGGTCGTCGAGGGCGGCGGCGAGCTGGTCGAGCGTGTGGGCGACGTGCTCGCCGGCCTCGCGGACCTCGAGCGGCTCCCCGACGCAGAGGATCGGGGTGAGCTCATGGCGCAGTGCGGCCTCGACCTTCGAGCGGACCTGCGCGTCGGTCTCGCCGTGGTGCTCACGGCGCTCGCTGTGCCCGATGATGACGTAGCTGCAGCCGAGGCGGGACAGGAAGCGGCCGGACACCTCTCCGGTGTAGGCGCCCTCGTCGTGGGCGGAGAGGTCCTGACCGCCGTAGGCCATGTCGAGCGAGTCGCCCTGGATGAGGGTCTGCACGGAGCGGATGTCGGTGAACGGCGGGAGCACGACGACGTCGACGGCCGTGAGGTCGACCTTCGCGTCGCGCAGCGCCCATGCGAGCTTCTGCACGGTGGAGATCGCCTCGAGGTGGTCGAGGTTCATCTTCCAGTTGCCGGCGAGCAGCAGGGTCCGGTCGGTGCTCATCTCAGCGCTCCTCGTCGGACAGCACGGACAGGCCGGGCAGCGTCTTGCCCTCGAGGTACTCGAGGCTCGCGCCGCCGCCGGTGGAGATGTGGCCGAACTGCTCGTCGGCGAAGCCGAGGTTGCGGATGGCGGAGGCGGAGTCGCCGCCGCCGACCACGGTGAGGCGGCCGTCGGCCACGCCGCCGTGGGCGTCGGTGAGGGCCTCGGCCACAGCGCGGGTGCCGGCCGCGAAGGCCGGGAACTCGAACACGCCCATCGGGCCGTTCCAGAACACGGTGCGCGCCGCGGCGATCCGCTCCGCGTAGGCGCCGGCGGATTCGGGGCCGATGTCGAGCCCCATGCCCTGCGCACCGGCCGGGGTGTCCTCGAGGGAGTCGACGGGGCGCACCCAGTGCTCCGCATCGGCAGCGAAGGACTCCGCCATGACGATGTCGGTGGGGAGCACGATCTCGACGCCGCGCTCGGCGGCGTCGGACAGGTAGGACTTCACGGTGTCGAGCTGGTCCTCCTCGAGGAGGCTCCTGCCCACCGCATACCCCTGTGCGGCGAGGAAGGTATAGACCATCCCGCCGCCGATGATCAGGGTGTCGGCGCGCTCGAGGAGGTGGGAGATGACGCCGAGCTTGTCGGACACCTTGGAGCCGCCGAGCACGACGACGTAGGGCCGCGCCGGATCGGTGAGGAGGCGGTCGCACACCTCGACCTCGGCGGCGACGAGCCCGCCGGCCGCGGCCGGGAGCAGGGTGGCGATGTCGTAGACACTCGCCTGCTTCCGGTGGACGACGCCGAAGCCGTCGGACACGTAGGCGTCGGCGAGAGCGGCGAGCTGCTCGGCGAACTCGCGCCGCTCCGCCTCGTCCTTCGAAGTCTCCCCCGGGTTGAACCGGAGGTTCTCGAGGAGGAGGATCTCGCCGTCGGCGAGGGCGGCGGCCTTGGCGCGCGCGTCCTCGCCGACGGTGTCGGACGCGAACTCGACCGCACGGCCGACGGCCTCGGCCAGCACCGGCACGACCGGGGCGAGCGAGTACTTGCCCTCGGGCTTCCCCTTGGGGCGGCCGAGGTGCGCCATGACGATGACCTTCGCACCGGCCTCCGCGAGTGCCTTCAGCGTCGGGGCGGAGGCGACGATGCGACCGGTGTCGGTGATCGTCGTCCCGTCCATCGGGACGTTGAGGTCGCTCCGGACGAGCACGCGCTTCCCGGCGTACTGCGAGGGAGTGTCGAGGGTCTTCATGGCTGCCTTTCGTCGTGCCGCTGCCGGCCGGTGCCGGGTCGGGTCAGAGGGACTTTCCTACGAGCTCGACCATGTCGAGCAGACGCTGCGAGTATCCCCACTCGTTGTCGTACCACGACACAACCTTGACCTGGGAGCCGAGCACCCGGGTGAGGCCGGCGTCGAAGATCGAGGAGTAGTCGCTCATGATGATGTCGGAGGACACGATCGGGTCCTCGGTGTAGTCGAGGATGCCCTCGAGCTCACCGGTCGTCGCGGCCTTGACCGCGGCGTTGACCTCGTCGACCGTGACGCTGCGCGAGGGGGTGAAGGTCAGGTCGACGAGCGAGCCGGTGGGCACGGGGACGCGCACCGCGAAGCCATCGAGCTTGCCCTTGAGGTTCGGTAGGACCTCCGCGACGGCCTTCGCCGCGCCGGTGGTCGTCGGCACGATGTTGATCGCGGCGGCGCGCGCCCGGCGCAGGTCCTTGTGCGGGCCGTCGACGAGGTTCTGGTCGCCGGTGTAGGCGTGCACCGTGGTCATCAGCCCGGACTCGATCCCGAAGGCCTCGTCGAGGACCTTGGCGAGCGGGGCGAGGCAGTTCGTCGTGCACGAGGCGTTGGAGATGATGTGCTGCGTCTCCGGATCGTACGTGTCGTCGTTGACGCCCATGACGAACGAGCCGTCGATGTCCTTGCCGGGCGCGGACAGGATGACCTTCTTGGCACCGGCGGTGAGGTGCGCGCCGGCGGCCTCCCCGGTCTTGAACTTGCCCGTCGCCTCGACGACGACGTCGACGCCGAGACCGGCCCAGTCGATGTCCTTCGGGTCCTTGATCGCGGTGGCCCGGATCCGCTCACCCTTGACGGTGAGCGATTCGTCGTCGTGGCTGATCTCCCCGGGGAAGGTCCGCCACACGGAGTCGTACTTGAGCAGGTGTGCGAGGTGCTCGTTGTCGGTGAGGTCGTTGATCGCAACGATCTCGACGTTCGTACTCTCTGCTTCGTCGACCTGACGGAAGAACGAGCGGCCGATGCGGCCGAATCCGTTGATACCCACGCGAATGGTCATGCCTGTGCCTCCTTGAAGGGGTTCGGGGCGGTTCTGCTTCATCCTAGTCAGACCCGCGGACACAACCCCAGCCGAGCGTCGAATCCGAGTGAAGATCACATGAATCCCGCACCCCGCACCGATCCGGGCACGGGGCGGCTCACGAGTCCTCGAGCATCTCCTGGGTCAGGCTCGCCTCGGTGCCGGGGATGCCGAGGTCCTCGGCCTTCTTGTCCGCGGTCGCGAGCAGCCGCCGGATGCGGCCGGCGATCGCGTCCTTGGTCATCGGCGGTTCGGCGAGCTGGCCGAGCTCCTCGAGGGAGGCCTGCTTGTGCTGGAGCCGAAGCATCCCGGCGTAGCGGAGGTGCTCGGGCACGTCGTCGGCGAGGATCTCGAGCGCGCGCTCGACACGCGCCCCGGCCGCCACCGCCGCGCGAGCGGAGCGGCGCAGGTTCGCATCGTCGAAGTTCGCGAGCCGGTTGGCGGTGGCGCGCACCTCGCGGCGCATCCGCCGCTCCTCCCACACCAGCCGAGTGCTCTCCGCACCCATGTTCGTGAGCATGTCGCCGATCGCCTCGCCGTCGCGGATCACCACCCGGTCGACCCCGCGGACCTCACGGGCCTTCGCCCCGATCCCGAGGCGCCGGGCGGCGCCGACGAGCGCGAGCGCGGCCTCCGGCCCGGGGCAGGTGATCTCGATGGCCGCCGAGCGGCCGGGCTCGGTGAGCGAGCCGTGGGCGACGAAGGCACCGCGCCAGGCGGCGCGGGAGTCGGTGAGCGAGCCGTTGACGATCGCGGAGGGCAGCCCGCGCACGGGCCTCCCCCGGCCGTCGATGAGACCGGTCTGACGGGCGAGCGCCGGACCGTCCTGGCTCACCCGCACGAGGTACCGGTTGCCCTTGCGGATGCCGGAGGCGCCGACGACGACGACCTCGGCGACGTGGCCGAACAGCTCCTTGATCTCGGTGCGCAGGCGCCGGGCGACGGCACCGGTGTCGAGCTCGGCCTCGACGACGATCGAGCCGGCGACGATGTGGAGCGCCCCGGCGAACCGCAGCACGGTCGACACCTCGGCCTTGCGCGCCGAGGTGCGGGTGATCCTGAGGCGAGCGAGCTCGTCCTTGACCTGTGCGGTCAATGCCATGGGAGTTCCTTCCTCACCACTGCTCGTCCACAGTGATTCCGGCGTCGATGAGCAAATCACGGTAGCATGCCGCGAGCTTGAGGCTGTCGTGGGCGCGGGGCCGGCGGGACTCGAGCGGCCGCGACCACAGCCGGGCCCCGAAGCGCCGCTCCGCCGCGCGGGCGAGCGCGGGTTCGTCGGCGGCCGCCGCGCTGTCGACGAGCACGGCGTCGAAGCGCAGCTCCGGGGCGTGCGCGTGGAGCGATTCGAGGTGGTCGACGAGGGTGAGGTCCGCGGTCTCGGCCTGTGCCCCGGGCAGGTTGAGGGTGAGGCACTTGTAGGCCGTCGAGGCGACGATCGCCTCGGCGAGCTCGGGCACGAGCAGGTGCGGCATGACGGAGGTGTACCAGGACCCGGGTCCGAGGTTGAGCACCTGCGCGGCGCGCACGGCCTCGATCGTCTCCCGGCGGGCGGGCGGCGCCTGCGGGTCGAGGCGCACGTGGTCGACCCGGCCCGGGGTCGCGGCGAGCTGCGACTGCCCGCGGATCACGCTCGTCGGCCCACCGGGGCGGAGCGCGACGTCGGCCTCGATGACGAGCGGGACGGAGGACATCGGCAGCACCCGTCCGTGGGTGCGCAGCAGCCGCGCCATCCAGTCGAGTCCCTCGACGTGGTCCCCGAGGAGCTGCCACAGGGCGGAGATGAGGAGGTTGCCCACGGAGTGCTCGTCGAGCGGACCGCGGGACTGGAAGCGGTGCTGGATGACGTCGCGCCAGGTGCGGCCCCACTCGCCGTCGTCGCAGAGTGCGGCGAGCGCCATCCGCAGGTCGCCCGGGGGCAGCCCACCGAGCTCCTCGCGGAGCCGGCCCGAGGAGCCGCCGTCGTCGGCCACGGTGACGACCGCGGTGAGGTTCTCGGTCAGCAGCCGGAAGGCCCGCAGCGCGGCGTAGAGCCCGTGCCCGCCGCCGAAGGACACGATCATGGGCCCGCCGGAGGGCTGCTTGGCGGGTCGGCTGAGGTAGAGGGGCAGCTCCTCGGTGCGGATCAGCCCGGGATGCGGGTCCATGCTCATTCCCGTCCGAGGTCGCGGTGCCGGACGCTCACCGAGGCCTCGGTCCGGTCGGCGAGGCGCCGGGCGAGCTGCTCGCTGATCGCCACCGAGCGGTGCTTGCCGCCGGTGCAGCCGATCGCGATGGTGGCGAAGGAGCGATTCTCGCTGAGGTACCCCTCGACGATGATGTCGAGGAGCGCGAGGTAGCGGTCGACGAAGCTCAGGGCGCCCGGCTGGGACAGCACGTAGTCCGACACCGGGGCATCCTGGCCGTTGAGGCCGCGCAGATGCGGGATCCAGTAGGGGTTGGGGAGGAAGCGGACGTCGACGACGTGGTCGGCGTCCTTGGGGATGCCGTACTTGAATCCGAAGCTCATCACCGTGAGCTTGAGCGCAGCGGCGCCGTCCTGGCCGAAGGCGGCGCGCACCTCGGCGCGGAGCTGGTGGACGTTGAGGTCCGAGGTGTCGATGGTGATGTCGGCCCGGTTGCGCAGCGGGGCGAGCTCGCGGCGCTCGGCCTCGATCCCGTCGATGAGGGTGCCGTCGCCCTGGAGCGGATGCGGACGGCGGACCGATTCGAAGCGGCGCACGAGCACCTCGTCGCTCGCGTCGAGGAAGAGCACGCGGATCCCGATCCCCTGGTCCACGTAGTCGACGAGCACCTGCTCGAGCTCGGAGAACATCGAGCGGGCGCGGACGTCGGCGACGACGGCGACCTTGGGCAGCGCGCCGTCGGCCCGGGCGACGAGCTCGACGAGCGGGGCGATCATCTGCGGCGGGAGGTTGTCGACGACGTACCAGTCCATGTCCTCGAGCGCGTTCGCCGCCGTCGAGCGTCCGGCCCCGGACATCCCGGTGAGCACGAGCACCTCGAGTGCGGTCGCGGGCGAGGTGGTCTCGACGATCTCCGGCGGCTCAGTCATCCGGGCTTCCTTCCGCTGCGGTGGCTTCCGCTCCTACGGTATCCGATCCCGGGTCCTCCCCGGTGTCCCCGCCTGCGGCCCCCGGCGGGCCGAGGGCGGCGTGGATGCGCTCGGCGAGCGCCGGACCGATCCCGGGTGCTCCGGCGAGCTCCTCGGGACTCGCGGCCCGGATCCGCCGGACCGACCCGAACCGGGCGAGCAGCGCCTTGCGCTTGGCCGGGCCGAGCCCGGGGATGCCGTCGAGGGCGGATGCCCGCATGCTCCTCCCCCGGCGCTTGCGGTGGTAGGAGATCGCGAAGCGGTGGGCCTCGTCGCGGATCCGCTGGAGCATGAACAGGCCCTCGGAGTTGCGGGGCAGCACGACGGGGAACTCGTCGCCGGGCACCCACACCTCCTCGAGCCGCTTCGCCAGGCCGACGACGGCGATGTCGGTGATGCCGAGGTCCTCGAGGGCGGCGACCGCGGCGTGCACCTGGGGCAGCGCGCCGTCGACGACGAGCAGCGAGGGGCGGTAGCCGAAGCGCTCGTCGGGCTCGGCGGACACGAGGCTCTCGAGGTAGCGGGAGAAGCGGCGGGACACGACGTCGTACATCGCGGCGGTGTCGTCGCGGGCGGCGTCCCCGGTGACGGCGAAGTGACGGTAGTCGCGCTTCTTCGGCAGCCCGTCCTCGAATACGACGAGCGAGCCGACGACGTCCTGGCCGCCGGTGTGGGAGTTGTCGATGCATTCGATGCGCAGCGGCGGCTCCGCGAGGTCGAGCGCCTGCTGGATCTCGGTGAGCGAAGCGCTGCGGGTGGTGAGGTCGGAGGCGCGGCGGGTCTTGTGGAGCTGGAGAGCCTGCTCGGCGTTCTTCGCCACGGTCTCCATCACGGCGCGCTTCTCGCCGCGCTGCGGCACCCGGATGCTCACCTGCGACCCGCGCATCTCCGTCAGCCACGCGGTGACGGTGTCGAGATCGGCGGGCAGGGTGTCGACGACGATCTCGCGCGGGATCGCCTCGGGCTCGACATCGGTGTACGCCTGCCGGAGGGAGTCGGCGATGAGCTCGGCGGGGCCGAGCTCCTGGAGGCGCTCGATGATCCAGCCGCGCTGCCCGCGGATCCGGCCGCCGCGCACGTGGAACACCTGCACGGAGGCCTCGAGCTCCTCGGCGACGAGGGCGAAGACGTCGACGTCGGCGTTCATCGACAGCACCACGGCGCTCTTGTCGAGGACCTTCTCGAGCGCGGCGATCTCGTCGCGCAGGCGGGCGGCGCGCTCGTAGTCGAGCTCGGAGGCGGCGGCGGCCATCTCCTCCTTGCGCGCGGAGATGAAGCGCCCGGTGTTCCCGCCCATGAACTCCGCGATGCTCCGGGCGAGGCCGCGGTGCTCCTCCGGCGTCACCCGGCCCACGCAGGGGGCCGAGCACTTGTCGATGTAGCCGAGCAGGCAGGGCCGCCCGGTGCGCTGGGCGCGCCGGAACACCCCGGGCGTGCACGTGCGCACGGGGAAGGCCCGGAGGAGCAGGTCGAGGGTCTCGCGGATCGCCCACACCTGCGCGAAGGGCCCGAAGTACTTGACGCCGGGCTTGCGCTTCCCGCGGGTGATGAAGGCGCGCGGGAACTCGTCGCGCAGGGTGAGCGCGAGGTACGGGTAGGACTTGTCGTCGCGGAACATGACGTTGAACCGCGGTTCGAACTCGTTGATCCACGTCCATTCGAGCTGGAGCGCCTCGACCTCGGTGTCGACGACGGTCCAGTCGACGGAGGCCGCGGTGTGGACCATCGCGAAGGTCCGCGGGTGGAGCCCGGAGGGATTGGCGAAGTACGAGTTCAGGCGGGCACGGAGGTTCTTCGCCTTCCCGACGTAGACGACCCGGCGGTCCGGGTCGCGGAACCGGTAGACGCCCGGCGAGGTCGGGATCTCGCCGGGCCGCGGCCGGTACTCAGTCGGATCCACTGCCGCCCGCCCGTCGACCGAGGAGCCCGGCCAGGTACTCGCCGGTGTAGGAGCCGGCGATCTGCGCGACCTCCTCCGGGGTGCCCTCGGCGATCACCGTGCCGCCGCCGCGACCGCCCTCGGGCCCCATGTCGATGACGTGGTCGGCCGAGGCGATGACGTCGAGGTTGTGCTCGATGACGATGACGCTGTTGCCCTTGTCGACGAGCCCCTGGAGCACCCCGAGGAGCTTGCGGATGTCCTCGAAGTGGAGACCGGTGGTCGGCTCGTCGAGGACGTAGACCGTGCGCCCCCGGGTGCGCTTCTGGAGCTCCGCGGCGAGCTTGACGCGCTGCGCCTCGCCGCCGGACAGCGTGGTCGCTGGCTGGCCGAGCCGCACGTAGCCGAGCCCGACCTCGACGAGGGTGGTGAGGTGCCGGGCGATCGCGGGCACCGCGGCGAAGAACTCCGCGGCCTCCTCGATCGGCATGTCGAGCACCTCGGCGATGTTCTTCCCCTTGAACCGGGCCTCGAGGGTCTCCCGGTTGTACCGCGCGCCCTCGCACACCTCGCAGGGGACGTAGACGTCGGGGAGGAAGTTCATCTCGATCTTGATCGTGCCGTCGCCGTGGCAGGCCTCGCAGCGCCCGCCCTTGACGTTGAAGGAGAACCGGCCCGGCTGGTAGCCGCGGACCTTCGCGACCTCGGTCTCCGAGAACAGGCGGCGGACGTGGTCGAACACGCCGGTGTAGGTGGCCGGGTTCGAGCGCGGGGTGCGCCCGATCGGCCCCTGGTCGACGTGGATGACCTTGTCGAGGTGCTCGAGCCCGCGCACCCGCTTGTGGCGCCCGGGCACCCGCTTGGCGTTGTTGAGCTTGTTCGCCAGCTCGGTGTAGAGGATGTCGTTGACGAGGGTCGACTTGCCGGAGCCGGAGACCCCGGTGACGGCGGTGAGGACCCCGAGCGGGAAGCTCACGGTGACGTCGCGGAGGTTGTTCTCCCGGGCGCGTTCGACGGTGACGACGCGCTTCGCGTCGACCGGGCGGCGGCTGCCGGGCAGCTCGATGCGGCGGCGCCCGGCGAGGTAGTCGCCGGTGATCGAGCGGGCGGCGTCGGTGAGCCCGGCGACCGGGCCCGAGTACACGACCTCGCCGCCGTGCTCGCCGGCACCGGGGCCGATGTCGACGATCCAGTCGGAGGACTCGATGGTCTCCTCGTCGTGCTCGACGACGATGAGCGTGTTGCCGAGATCGCGGAGCTTGACGAGGGTCTCGATGAGGCGGCGGTTGTCGCGCTGATGGAGGCCGATCGACGGCTCGTCGAGGACGTAGAGGACGCCGACGAGCCCGGAGCCGATCTGGGTGGCGAGCCGGATCCGCTGCGCCTCGCCGCCGGACAGGGTTCCGGCGGTGCGATCGAGGCTGAGGTACTCGAGCCCGACGTCGAGGAGGAATCCGATGCGGGCACGGATCTCCTTCATCACCTGCGCGGCGACCGCCGCGTCGCGGCCGCTGAGCTCGAGCCCGCCGAGGAACTCCCCGGCCTGGTCGAGCGCCATCGCGGAGACCTCGGCGATCGAGCGGCCGGCGACGCGCACGCTCAGCGCCTCCGGCTTGAGCCGGGTGCCCTGGCAGGCGGAGCACGGGACCTCGCGCATGTAGGACTCGTAGCGGTCCCGCGCGTGGTCCGATTCGGTCTCCCCGTGCTTGCGGAGGATGTACTGGTAGACGCCCTCGAAGCCGGTCGAGTACGTGCGCTCGCGACCGAACCGGTTGCGGTACTTGACGTGGACCTTGTGGTCCTTGCCCTCGAGGATCGCGGTGCGCTGCTTCTTCGTCAGCTCCGCCCACGGGGTGTCCATGTCGAAGCCGAGGTCCGCCCCGAGCCCGGCGAGGAGCCGGTTGAAGTACTTCGCGGTGCTCTTGCCCACCGACCAGGGCGCGATCGCGCCCTCGGCGAGGCTGAGGTCCTCGTCGGGGACGACGAGCACCTCGTCGACCTGGAGCTTGACCCCGATCCCGTCGCAGGTGGGGCATGCGCCGAACGGCGAGTTGAAGGAGAAGGTCCGCGGTTCGATCTCGTCGATCGTCAGCGGGTGCTCGTTCGGGCAGGACATGTGCTCGGAATAGGTGCGCACGGTGCCGTCGTCGACGAGCTCGATGTCGATCCGGCCGTCGGCGAGCGCGAGCGCGGTCTCAACGGAGTCGGTGAGCCGCTGGCGCATCCCCTCCTTGATGACGAGGCGGTCGACGACGGCGGCGATGTGGTGCTTGATCTGCTTGGCGAGCACCGGCGGCTCGCTGAGCTGGACCTGCTCGCCGTCGACGACGGCGCGCGCGAAGCCCTTCGCCTGGAGCTCGGCGAACAGGTCGACGAACTCCCCCTTGCGGCCGCGGACCAGCGGGGCGCGGACGATGAATCGGGTGCGCTCGGGCAGCTCGAGGAGCTGGTCGACGATCTGCTGCGGGGTCTGGCGGGTGATCCGCTCCCCGCAGGTCGGGCAGTGGGGGACGCCGATCCTGGCCCACAGGAGGCGGAGGAAGTCGTAGACCTCGGTGATCGTGCCGACGGTCGAGCGCGGGTTGCGCGAGGTCGACTTCTGATCGATCGACACCGCCGGGGACAGGCCCTCGATGAGGTCGACGTCGGGCTTGTCCATCTGCCCGAGGAACATCCGGGCGTAGGAGGACAGGGACTCGACGTAGCGGCGCTGGCCCTCGGCGAAGATCGTGTCGAAGGCGAGCGAGGACTTGCCCGAGCCGGACAACCCGGTGAAGACGACGAGCGAGTCCCGCGGGATCGCGATGTCGACGTTCTTGAGGTTGTGGGCGCGCGCGCCCTCGACCCGGAGCGTGTCGAGGTGCGACACGCCTCGAGCGCTCCGGGCGCGCCCACTGGTCTGCTCTGCCATCACATCGGTCACTCTATTCCCCTCCTCGGACACGGGTCCTGCGCCGCCCGCGTCCCCCTCGTCATCGTGTGTACCGTCGTCATGCCGGTCGCGACCGCTCAGGTGCCGGCCGGGGCCATCGGCCCCACGTCGAGCACCTCGACGACGACCTCGTCCGCCTCGTCGCTCGCCGCGACGTCGACGCGGGCGGTGATCGCCCAGTCCCTGTCCCCGCGGGGATCGGCGAACACCTGTCGCACCTCCCAGTGGTCCGGACCCGGGGTGATGTCGACGAGCGCGGCGCTGCGGGCGTCGCCGTCGATGCCGAGCTCACCGTACTCGGCGTAGTAGTCCTCGATCGCGTCCTCCCAGGCCTGCTGGTTCCAGCCGCTCGCGCCGTCGAGTTCGCCGAGCCGGGCGTAGTCGGCCCGCTCGGCGAGCAGCACGCGGTGGAACATCGTGTTGCGGATGAGCCGGGTGAAGCGGTGGGCGTCGGCCGACAGCCGGGTGTCGAGCGGCGGCAGCAGGCTCTCCTGGCCCGGGTCCTCCGGGTTCCGCAGGGCCTCCCACTCCTCGAGCAGGCTCGAGTCGACGCGTCCGATGAGGTCCCCGAGCCACGCCGTGATCTGCTCGAGCTCCGGCGTCTGCGCCTCGGTCGGGACGTTCTGCACGAGCGCCCGGAAGACGTCCGTGAGGTAGCGCAGCAGGCCGCCCTCGACGCGGGCGAGCCCGTAGTAGGCGACGAACTGGCTGAAATTCATCGCCTGCGTGAGCATGTCGCCGACGACCGACTTCGGCTCGATCCCGATCTCCCGGACCCACGGCGCGGTCTCGGCGTAGGCGTCGAAGGCCGCGGTGAGCACCTCGGCGTTCGGCTGCGGGTAGGTCAGCTCGTCGAGGACGGCCATCCGCTCCTCGTACTCGACGCCCTCGGCCTTGAGCGCACCGAGCTCGTCGCGCTTGATCCGGTCGAGCTGGCCGCGCAGGATCGCGTACTGGATCGTGGTCGTCGCCTCGATGATGCTCAGCACGTCCATCGCGTAGTCCGGGGACTCGCGGTCGAAGAGCTCGAGCGCGGCATGGGCGAAGGGCGACAGCGGCTGGTTGAGCGCGAAGTGCGGCCCGAGGTCGGTCTGCGGTCGGAAGCTCACCCGCCCGTCGTCGTCGACGGTGCGGGAGATGACGCCGGCGGTGAGGAGCGCGCGCCCGATGTGGAGGGCGCGCAGGCGCATGTCGAGCTGCGCCTCCGGGGTGTCATGGGTCGAGGCGATGAAATCGGCGATCGTGCGCACGCCCGCACCCGGCCGGGACAGCAGGTTGATGATCGTCGCATGCGTGATCCGCATCCGCGAGGTGAGCTCCTCCGGCCGGCCGGTCGTCAGGTGCTCGAAGGTCTTCTCCGACCACGACACGAAGCCCGCCGGGGGCTGCTTCTTCGTCACCTTCCGGCGCTTCTTCGGGTCGTCCCCGGCCTTCGCGAGGGCCTTCGTGTTCTCGATGACGTGCTCGGGGGCCTGCACGACGACGTAGCCCACGGTGTCGTACCCGGCGCGGCCGGCGCGCCCGGCGATCTGCTGGAACTCGCGGACGTGGAGGCGGCGCATGCGCCGCCCGTCGAACTTCGTCAGACCGGTGAAGAGCACGGTCCGGATCGGCACGTTGATGCCCACCCCGAGGGTGTCGGTGCCGGAGATGACCTTGAGGAGCCCGGCGGAGGCGAGCTGCTCGACGAGCCTGCGGTACTTCGGGAGCATGCCGGCGTGGTGCACGCCGACGCCGTGCGCCAGCAGGCGCTTGAGGACGGTGCCGAATCCGGCGCCGAACCGGAAGCCGCTGATCTCGGCGGTGATCGCCGCCCGCTCCTCCCGCGTGGTGAGGTTCGCGCTGACGATCGAGCCGGCGAGCTCGACGGCCTGCGCCTGCGCGAAGGACACGACGTAGACGGGGGCGCGACCGCGCCGCACGAGGGCGTGGAGCGCCTCGTGGAGGGGTTCGACGGAGTACTCGAACTCGAGCGGAACCGGGCGATCGACCGAGGTCACGAGGGTGGTGGGCCGGCCGGTGCGCTCCTCGAGGTCGCCGGCGATCCGGGACACGTCGCCGAGGGTGGCCGACATGAGGACGAACTGCGCCTGCGGCATGAGGAGCAGCGGGACCTGCCAGGCCCAGCCGCGCTGCGGGTCGGCGAAGTAGTGGAACTCGTCCATGACGACCATCCCGACGTCGAGCAGCGCACCCTCGCGCAGCGCCTGGTTCGCGAGGATCTCCGCGGTCGCGCAGATGATCGGCGCATCGGGGTTGACGGCGGAGTCGCCGGTCACCATGCCGACGTTCTCCGGTCCGAGCGCCTCGGTCAGGGCGAAGAACTTCTCGCTCACCAGCGCCTTGATGGGAGCCGTGTAGTAGCTGCGCCGCCCGGTGCTCAGCCCGGAGAACAGCGCGGCGAGCGCGACCATGCTCTTGCCGGAGCCCGTCGGGGTGGCGACGATCGTGTTGTCGCCGGTGACCGCGGCGAGCACCGCCTCCTCCTGGGCCGGGTAGAGGGTGATGCCGAGCGCGCTGCAGTGGTCGAGGAAGGCTTCGTGGACGGTGTCCGGGTCCGCGAACTCCGCGGGGATCTCCGGCAGGCGTGGCACGTGGGTTCCTTCCGTGGGCGGCGTCTAGACTGGCGGTGCGGGCACCGGGTGGTACAACCGGCGCCCACCTGCCGATTATTCCCCACTCCCGGACTGGAGAAGCACATGGCGATCTTCGCTGTCACCTACGAGTACGGCCCCGACACCGAGCGCCGGATGGCGGCCCGACCGGCGCACCGCGCCTGGCAGGCGCACCTGCTCGAATCGGGGGTGCTGCTCGCCTCCGGTCCGCTCGAGGACGACGACACCCCGGGAGGGCTGCTCATCCTGTCCGCCGCCGAGCGGGCGAACATCGTCGACATCCTCACGCAGGACCCGTACGCGGCCGAGGACGTCATCGCGGCGACGACCATCCGCACCTGGAACCCCGTGTTCGGGCCCTTCGCCCCGCAGGGCTGATCAGACGCTCGGCCCGTCCTGCTCGACGATCCGGCGCGACACCGCGGCGTCGTCGCCCCGCTGTGCGGCGGCGGCGAGGCGCGCCTCGTGCGCGGTCCGGATGATCCGCGAATACTTGTCCTTGTGGTCGAGGAGCTTGTCGCGCCATTTCTGGTCGACACCCTCGGCCTCCTGCGTCCAGCGGTCCATGAGCTGCTCCGCCTGCGACCGCTCCTCGGCGCTCGCGCTCTCGGGCAGCACGGTGTAGCGGTGCGAGTAGCGCTCGGCGTTCTGCAGGGCGCGCAGCGCGCGGCCCTTGGGGCTCAGCAGCGAGGCGACGACGGTGATCCCGAGGATCGCAACGATGACGAGCAGCGAGGTCGTCGTGGGGACCTCGGCGACCGGCACGTTCTCGCCGTCGTTGATGAACGGCAGGTTGTTCTCGTGGAGCGCGTGGAGGATGAGCTTGATGCCGATGAAGCCGAGCACTGCGGCGAGGCCGTAGGCGAGGTAGACGAGGCGGTCGAGCAGCCCGTCGATGAGGAAGTAGAGCTGGCGCAGGCCCATGAGCGAGAACGCCGTCGCCGCGAACACGATGTAGGGCTCCTGGGTGAGGCCGTAGATCGCGGGGATCGAGTCGAAGGCGAAGAGGATGTCCGTCGCGCCGATCGCCACCATGACGAGGAACATCGGGGTGAGCACCTTCTTGCCGTTCTCCACGGTGAACAGCTTGTCCCCGTCGTAGGTGTCGGAGGCGGGAAGGAACTTCTTCGCCATCCGCACCATGATGTTGTCGGCCTCGTCGTCCTCCTTGTCGCCGGTGAGCTCGCCCTTGAGCTGCTGGCCGGCGATGAGGATGAGGAAGAGCCCGAACAGGTAGAAGACGTCGGACCACATCTCGATCGCGACCGCGCCGATGAGGATGAACACGGTGCGGGTGATGAGCGCGAAGGTGATGCCGAAGAGGAGCACCTTCTGCTGGTAGTCGCGCGGCACCTGGAAGCTCGCCATGATGACGAGGAACACGAAGAGGTTGTCGACGCTCAGCGCCTTCTCCGTGAGGTAGCCGGCGTAGTACTCCACCGCGTGCGCGGTGTCGCCGAGGGCGAAGAACACGAGTCCGAAGACGAGCGCGAGGCCGACGTAGATCGCCGACCACACCGCGGCCTCGCGGATCGTCGGGGTGTGCGCCTTGCGCACGTGGAAGATGTAGTCGAATGCGAGGAGCGCGGCGATGACGATGATCGTCACCGTCCAGGTCACCCAGGTGATCTCCATGCCGGAGCCGTGCCTTTCCGTAGCGGGGAGGCGCCCGGCGCGCGGCCGCAGGGAGGGGTGCGGTGCGCAGGACGCCATGAGGTCGGCCGCCACGAGTCTCTCCGCCTGCGGTGCAGCGCGCACCCGCCAGGCCTCTGCATCCGGCCCCCGTGCGGACGGGAGCGTGCTGACGGACGCAGCGTTGAGGATACTCCCTCATCAACAGCAGGAGTCAGTGTAGCGCAGTCGGCCGGGCCCGTCGTTCAGCCCCCGGCGCGCCGGCGGCTCAGCCGTGTCCCTCCCGCTGCATCTGGCGCAGCTCCTTCTTGAGATCGGCGAGCTCGTCGCGGAGCCGCGCGGCGAGCTCGAACTGGAGCTCCGCGGCCGCGGTGTGCATCTGGTCGGTGAGCCCGGCGATGAGCTCGGCGAGGTCCGCCGCGGGCGGGCGCAGCGAGCCCCCGTCGGCCGCGCGGCCGCGCTGCTCGTCCGTCAGGGTCGCGTTGTAGCCGCGCCGGCCCTTGCCGTAGTCGAACTCGGTGAGGAGCTCACGGGTGTCCTCGTCCTCGCGCTGGAGCCGCTCGGTGATGTCGGCGATCTTCTTGAGCAGCGGCTTCGGGTCGATCCCGTGCTCGGTGTTGTAGGCGATCTGGATCTCGCGCCGGCGGTCGGTCTCGTCGATCGCGAATCGCATCGACGGGGTGATCGTGTCGGCGTACATGTGGACCTCGCCGCGCACGTTGCGCGCCGCGCGCCCGATCGTCTGGATGAGCGACTTGCCCGAGCGGAGGAAGCCCTCCTTGTCCGCGTCGAGGATCGCGACGAGCGACACCTCGGGCAGGTCGAGGCCCTCGCGCAGGAGGTTGATGCCGACGAGCACGTCGAACTCGCCGGCCCGGAGCTCGGTGAGGAGCTCGACCCGGCGCAGGGTGTCGACGTCGGAGTGGAGGTACTGGACCTTGACCTCGTGCTCGAGGAGGTAATCGGTGAGGTCCTCGGCCATCTTCTTCGTCAGGGTGGTGACGAGCACCCGCTCGTCGCGCTCGACGCGGTCGCGGATCTCCGCGAGGAGGTCGTCGATCTGGCCGCGCGTGGGCTTGACGACGACCTTCGGGTCGACGAGGCCGGTGGGCCGGATGATCTGCTCGACCACCCCGTCGCCGCGCTCGAGCTCGAAGTCCCCCGGCGTCGCGGACAGGTACACCGCCTGGCCCACCCGGTCGAGGAACTCGTCGAACTTCAGCGGCCGGTTGTCGAGCGCGCTCGGGAGCCGGAAGCCGTGCTCGACGAGCGTGCGCTTGCGCGACATGTCGCCCTCGTACATGCCGCCGATCTGCGGCACGGTGACGTGGCTCTCGTCGATGACGAGGAGGAAGTCCTCCGGGAAGTAGTCGAGGAGGCAGTTGGGGGCGGTGCCCGGAGCGCGCCCGTCGATGTGGCGGGAGTAGTTCTCGATCCCGGAGGTGAAGCCCATCGACTGCATCATCTCGAGATCGTAGGAGGTGCGCATCTTGAGGCGCTGCGCCTCGAGGAGCTTGTTCTGCGCCTCGAGCTCGGCGAGCCGCTCCTGGAGCTCGTGCTCGATGTCGGAGATCGCCCGGCCCATCCGGTTCTCCCCGGCGACGTAGTGGCTCGCCGGGAAGATGTGGACGATCTCCTCCTCGCGCACGATCTCCCCGGTGAGCGGGTGGAGGGTGTAGAGCGCCTCGATCTCGTCGCCGAAGAACTCGATCCGCAGCGCGAGCTCCTCGTACTGCGGGATGATCTCCACCGTGTCCCCGCGCACGCGGAAGGTGCCGCGGGTGAAGGCGAGGTCGTTGCGCGCGTACTGCATCGACACGAAGCGCTTGAGCAGGGCATCGCGGTCCCATTCCTGTCCCACCCGCAGCGAGACCATCCGATCGACGTACTCCTCCGGGGTGCCGAGGCCGTAGATGCAGGACACCGTGGACACCACGACGACGTCGCGGCGGGTGAGCAGCGAGTTCGTCGCCGAGTGGCGGAGCCGCTCGACCTCGTCGTTGACCGAGGAGTCCTTCTCGATGAAGGTGTCCGTCTGCGGGACGTAGGCCTCCGGCTGGTAGTAGTCGTAGTACGACACGAAGTACTCGACCGCGTTGTGCGGCAGGAGCTGGCGGAACTCGTTGGCGAGCTGCGCGGCGAGCGTCTTGTTCGGCGCCATGATCAGGGTGGGCCGCTGGACCTGCTCGATGAGCCAGGCGGTGGTCGCCGACTTGCCGGTGCCGGTGGCGCCGAGGAGCACGACGTCCTTCTCGCCGGCGTCGAGGCGGCGGGCGATCTCCGCGATCGCGGCGGGCTGGTCGCCGGCCGGCGAGTACTCGCTGACGACCTCGAAGGGCGCCACCGAGCGCTCGACCTCGGGCCGGTGGCCGATCCGCGGGACCGGACGCTCGGGCGCGGTCCGCGGGCGGGTGTCGGGGGGCGTGGGGGCGTCGGCGGAGCTCATAGGAGCACCCTACCGCCGGGCTCGGACACTCCCCCGGCACAGCCCTTGGCACGACGCTCCGCACGAGGCTCCCCACCGGTCGCGCGCACCCCGGCCGCACCTGCCGCGGGGCCGATGCCAAGTCGTGATCCGCCGGAAAACGGCGCGAAACGTTCCGTGTGCCATAATCCAGTTCAGCACCTGTCCTGTGACTCACATCACACCGAAGTGAGCCGGGGCGCGTGGACCAGGAAGGCACATACCGTGACACACGATCTCGTGCGTCGGCCCAGGTGGAAGCGGACGGCACTCGTCGCGCTCGCCCTCGGGCTGCTGGCGATCCTCGGCGGGTTCCTCGCCGGCCCCGCGGCGGCATCCGCCGTCGCCGCCACCGACACCCTCGCCGGCGGCACCGCCCCGGTGATCTCCGGCTCGCTGCGGAACGAGGGCGAACCCCTCGCCGGCGTCCGGATCACCGCGACCGGCGACGCCGGCACCGTCGAGACCACCTCCGAGGACGACGGCCGCTGGCAGATCGAGGTGCCCGCCAAGGGCACGTACTCCGTCGAGCTCGACGAGTCGACGCTCCCCGACGGGGTGAGCCTCGCCGACGGCCAGGAGAACCCGCGGGAGGTGTCCTTCGGCAACACAACGCGCGCCGGGGTGATCTTCCAGTTCGGCGCCGGCGGCGGTGCCGCGGCGGCCCCGGCCCCCTCGGGCGCCGACGACACCACCGCGGTGCCCTCCTCCCCGCCGACCGCCGGGGAGACCGCGGCGCCGGGCACCACCACGGACACCGGCACCGGCGGCCGCGCCTTCGGCGTCGTGCTCGGCGAGCGCGCGCTCGCGGGCCTGACCTTCGGCCTCATCCTCGCGCTGTGCTCGGTGGGCCTCAACCTCATCCTCGGCACCACCGGGCTCAACAACTTCTCCCACGGCGAGACGGTCACCCTCGGCGCGGTGCTCGCCTTCGCGTTCGCCGCGCTCGGCCTGCCGATGTGGCTGGCGATCATCGCCGCGGTCGCCGGCGGCGGCCTCTACGGCTACCTCAACGACACGCTCCTGTGGCGGCCGCTGCGCCGCCGGCGCGCCGGACTCGTGCCGATGATGATCGTGTCGATCGGCTTCGCGCTGACGGTGCGCTACATCCTCCAGTTCTTCTTCGGCGGCTCGACCCGCCAGCTCCCGTACGCGCAGGGCCCGGTGTTCGACCTCGGCCCGTTCTCGATCACGCGGAACAACCTCGTGTCGATGCTCGTCGCGCTCGCCGTCGTCATCATCGTCTCCCTGCTCCTCATGAAGTCGAAGATCGGCAAGGCGACCCGCGCGGTGGCCGACAACCCGGCGCTCGCCTCGGCCTCGGGCATCGACGTCGACCGGGTGATCCGGATCATCTGGATCACCGGCGCCGCGCTCGCCGCGCTCGGCGGCATCCTCTACGCGTACTACCGGCCCGGCGTCACCTTCAACATGGGCCAGCAGATCCTCCTCATGATGTTCGCCGCGGTCACGCTCGGCGGTCTCGGCACGGTGTTCGGGGCGCTCGTCGGCTCGCTCATCGTGGGGATCTTCGTCGAGATCTCGACGATCTGGCTGTCGGCGGACCTCAAGTACGTGGGCGCGCTGGTCATCATGATCCTCGTCCTGGTGTTCCGACCCCAGGGGATCCTGGGACGAAAGGAGAGGATCGGCTGACGCCGGTCCGAGGTCATCATCATGGATTTCTCCAGCATCCTCACCAACGCCCTGTGGGAGTTCTTCAACCCCATCACCGCCGCCTACGCGCTCGGCGCGCTCGGCCTCGCCGTGCACTTCGGCTACGCGGGCCTGCTCAACTTCGGCCAGGCGGGCTTCATGGCCGTCGGCGCCTACGGCTTCGCGATCGCGGTCCTCACCTTCGGCGCCCCGCTGTGGGCGGCGTTCCTCGTCGCCCTCGTGTGCTCGCTCGCGCTCGCCGCGCTGCTCGGCATCCCGACGCTGCGGCTGCGCGCCGACTACCTCGCGATCGTCACGATCGCGGCGGCGGAGATCATCCGCTACGTCGTGACGACGAACGAGCTCACCGACGTCACCGGCTCCGCCAACGGACTCGCCGCCTTCGAGGGCGGGTTCTACGACCTCAGCCCGATCCCGTCGGGCAGCTACTCGCTCGGCTTCACCGTGATCTCCTCGCGCACGCTGTGGATGCTCATCGTGTCCTGGGCCGTGGTCGTCCTCTGCGCGGTCCTCATCTGGCTCCTCATGCGCTCCCCCTGGGGCCGCGTGCTCAAGGGCATCCGCGAGGACGAGGACGCGGTCCGCTCGCTCGGCAAGAACGTCTTCTCGTACAAGATGCAGGCGCTCATGCTCGGCGGCGTGCTCGGCAGCCTGGCCGGCATGATCTTCGTCCTCAACACCGGGTCGGTGCAGCCGGCGAACTTCGGCACCGAGCTGACGTTCTTCCTCTGGACCTGCCTGCTGCTCGGCGGCATGACGACCGTGCTCGGCCCGATCCTCGGCGCGATGATCTTCTGGGTCGTGCTCTCGCTCACCCAGGGCATCCTCACCGGGCTCGTCGAGTCCGGCACGGTGACGTTCATCACCACCGTGCAGGCCGGTCAGCTCCGCTACATCCTCGTGGGCGTCGCGCTCATGATGCTCATGATCTTCAGGCCGCAGGGCATCCTCGGCAACCGGAAGGAGCTGGTGTTCTCGTGAACGCCCAGACCGACACCCCGCGCCCCGGGCCCGACGCCGGGACCGGAGCGCACCCCGACGAGTACGCGCACTGGACGACGAGCGAGTACATGCTCGACGAGCGCCCGATCGTCGCCGGGGACGCCTCCGGGCCGGGCTGCGCGAAGCGCGACCCGATCATCGTCGGCGACTCGATCACCCGCCGGTACGGGGCGATCACCGCCGTCGACGTCGACCACGTGGAGATCCCGCGCCACAAGATCACCGCGCTCATCGGCCCGAACGGCGCCGGCAAGACCACCCTGTTCAACCTCCTCACCGGATTCGACACCCCGCAGTCCGGCACCTGGTCGTTCGACGGGCACCCGCTCGCCGGGATGCGGCCGCACCGGGTGGCGCGCCTCGGCATGGTGCGGACCTTCCAGCTCACCAAGGTGCTCGGGAAGCTCTCGGTGATCGAGAACATGCGCCTGGGCGGGTCGCGGCAGCCCGGGGAGCGGATCCACACCGCTCTCCTCCCGTGGCTGTGGCGCAGGCGCGAGGCCGAGATCACCGAGCGGGCCGATGACCTGCTGCGCCGGTTCAAGCTCGACGCGAAGCGCGAGGACTACGCCGCGAGCATGTCCGGCGGCCAGCGCAAGCTCCTCGAGATGGCGCGCGCGCTCATGACCGACCCGGTGCTCGTCATGCTCGACGAGCCGATGGCCGGCGTCAACCCGGCGCTCAAGCAGTCGCTCCTCGACCACATCATCAACCTCAAGGCCGAGGGCATGACCGTCCTCTTCGTCGAGCACGACATGCACATGGTCCGGCACATCGCCGACTGGGTCATCGTCATGGCCGAGGGCCGGATCGTGGCCGAGGGCCCGCCGGACACCGTGATGCAGGACGCGGCCGTCATCGACGCCTACCTCGGCGCCCACCACGACGTCGACCTCGGCGACTCCGCCGGGGTGGCCGCGCTCGAGCACAGCCTCGCACAGGACGAGGAATCCGTCGTCGGCACCGCCGGCGAGGACCCCGCCGGCGAGGACCCCGCCGGCGAGGACCCCGCCGGCGAGGACCCCGCCGGCGAGCCGCCCGCCTCCCCCACCGACCCGAAGGACACCCCATGACCGCCGCACCGCACACCGCCCAGACACCGGGCCCGGACACTGCCGGGGAGCCGGTCGTCACCGTCACCGACCTCGTCGCCGGCTACCTGCCCGGGGTCAACATCCTCAACGGGTGCAGCATCGAGGCCCGGCCGGGCGAGCTCATCGGCATCATCGGCCCCAACGGCGCCGGCAAGTCGACGCTGCTCAAGGCGATGTTCGGCCTCGTCAAGGTCCACTCCGGCACCGTGCGGGTGCGCGGGGAGGACCTCACCGGGCTCAAGGCCAACGTCCTCGTCAAGCGCGGGCTCGGCTTCGTCCCGCAGACGGAGAACGTCTTCACCACCCTGACGGTGGAGGAGAACCTGCAGATGGGGATCTATCTGCGCTCGAAGCAGTTCGACGAGCGCTTCGACTACGTCACGACGCTGTTCCCCGAGCTCGGCCGGCGCCGCACCCAGCGGGCCGGCTCGCTGTCCGGCGGCGAGCGGCAGATGGTCGCGATGGCGCGCGCGCTCATGATGGATCCCGCCGTGCTCCTCCTCGACGAGCCCTCGGCGGGCCTGTCCCCGGTCAAGCAGGACGAGGCGTTCCTCCGCGTCCACGAGATCAACCGGGCCGGGGTGTGCGTCATCATGGTCGAGCAGAACGCGCGGCGCTGCCTGCAGATCTGCGACCGCGGCTACGTGCTCGACCAGGGCCGCGATTCGCACACCGGGACCGGCCGGGATCTCCTGGGCGACCCCAAGGTCATCGAGCTCTACCTCGGCGACCTCGCCGAGAAGGTCGACGGGAAGGACCACGGCCCGGACCACGGCACGGCGGCAGGCGCGGCGCCGGGGACGCAGCCCGGTCCGCACTGAGCACACGAGCACTGAGCGCACACGCGCACGGCGCACACGAGAGGGGCGGCCGTCGGATCGACGGCCGCCACACCCGCTGTGCTCAGATGTGCTCCCGCAGGAGGCGCGGACTCATTCGAGCGAGCCCTGCTCCTCCATGTCCGGCTGCGGGCGGTTCTCGCCGTCGAACTTGTAGATGCCCATCGTCGCCTCGGTGACATCGCCGTTCTCCGACATCGTCACCGGTCCGGAGATGCCGTCGTAGTCGATGTCGGTGCCGGCCTCGATGAGCTCGAGGCACTGCGCGACCTCGGTGCACTTCTCGCCGTCGCGCGACACCGCCTGGAGCTCGTCGCGGATCGCGGCCGGGTCGGTCGACCCCGCCTGCGCCGCGGCGAGCGCGAGGAGCACGGTGGCGTCGTAGGACTCGCCCGCGTAGTTCCACACGGTGAGCGCGTCGTCGACCTCCGCCAGCCGCTCCTTGAAGTCGTCCTGCGCGAACGAGCCGGGCTGCGTGCCGTAGGCGCCCTCGAGGGTGCCGGGATCGAAGTCCGCGCTGTAGTCCGCGATGTTGCCGTCGACGAAGTACAGCTGGTCCGCGCTGATCCCCTTCGAGGTCAGCAGCGGCACGATCGACTTCGCCTGGTCGAAGGTGATCACCGCGATCGCATCCGGGTCCGCCCCGACGACCTCGTCGACCTGCGAGGTGAACTGCGAATCTCCCTCGTTGAACATCGACTCGACGGCGATGGTGCCGCCGGCGGCCTCGACGGTCTCACGGATGTTCGCGGCCAGACCGGTGCCGTAGGCATCGTTGAGGACGATCATCCCGATGTTCGAGGCGCCCTGGGACACCATGAAGTTCCCGAGCACCTGGCCCTGGAGCACGTCCGAGGGCGCGGTCCGCCAGTAGAAGCCGTCGTCGTCCCAGTCGGTGAAGTCCGGCGAGGTGTTCGCCGGGGAGAACTGGATGACACCGGCGCCGGTGATCTGGTTGATCACCGTCTTCGCCACACCGGACGAGGCGGGTCCGACGACCGCCGACACGTCCTGGTTGAGGAGGTCCGTCGTCGACTGCGTCGCGAGGTTCGTCGTCGTGTCGCCGGAGTCGCGGTGGATGATCTCCACGTCCTCGCCGTTGATGCCGCCGGCCTCGTTGATCTCCTTCATCGCGAGGTCGACCCCGGCGATCTCCGGGGGTCCGAGGAACGCGAGCGCACCGGTCTGCGGCAGCAGGGTGCCGATCTTCAGCGCTCCGCCCTCGCCTCCGCCGCCCGATTCGCCGCCGGATCCCTCCGAGCCCCCGCCCGTCGCGCACGCCGTGGCGACGAGAGCGACCACTGCGCCCATCGCCACCGATGCCGAGAGACGCGCTGCACGCCTCGTCCGCTGTGTCACAGCCATGTTCAGCCTCCTTCGATCACGGGCGCCGTGCCCATGTCAGCCCCCGCAGGGGATGTGATGAATATCACCACACATTCGACCCGCGCGGGGCCCGACACGGAGGAAATTTTCACACCCGTTACATCCGGGGCCGCCGGGAGGCCTCCACGAGTCCTGCCCAGTAGACTCCATTCAGGGTCGCCGACCCCGCACATCCCGACTCGAAGGAACGAGGAACCCCATGGCCCCCGCAGCGAACGCGATCGTCTCCAAGGCGCACACCACCTGGCACGGCACCCTGGCAGAGGGCACCGGCACGGTGTCCCTCGACTCCTCGGCCGCGGCCTCGATGACCCTGTCCTGGGCCGGCCGCGCCGAGACCGCGATCAACGGGGTGACGAACCCGGAGGAGCTCATCGGGGCGGCGCACTCCGCCTGCTACTCGATGGCGCTGTCGAACGCGCTCGCACAGAACGGCACCCCGCCGGAGGAGATCACCACCGGGGCCGACGTCTCCTTCTCCCCGGAGAAGGGCATCACCGACATCCACCTCGTCGTCGTCGGCCGGGTGCCGGGGATGTCGGCGGCGGACTTCGACACGATCGCGCAGAAGGCGAAGAAGGACTGCCCGGTGTCGAAGGCCCTCAAGGGCGTCGACATCCACCTCACCGCATCGCTCGGCTGAGCTCCACATCGGCCGGCCGCCCGGGGTCCGCACTGCGATGCAGGCTCCGGGCGGACTGCTGTCCGGGCGTCTCCGCCGCACCCGCCGGGACCGGCGGGAAGCCCGCCGCGCCCAGCGCGGCACCGAAACGCTCCTCCGACTCCCCCGCGCCCGGCACCGCGGTGAGGGCGATCGCGCCGGCGGCCGCGTCGTCGGTGCGCTCCACGGACTCGATCTCCACGCCGGCCTCCGCACACGCGTGACGGATCCGGGCGGTGAGGCGCTCGACCGCCCACGCACGCTCGCGCGGACCCTCCGGAGCGCCGTTCCTCGCTGCCTGCTCCCGGGGCGCGGGGCGGGCGGCGGCGAGGTTCCGGGAGAAGGGCAGCAGGCGCTCGTCCACGAGGCGCTCGACGGCAGCGGCGGTCGCAGCCTGCTCCCCCGCGTTGTCGATGACGACATCGCAGGCCCGATAGCGGTCCGCGTCGCTCGCCTGCGCGGCGATCCGTCGCTCGGCGTCGGCCCGGTCCATCCCGCGGGAGCCGACGAGCCGCTCGAGCCGCTCCGCGGCGGGCACGTCGACGAGCAGCGCGAGGTGGTAGCGCGGGGACATCCCGTTCTCGACGAGCAGCGGCACGTCGTGGACGACGAGCTCCCGGTCGGCGTGCGCGCGGACGCGCTCGGCGGTGCGCTCCCCGATCGCGGGGTGCATGATCGCGTTGAGACGCTGCGTCGATGCCCGGTCGGAGAAGGCGACGGCCGCGAGCCCCGGGCGGTCGAGAGCGCCCTCGGGAGTGAGGATGTCCGGGCCGAACGCGGTGACGAGCTCCTGCAGCGCCGGTGCGCCGGGGGCGACGACCTCGCGGGCGATCGCGTCGGCGTCGATGATCGCGGCCCCGGCCTGCTCGAGCACACGGGCGACGGTCGATTTGCCGGCGCCGATTCCGCCGGTGAGTCCGATGAGCAGCATGGCCCCAGCGTATCCCGCGTGCAATGGGTCAGCGCAGATCGATGAGGTAGACGCCGTCGATCTCGAGGTACGGGGCGCCGGCGGCCCGCGAGGTGTACTGCGCGATCGCGAGGGCCTCGTGCGGCAGGTGGGCGCCGTCGACGGCGATGACGACGAAGTCGACGCCGCGCGCGCGCAGTGCGTCGACGGCCTCCCGACCGCGCGGCCGGGCGCCGTCGGGCAGCGGGGAGCCGCGGTGCTCGTCGAGCACCGCGTCGAGCGGGTCCGCAGGCGCGGAGAAGATGATCGAGCTCTCCGGGGTGGAGCCGATGAAGTAGCCGCCGGTCTCCCGGTAGTGCATCCCGGTCAGCGCCTGCCACACCATCGCCTCGTCGGCGTGCGGGGTCGCCATCGCCACCGGCCGCGGCAGGGTCTTGACGACCGAGCCCGCCGGGATGACCTCGGCGTAGGCGCCGGTGTAGAAGTCCGGGATGATGATCGGCCGTGCGGTCACCGCCCCGGGGGCGACGAGGAGCAGCGACAGCGCCGCGGCGATCGGCCCGAGCCGGCGCAGGGCCGGGCGCGGGCTGCGCAGGCACCGCCACAGGCCGAGCGCGAGGAGCACGGAGAGGGCGAGCGTGGAGTGGACGGCGAGCCGCATCGGCAGGACGTTGCCGAGCACGGGGAGCAGCTCGACGAGACGGAACGGCGTGTGCTCCCACACCGGGCGGCCCCACACGTACCACGGCGCGCCCATGGACAGCAGCCAGACCAGGAGGCCGGCGAGGGCGGTGACGCGCACGAGCGTGCCGTACCGCGTCGAGCGGTGCAGCGCGAGCACCGTGAGGGCGGCGCAGACGAGCCACACGATCCCGGTGTAGCCGCCGATCTCGGAGGGGTCGAGGCCGAGCTGCCGCGGGATCGGGGTGGGGCCGCCGCCGAGCAGCGTGTAGGCGCCGGGGACCAGCGGGTCGAGGAGGTCGTTGTTCCACACGCCGTGGGGACGGATCGTCTGCCCGGGCGCCCCGGGCAGGGTGAACATCGCGAGCAGCAGCGGCGTGCCGATGAGCACGGCGATGCCCGCGGCGAGCAGGCCCCCGCCGAGGAGCTGCAGGCCGGCGCGGGCGAGGATGCGCGGCGCGCACACGAGCACGGCGAGCAGCAGGCACACGGCGGCGAGGAAGGTCCCGGCCAGGAGCTCGGTCGAGACGTAGAACTGCCACCCGATCGCGCACCCGAGCCACACGCCGGTGACCACCGGTCGGCGGCGCGGACCGGTGCGCAGGAGCTCGACGATGCCGAGCGCGACGAGCGGCGGCAGGACCGCGAATGCGAGGTTGAGATGGCCCGAGGCCTGCGACACGAGGTAGGTCGAGAAGCCGTAGGCGAACCCGCCGACGAACGCCGGGAGACGCGGCACGAAGCGGTGGACGAGGGCGGCCGCGGCGAGCGCGGAGGCGACCGGCGCGGCGATGATCGTGAGGTTGTAGGCGACGACGGGGCCGGCGAGCCAGGTCACCGGGACGAGCGGCAGGGCGAGACCGAGGACGGTGGTGTTCCAGCCGCCGTTGACCCCGGCCGGGTGGTGCATCGAGGTCGAGTAGAGGAGGTGCCGCTCCCCCGAGCCCTGGCCGAACCAGCCGGCGACGACGTCGGCGGCGTGGGCGAGCCACCAGATGAACAGCGAGGTGTCGTCGTTGTCCGCGAACACCCGCGTGCCCGGGTGCGCGATGACCTCGCCGAACACGGTGAGCGAGGCGAGGACGAGGACGAGCGCGTAGAGGAGCCACGCGCGCACCGGCCCGCGCGGGAGCCGGGGACGGCCGAAGGGCCCCCGGACGGTCGTCCGGGAGCCCTTCAGGGGTGCTGTGCTGGAGCTCAGTTGCCCGCGAGCTTCTCGCGGAGAGCCGCGAGTGCCTCGTCGCTGGCCAGCGTGCCCTCGTCGGCGCGGTCGTCCGAGCTGTACGAGGAGGAGGCCTGCGAGCCGGACTCGGCGGGAGCCTCGGAGCCGGATTCGGCGTCGGCCGCGATGGCTTTCGCGACCTGCTTCTTGTGCTCCTCCCAGCGGGCCTGGGCGGCGGCGTACTGCTGCTCCCACTCCTCGCGCTGGGTCTCGTAGCCTTCCAACCACTCCTGGGTCTCCGGATCGAAGCCCTCGGGGTACTTGTAGTTCCCGTCCTCGTCGTACTCCTGGGTCATGCCGTAGAGCGCGGGGTCGAGGAACTCCTCGGCCTCCGGGTCGACGCCCTCGTTGGCCTGCTTGAGGGACAGCGAGATCCGGCGGCGATCGAGGTCGATGTCGATGACCTTGACGTAGATGGTCTCGTCGACGCTGACGACCTGCTCGGGCAGATCGATGTGGCGCACGGCGAGCTCGGAGATGTGCACGAGGCCCTCGATGCCGTCCTCGACGCGCACGAACGCACCGAACGGGACGAGCTTGGTGACCTTGCCCGGCACGATCTGTCCGATGACGTGGGTGCGGGCGAAGTGCTGCCACGGATCTTCCTGGGTGGCCTTGAGCGACAGGGACACGCGCTCGCGGTCCATGTCGACGTCGAGGACCTCGACGGTGACCTCGTCGCCCACGGTGACGACCTCGCTCGGGTGGTCGATGTGCTTCCACGAGAGCTCGGAGACGTGGACGAGCCCGTCGACGCCGCCGAGGTCGACGAAGGCGCCGAAGTTGACGATCGAGGACACGACGCCGGGCCGGACCTGGCCCTTCTGCAGGGTCTGCAGGAAGTCGTGGCGGACCGCCGACTGGGTCTCCTCGAGCCAGGCGCGGCGGGAGAGGACGACGTTGTTGCGGTTCTTGTCGAGCTCGATGATCTTCGCCTCGACCTGCTGGCCGATGTACGGCGCGAGGTCGCGCACGCGGCGCATCTCGACGAGCGAGGCCGGGAGGAATCCGCGGAGTCCGATGTCGACGATGAGGCCGCCCTTGACGACCTCGATGACGGTGCCGGTGACGACGCCCTCTTCGTCCTTGACCTTCTCGATGTCGCCCCAGGCGCGCTCGTACTGCGCGCGCTTCTTCGACAGCATCAGGCGTCCGTCCTTGTCCTCCTTGGTGAGGACCAGGGCTTCGATGTCGTCTCCGACCTCGACCACCTCGGCGGGATCGACATCATGCTTGATCGACAGCTCGCGCGAAAGGATGACGCCTTCCGTCTTGTAGCCGATGTCGACCAGAACTTCGTCGCGGTCGACCTTGACCACCGTTCCCTCGACGATGTCTCCGTCGTTGAAGTACTTGATGGTCTCGTCGACTGCCGCGAGGAAATCTTCCGCAGATCCGATGTCGTTGACTGCGATCTGCTCGTTCTTCGCCGTGTCCGGCGTGGTGGTGGTCATAAAGGTAGGGACTCCGTAATGGACTGATGCCCGTCGGCCGGGGCCGGCGGTCTCGGTGCGTGTGGATGGACAGGTGCTGCGCCGCGCGATGGTGCTGCGGTGGTGCCGTGATGCACGCGCTCGCCGTCGGCCGGAGCGTGCACCGGGTGGGCGGCCCCGGCGATCGACCTGCCGGTGGACCGAGAGGTGAACCCGAGGCGAACCGGAAGTGACACGGGATGTGACACCATGGGACACGACGACCGCGCGTGCTGAGCACAGCGCATACAGTGTCAATCGTAGCACCTGACAGCACCCGCGTGCACCCCGGTGCCCAGTGCCCGCACGGCGCGGGCGAGGAACGGAGAAGCCATGACCGACAGCGAATACTCCCCCGAGATCATCAGCGGGGGGTACCGCGCGATCGACGAGGAGGCCTCGGTCCGGGCCAACCGCACCTACTGGGACGGCTCGGCCGCGGACTATCTCGCCGAGCACGGCAGCTTCCTCGGCGCGAGCGAGTTCGTGTGGTGTCCCGAGGGTGTGCACGAATCCGATGTCGGACTGCTCGGCGACGTCGCCCGCCGGCAGATCCTCGAGGTCGGCTGCGGTGCCGGCCAGTGCTCCCGCTGGCTCGCCGAGCAGGGGGCGCTCGCGACCGGCGTCGACCTCTCCTCCGGGATGCTCGAGCAGGCCTCCCGGCTCCAGCGCGAGCACCCGCTCGATCCGTCCACGGTGCCGCCGACCTTCCTCCAGGCCGATGCCCGCGCCCTGCCGTTCCCCTCCGGCAGCTTCGACATGGCCTTCTCGTCCTACGGCGCGCTGCCGTTCGTCAAGGACGCCGAGGTGGTGCTCTCCGAGGTCGCGCGCGTGCTGCGCCCCGGAGGCACCTGGGTGTTCTCCGTCACGCACCCGGTGCGCTGGATGTTCCCCGACGTCCCCGGCGAGGCCGGGCTCACCGTCGAGTACTCGTACTTCGACCGCACGCCCTACGTCGAGCTCGACGGGGACGGGCACCCGGTGTACGCCGAGCACCACCGCACGATGGGCGACTGGATCTCGCTGCTCGTCGACTCCGGGTTCGTCCTCACCGGGCTCACCGAGCCGGAATGGCCCGAGCACAACCGGACGGCGTGGGGCGGCTGGTCGCCTTTGCGCGGCCAGGTCATGCCCGGCACCGCGATCTTCTCCACCCGCCTGCCGGAGTAGGCGGCCGGCCCCGTTGCGCCCCGTGACGCAGCGGGCGCCCGGCCTCAGTGGGCGGCCTGCTGCCAGGTCGCGCCGCGGCCGATGTTGACCTCGAGCGGCACCTCGAGCTCCGCGGCCGCACCCATCGTGGTCGCGAGCAGCTCGGCCACCGCATCGAACTCGCCGTCGGCGAGCTCGAGCACGATCTCGTCGTGCACCTGGAGGAGCACCCGGCTGGCCAGCCCGGCCTCGGCGAGCGCCGCGTCGACGCGGAGCATCGCGATCTTCATGATGTCGGCCGCAGTGCCCTGGATCGGGGCGTTGAGCGCGGCGCGTTCGGCCATCTCGCGGACCTGGCGGCGGTCGCTGCTCAGCTGCGGGAGGTAGCGGCGACGGCCGTACATCGTCTCGGTGTATCCCACTCGGCGGGCGGACTCGACGGCTCCGGCGAGGTACTCCTGGACGGCGCCGAAGCGCTCGAAGTACTCGTCCATGAGGCCACGCGCCTCCTCGACGCCGATCCGCAGCTGCTTGGACAGACCGTAGGCGGACAGGCCGTAGACGAGCCCGTAGGACATCGCCTTGACCTTGGAGCGCATCGCCGGGGTGACGGCGTCGGTGCTCACGTCGAACACGCGCGCACCGACGAAGGAGTGGAGGTCCTCGCCGGCCCGGAACGCGTCGATGAGCCCCGCATCGCCCGACAGATGGGCCATGATGCGCATCTCGATCTGCGAGTAGTCGGCGGTGACGAGGTCGGCGAAGCCGTCCCCGGCCGCGGGCACGAACATCTCGCGGATGCGCCGCCCGGCGTCGGTGCGCACGGGGATGTTCTGGAGGTTCGGGTCGATCGAGGACAGGCGGCCGGTCGCCGCGACCGTCTGCAGGTAGGTCGTGTGGATCCGGTCGTCGTCGGCGACCATCCGCTCGAGCCCGACGACGGTCTGCTTGAGCTTCGTCGTGTCGCGGTAGCCGAGCAGGTGCTCGAGGAAGGGGTGCCCGGTCTTGACGAACAGGTCGGTGAGCGCGTCGGCGTCGGTGGTCCACCCGGTCTTCGTGCGCTTGGTGCGCGGCATCTCGAGCTCCTCGAACAGCACCGTCTGGAGCTGCTTGGGCGAGCCGAGGTTGACCTCGTGGCCGATCGCGGCGTAGGCGGCGTCCGCGCTCGCCTGGGCCTGGGCGCCGAACTCGGCCCCGAGCGCTGTGAGCCCGGAGCGGTCGACGGCGATCCCGGTGAGCTCCATCCGCGCGAGGATCGTCACGAGCGGGATCTCGATGTCGGTGAGCACCCCGGTCATCCCGGCGGCCTCGATCCGCTCCCGGAGCACCGCGGCGAGGGGGAGCACCGCCCAGGCGCTCCGGCCGATGCCGGTGAGCGCGCTCGCGGCGTCCGCCGGCCCGAGGTCGAGCGTGCCGGCCTCGGGCTCGTCCTCCGCGACGGCGGGGCTGAACCCGCAGTGGCGGGTGCAGAGATCGGCGAGCTCGTAGGTCCGCTGGTCGGGCACGAGCAGGTACGCGGCGATCTCGGTGTCGAGCGCGAGGTGCGGCAGCGGGTACCCGGCCTGGGCAAGCGCCTTGAGCTGCGGCTTGGCGCTGTGGAGCACGAGTCCGGGATGCGAGCCGAGCAGCTCCGACAGCGCGTCGACGGCCGCCGGGTCGAGTGTCGTGAGGTCGGCGGTGACGGCCGCATCGCCCTGCGCGATCCCGATCGCGTCGACGGTGCCGAGGCCGAGCTCGAAGCGCGCGTCGGTGGCGACCCCGACCGGCGCCTCGGCGTCGAGCCCGGAGACGAACTCGACGAGCCCGGCGGCGTCGACGAGGCGCGGGACGGGGATCTCCGCGTCGGCCGCCGGTGCCGCGGCGGCGCCGAGCAGAGGTTCGAGGCGGCGCCCGAGGACCTGGAACTCGAGCTGGTCGAGCAGCGCCTCGACGGCCTCCCGGTCGGCCTCTCCGCGCACCGCCTCCGCCGCCGAGGTGGCGAGCTCGAGGTCGGTGACGAGCCGATTGAGGCGATGGTTGCGCTCGACCTCGGACAGGTGGGCGCGCAGGTTCTCCCCGGCCTTCCCGCCGATGTCGTCCGCGGCGGCGAGGACCGCGGGGAGGTCGCCGTACTTCGTCAACCACTTCGCCGCGGTCTTGTCGCCGACGCCGGGCACACCGGGCAGATTGTCGGCCTTCTCCCCCACGAGCGCCGCGAGCCCCCGGTAGTTCTCCGGGCTCACGCCGTACTTGTCCTCGATGGCCTCCGGGGTCATCCGGGCGAGCTCGCTCACCCCGCGCTTGGGGTAGAGGATCGTCACGCTCGGCGAGGCCAGCTGGAAGGAGTCCTTGTCCCCGGTGACGATCCCGGTCTCCATCCCCGCGGCGGTGCCCTGCACGGCGAGGGTGGCGAGCACGTCGTCGGCCTCGAAGCCCTCCTGCGTCACCACCGGCACGGCGAGGGCGCGCAGCAGGTCCTGGATGAGCTCGACCTGGCCGTGGAACTCCGGCGGGGTCTTCGCCCGGCCGGCCTTGTACTCCGGGTACTCCTCGAGCCGGAAGGTCTCGCGGCCGAGGTCGAAGGCGACCGCGATGTGGGTGGGCTCCTCGGAGGCGAGTACATTGATGAGCATGGACACGAAGCCGTAGACGGCGTTCGTGGACTGGCCCGTGGTGGTGGAGAAGTTCTCCACCGGCAGGGCGTAGAAGGCGCGGTAGGCCAGGGAGTGGCCGTCGATCAGCAGCAGTCTGCGGGTATCCGTACTCACCCTGCCAGCCTAGCGCCTCGCGTCCCCGCACGCCCCGCACCCACCTCGACGCACCCGTTCGGCTGCCCGGAGCAAGGAGTAGGAATGACCGCACACGATCGACCGCGCATGGAGCCGGGGCTCGCCCCCGAGGACTACCGCCGCCTCATGGAGTACAACGCCGGCCGCACGTCGGGCACGCTCGTCGAGCGGTGCGGCATCGAGTTCCTCGACATGGGCTACGACTGGTTCTCCGCCCGGATGCCGGTGGAGGGCAATCTGCAGCCGGCCGGGCTGTTCCACGGCGGGGCGCACGTCGTGCTCGCGGAGACCCTGGGGTCGATGCACTCGTACCTGCTGGCGAACGGGCACGACGTCGTCGGAGTCGATCTCAACGCCACCCATCTGCGGCCCATCCGCGAGGGCTGGGTCTACGGCCGCGCGGAGGTCCTCCACCACGGGCGCACGCTCATCAGCCACGAGGTGAAGATGACGAACGCGGACGGGAAGCTGCTGTCGATCGTGCGGATCACGAACTTCGTCCTCGCGCAGCGCTCGCAGGGCTGAGCCCGCTCGCAGCGCTGGGCCTGGCCGCCGGAGTTCGGATCAGCCCTTGTTGCCGATCTGGCTGAGGACGGTCTCGGCGACCTCGCGCATCGTCAGACGCCGGTCCATCGACGTCTTCTGGATCCAGCGGAACGCCTCGGGCTCGGTGAGCCCCATGTTCGACATGAGCAGGCTCTTCGCCCGGTCGACGAGCTTGCGGGTCTCGAAGCGGTCGGTGAGGTCGGCGATCTCCGTCTCGAGCGCACCGATCTCGGCGTGCCGCGACAGCGCGATCTCGAGCGCCGGGGCGAGGTCGGCGGCGGTGAAGGGCTTGACGACGTAGGCCATCGCGCCGGCGTCGCGAGCGCGCTCGACGAGCTCCTTCTGCGAGAACGCGGTGAGGAGCACGACCGGGGCGATGCGGGCGCGGGCGATGCGCTCGGCGGCGGAGATGCCGTCGAGGATCGGCATCTTGATGTCCATCACCACGAGGTCGGGGCGGAGCTCCTCGGCGAGGCGGATCGCGGATTCGCCGTCGGCGGCCTCGCCGACGACGTCGTAGCCGATCTCACGGAGCATCTCGACGATGTCGAGGCGGATGACCGCCTCGTCCTCGGCGACGACGATCCGGCGGACCGGACCCTGATCGGGGGCGGGGGCGCTGTCTGAAGTAGGCACGCCCCGATCTTAGACCCCCGGGCGCGGGCTTAGCCACCTGCCCCGGGCCCGGCGACGCGCGCATGCACGCACGTGCTCTACCATGGACGGGTATGCCGGATTGGCGGAATTGGTAGACGCGGCGCACTCAAAATGCGCTGTCGCAAGACGTGCGGGTTCGAGTCCCGCATCCGGTACTCGAAGCCGCGCGGGCACCCCGGCAGGATCCCGGGGCGCTCCCGCTCCCCCGCTCAGGACTGCGCGGCGTCCTCCCGGATCTCCCCGTACCCCTCGAGCGGGTTCTCCCCGTTGTCCGACTCGTCGCGGTAGGCCGCGGCCAGCCCCTTCGAGGCATCCCCGATCCGGTGCACGCGCAGCGCGTTCGTCGACCCGGCGATCCCCGGCGGGGAGCCGGCGACGATGACGCACAGCTGCCCCTCCTGGGCACGACCGTTGCCGAGCAGCACCGCATCGACCTGGCGCGCCATCTGGTCGGTGTGGCGCACCTCCTTGACGAGGAACACCTGGGCGCCCCAGGTCAGCGCGAGCTGGTGCCGCACGCGCACGTCCGGGGTGAAGGCGAGGATCGGATGCGGGGCGCGCAGGCGCGACATCCGGCGCACCGAGTCGCCCGACTGGGTGAAGGTGCACAGCAGGTCGATGTCGAGCTGCTGGGCGACCCGCACCGCGGCCGCGGTGATCGCGCCGCCGCGGGTGTGCGGCTCGGTGCCGAGCTCCGCGATCCGCTCGAGCCCGTGCTCCTCCGTCGAGGTGATGATCCGGCTCATCGTGCGCACCGCCTCGAGCCAGTGCGCCCCGACCGAGGTCTCCCCTGAGAGCATGAGGGCGTCCGCGCCGTCGAGCACGGCGTTCGCGCAGTCGGAGGCCTCCGCGCGGGTGGGGCGCGGCTCCTCGATCATCGACTCGAGCATCTGGGTGGCCACGATGACGGGCTTGGCCTGCCGCCGGCACAGCTCGACGGTGCGCTTCTGCACGATCGGCACCTGCTCGAGCGGGAGCTCGACGCCGAGGTCGCCGCGGGCGACCATGATCCCGTCGAAGGCCTGCACGATGTCCGGGAGCACCTCGACGGCCTGCGGCTTCTCGAGCTTCGCGATGACCGGGATGAGGATGTCCTCCTCGCGCATGACATCACGCACGAGCTCGGCGTCCGCGGGAGTGCGGACGAAGGACAGGGCGACCCAGTCGGCACCGAGGTGCAGGCCCCAGCGGAGGTCCTCGATGTCCTTGTCCGACATCGCCGGCACGGACACCGCCACGCCGGGCAGGTTGATGCCCTTGTGGTCGGAGATGCGGCCGCCGACCTCGACCTCGCAGCGGACGTCGGTGTCGGTGACCTCGACGGCGCGCAGCCGGATCCGGCCGTCGTCGACGAGGAGCGGATCGCCGACCTCGACGTCGCCGGGCAGTCCGGCGTAGCTCGTCGACACCTCGCTCGCCGAGCCCGCGACGTCCCGCGTGGTGACCGTGAAGGCATCCCCCTTGGAGAGCTCCGGCTTCGCGCCGTCGGCGAAGGTGCCGACGCGGATCTTCGGACCCTGGAGATCGATGAGGACGCCGACGGTGCGCCCGGTGTCCTGGGCGGCCTGGCGCACCCAGCGGTAGCGCTCCTCGTGCTCGGCACGGGTGCCGTGGCTGAAGTTGAAGCGGGCGACGTCGACGCCCTCCTCGATCAGCGCGCGGATGTCCTCGTAGGTTGCTTGGGCGGGGCCGAGAGTGGCGACGATCTTTGCATGCCTCATGCCGTCCACCCTAGTCATCCGGGGTGCCCCGCGTCGCGTGCGCAACGAGGAATTCGCGCATCCGTCATCATCCTCACACCCGCCGCACGGTGCGCCGGGAGCGGAGGGGTCACACGCTGAGCGCGGCCTCCGTGGGCGTGACCGGCTTGGGCAGCAGCGTCGAGCCCATGAGGTAGGCGTCGACCTCCGCGGCCGCCGCACGGCCCTCGGCGATCGCCCACACGATGAGCGACTGGCCGCGGCCGGCGTCGCCGGCGACGTAGACGCCGGGGACATCGGTCGAGTAGTCGCGGGCCCGGGCGAAGCTGCCGCGCTCGACGGCGAGCCCCCAATCGGCGAGCTGCGCGGTCTCCGGGCCGGTGAAGCCCAGCGCGATGAGCACGAGGTCGGCGGGGATCTCCTGCTCGGTGCCCGGCAGCGGGACGCGCCGGCCGTCGACGAACCCGGTCTCCGCCACCGACAGCGCGCGCAGCGCACCGGCGTCGTCGGAGAGGAACTCCACCGTGGAGGCGAGGAAGGTCCGCTCCCCGCCCTCCTCGTGGCTGGTCGAGACCTCGAACACGCGCGGCGTCGTGGGCCAGGGGCCGTCGGCGGGGCGCTCGACGGGCGGGCGCTTGCCGATCGCGAGCGTCGTCACCGAGTTCGCCTGCTGGCGCAGGGCGGTGCCGAGGCAGTCGGAGCCGGTGTCGCCGCCGCCGATGATGATGACGTCCTTGCCGGCGGCGTCGATGATCTCGACCTCGTCCCCGGCCTGCTGCCGGTTGACGGGCACGAGGTAGTCCATCGCGAACTCGACGCCGGGCAGGTCCCGGCCGGGCAGCGGGAGATCGCGCGGGGCGAGCGCACCGGTGCACACGACGATCGCGTCGAAGCGGTCGTGGAGGTCGTCCCAGGAGATGTCGACGCCGATCTCGACCCCGGTGCGGAACCGGGTGCCCTCGGCGCGCATCTGCGCGAGCCGGCGGTCGATGTGGTGCTTCTCGAGCTTGAAGTCCGGGATGCCGTAGCGCAGCAGCCCGCCCACCCGGTCGTCGCGCTCGTACACGACGACGGTGTGGCCTGCCCGGGTGAGCTGCTGGGCGGCGGCGAGGCCGGCCGGCCCGGACCCGACGACGGCGACCCGGCGCCCGGAGATCCGCTCCGCGACGAAGGGCGTGATGAGTCCCTCCTCGAACCCGCGGTCGACGATGGTGACCTCGATGTTCTTGATCGTCACCGCCGGCTGGTTGATGCCGAGCACGCAGGCGTTCTCGCACGGTGCGGGGCAGGCGCGGCCGGTGAACTCCGGGAAGTTGTTCGTGCTGTGGAGGAGGCCGACGGCGCGCTCGAGCTCGTCGCGCCACATCGCGTCGTTCCACTCCGGGATGTAGTTCCCCAGCGGGCACCCCTGGTGGCAGAAGGGGATGCCGCAGTCCATGCAGCGTCCGGCCTGCTCGATGAACGCCTGCCGGTCCATCGTCGTGTTGATCTCCCGGTAGTCCATGAGCCGCACCGGGACCGGTCGCTTGGGCGGGAGCTCGCGCTCGGTGACCTTGAGGAATCCGCGCGGATCAGCCATGAGTTGCCTCCAGAATCGTGGTCCAGGCCTCGTCGCCCTCCGGGTCGAGCCCCGACTCGGCGCACTGCGCCTGGATCTCGAGGACCGCCGCGTAGTCGGCGGGGACGATGCGGGTGAAGCGGGCGAGCACGTCCTCGCCGCGGTCGTGGGCGGCGAGCAGCTCGGATGCGAGCGACGAGCCGGTGTGGTGGACGTGCGAGGCGAGGAGCTCGAGGAGCTCGGCGGAGTCCTCGGCCTGCACCCCGTCCAGCCGGAACCGGCCGGCGCGCACGTCCGCCCGATTCATCCGCGCGGCGTCGAAGTCGAGCAGATAGGCGGTGCCGCCGGACATCCCCGCGCCGAAGTTCCGGCCCACCGCGCCGAGGACCACCGCGGTGCCGCCGGTCATGTACTCCAGGCCGTGGTCGCCGATCCCCTCGACGACCGCGCGGGCCCCGGAGTTGCGGACGAGGAACCGCTCGCCGACCTGACCGGAGATGTACATCTCGCCGCTCGTCGCGCCGTAGCCGATGACGTTGCCGGCGATGACGTTGTCCTCCGGCCGGCCGGACACGCCGGGTGCGGTGCGCACTGCGATGCGCCCGCCGGACAGCCCCTTGCCGACGTAGTCGTTCGCGTCGCCGGAGAGGTGGATGCTCACCCCGGCGGGCAGGAACGCGCCGAGCGACTGGCCGGCGTTGCCGCTGAGGCGCACGGTGATCGTGTCGTCGGGGAGCTCGTCGGTGCCGAAGGTGCGCGTCACGGTGTGGCCGAGCAGCGTGCCGACGCTGCGGTCGATGTTGCACACCTCGGCGTCGATCTCCACCGCCTCCCGGTTCCGCAGGGCGGGTGCGGCGGCGCTGATGAGGCGCTGGTCGAAGTGCTCCTCGATGCGGTGGTTCTGCACCGTCGTCTGCTTGCGCACCGTCGCCGGCGAGCCGTCGACGAGGGTCGGCACGGTGAGGATCGGCGTGAGGTCGAGCCCCTGCGCCTTCCAGTGCCCGATCGCCTTGCGCATATCGATCCGCTCGACCTGCCCGATCGCCTCGCCGAGACTGCGGAAGCCGAGCTCGGCGAGGAGCTCACGGACCTCCTCGGCGATGAACTCGAAGAAGTTGACGACGAACTCCGGCTTCCCGGTGAACCGGCTGCGCAGCACCGGGTTCTGGGTCGCGACGCCGACGGGGCAGGTGTCCTTGTGGCACACGCGCATCATCACGCAGCCGGACACGACGAGCGGGGCCGTCGCGAAGCCGAACTCCTCGGCGCCGAGCAGCGCGGCGATGACGACGTCGCGGCCGGTCTTGAGCTGGCCGTCGACCTGGACGCTGATTCGCTCGCGGAGATCGTTGAGGAGCAGGGTCTGCTGCGCCTCGGCGAGGCCGAGCTCCCAGGGGGCGCCGGCGTGCTTGAGAGAGTTGAGCGGGCTCGCACCGGTGCCGCCGTCGTGGCCGGACACGAGCACGACGTCCGCGCTCGCCTTCGCCACGCCCGAGGCGACCGTGCCGATGCCCATCCCCGCGACGAGCTTGACGTGGATGCGGGCGGCCGGGTTGGCCCGCTTGAGGTCGTGGATGAGCTGGGCGAGGTCCTCGATCGAGTAGATGTCGTGGTGCGGCGGCGGGGAGATCAGGCCGACGCCCGGGGTCGCGTGGCGGGTGCGCGCCACCCAGGGGTAGACCTTCGACGGCGGGAGCTGCCCGCCCTCGCCGGGCTTCGCGCCCTGCGCCATCTTGATCTGGATGTCCTCGGCGTGGGTGAGGTAGAGGCTGGTGACGCCGAAGCGCCCGCTCGCCACCTGCTTGATCGCCGAGCGCCGCTCCGGGTCGAGGAGCCGGTCGACGTCCTCGCCGCCCTCTCCGGTGTTCGACTTGCCGCCGAGCCGGTTCATCGCGATCGCGAGCGTCTCGTGCGCCTCCTGCGACAGCGAGCCGTAGCTCATCGCCCCGGTCGAGAACCGGCGCACGATCGAGCTCACCGGCTCGACCTCCTCGAGCGGGATCGGGCCCGAGTCGAGCGGCCGCAGGTCGAACAGCCCGCGCAGCGTCATGAGCTCCTCGGCCTGGTCGTCGACGAGGCGGGTGTACTCGCGGAAGATGTCGTAGCGGCGGGTGCGGGTCGAGTGCTGGAGCTTGAACACCGTCTCCGGGTTGAAGAGGTGGGTGGGGCCCTCGCGGCGCCACTGGTACTCCCCGCCGATCTCGAGCCGGCGGTGCGGCAGCGGCGGGTGCTGGGCGGGGTAGGCCATGGTGTGGCGGGCATCGACCTCGGCGGCCACGCCCTCGATGCTCAGGCCCTCGAGCCGGGACACCGTGCCGGTGAAGTAGCGGTCGACGAAGGCCTTGGACAGGCCGACGGCCTCGAAGGTCTGGGCGCCCTGGTAGGACTGCACCGTCGAGATGCCCATCTTCGACATGATCTTGAGCAGGCCCTTGTTGAGGGCGGTGAGGAGGTTCGCGACGGCCTGCTCCTCGGTCACCGAGGGGATCCGGCCCTCGCGGACGAGGAGCTCCGCGGTCTCCATCGCGAGATAGGGGTTGACCGCGGAGGCGCCGTAGGCCATGAGGGTCGCGACGTGGTGGACCTCGCGGACGTCGCCGGCCTCGACGAGGAGCGACACCCGGGTGCGGGAGCGCTCACGGATGAGGTGGTGGTGGATCGCCGAGGTCAGCAGCAGCGAGGGGATCGGGGCGAGCTCGGCGGTGGAGTCGCGGTCGGACACGATGAGGTAGTGGACCCCGCGCGCGATCGCCTCGCTCGCCTCGGTGCACAGCTCCTCGATCCGACGGGCCATGCTCACTCCCCCGCCGGCCGGCGCGTAGAGCCCGCTGAGCACGTGGGACGAGGGCCGCTCCGCGCCGCCGCGGCGGCGCGGCTTGGTGAGGTGGACGAACTTCGCGAGCTCGTCGTTGTCGATCACCGGGTAGGGCAGGAGGACCTGCCGGGCGTGCTCGGGGCCGGCGGCGAGCAGGTTGTGCTCGCGGCCGAGCCCGGTCGCGAGGCTGGTGACGAGCTCCTCGCGGATCGCATCGAGCGGCGGGTTCGTCACCTGCGCGAAGCTCTGCACGAAGTAGTCGAAGAGCATCCGCGGGCGCTGCGCGAACGCGGCGATCGCGGTGTCGGAGCCCATCGCGCCGATCGGCTCCGCACCGGTCTCCGCCATCGGTCCGATGAGGAACATGAGGTCCTCGTCGTTGTAGCCGAAGGTGCGCTGGCGGCGGTCCACGGAGGACTGCGGGTGGACGATGTGCTCCCGGTCGGGCAGGTCGGCGAGCTCGGAGCTCTCCGTCTCGAGCCACTCCGCGTAGGGGTGCGCGGCGGCGAGCTCGTCCTTGATCTCCGCATCCGGCACGATCCGGCCGGCGGCGGTGTCGACGAGGAACATGCGGCCGGGCTTGAGGCGGCCGCGCTTGATGATCCGCTCGTCGGGCAGGTCGATGACGCCGACCTCGCTGGCGAGCACGACGGTGTCGTCGGTGACGACGTAGCGGGCGGGCCGCAGGCCGTTGCGGTCGAGGACGGCGCCGGCCACAGTCCCGTCGGTGAAGGACACGCAGGCGGGTCCGTCCCACGGCTCCATGAGGAGCGAGTGGTACTCGTAGAAGGCCCGACGCGCCGGGTCCATGGAGTCGTCGTTCTGCCACGCCTCGGGGATCATCATCATCACCGCGTGGGGCAGCGAGCGGCCGCCCATGACGAGGAGCTCGAGGACCTCGTCGAACGACGCGGAGTCGGAGGCGCCCTCGGTGACGACGGGGAAGAACCGGCTGAGGTCGCGGGTCGAGCCGTCGGACCACGGCGAGGCGAGGGTCTGGGCCGACATGTCGCTCTCCCGGGCGCGCATCCAGTTGCGGTTGCCGCGCACGGTGTTGATCTCGCCGTTGTGGGCGATCATCCGGAAGGGCTGCGCGAGCGGCCAGGACGGGAAGGTGTTCGTCGAGAACCGGGAGTGGACGAGCGCGATCCGGGACACGAAGCGCTCGTCGCGCAGGTCGGGGTAGAACGCCTCGACCTGGGCGGTCGTGAGCATGCCCTTGTAGGTCAGCGTCTTCGAGGACAGCGAGGGGAAGTAGATCCCCTCGTGCTCGCTGCGCTTGCGGGTCGCGAAGCACCGCCGCTCGAGCTCCTCCTGGAGCGGATGGCCGTGGTCGTCGGTGGTCACCGGGATCTTCGGGTCGAGGGCGAGGAACACCTGGCTGAACTGCGGCATGACGGCCCGCGAGGCGCGTCCGACGATATCGGCGACGATGGGCACCTTGCGCCAGCCGAGCACCCGCAGGCCCTCCTCGGCGGCGAAGCCGGAGACGATCGCGCGGCCGCGCTCGGGGTCGGCGGGGTCGAGGAACGCCGTGCCGACGGCGTAGTCGCCGGGCTCCGGCAGGGAGAAGTCGAGGACGTCGCTCAGGAACCGGTGCGGGACCTGGACCGTGATGCCGGCCCCGTCGCCGGTGCCCTCGTCGCCGCCGACGGCACCGCGGTGCTCCATGTTCCGCAGCGCGGTGAGGGCTTGCTGGACGACGAGGTGGTCGGCGTCCCCGCGGTAGCGGACGATCATCGCCAATCCGCACGAGTCGCGCTCGGCCCCGGGATCGTAGAGTCCCCGTGCGGCCGGGAGGGCACTGTGGGGCAGGGCGGGCGCGGACATGCGGGATGGGCTCATGGCACCGTCCTTCTCAACTGCTGCGGACATGGTTTCTGCGGACGGCGCTGTCTGCATCGGTCAGCGGGCGGACCCCGAGGACCTGCGAGAGGTGACGCGGGTCACCGATCGCGGGTTTGCAGTGTACACGAACTGTCAGTCGGCGCGCGGCGGGCGTTCGGATCGTGTGCGCGACCCCACCTGCGGGACGATCGAGATCGCCGAGGTCACCGCACCGAAGAAGCCGAAGCTCCGCTTCGACATCGTCGAGCCGCGCGGAGCCTCGGGGTCCTCGGGATCACGCGGAGCAGGGCCGGGCGCCCACCCGGGAGCGGCGTCCCCGGGGGCGGTGCCGGCGGCCGTGGGGCCGGCATGGCCGGCCGAACCATGGTCGTCGTGGTCACGGCCGTCGGTGTCGTCTTCCGATCCGGGCTGCGCCCGCCGGCCCGTGTAGACCCCGTCCTCGGGTGCCCGATGGCGGATCCGGGAGAGCACGAACAGCGCCGCGCCGAGGGCGAAGACGAGGATCGACACCCAGACGTTGAGGCGGACGCCGAGGATGAGCTCGGCGGTGTCGATGCGCAGCGCCTCGATCCACACGCGGCCGGCGGTGTAGTAACAGATGTAGAGGAAGAACACCTGGCCGTGGCCGAGCGCGAACCGGCGCCCGGCCCAGATCAGGAGGACGAACCCGACGAGGTTCCACAGGGACTCGTAGAGGAAGGTCGGGTGGAACAGGGTGTCGACCGGGAGCGCGGCGTCGGGCCAGTTGGGGTTGGGCGCGCCGTCGATCTCGCGGTCGATCGCCAGCCCCCACGGCAGGGTGGTCGGGGCGCCGAACAGCTCCTGGTTGAACCAGTTGCCCCAGCGGCCGACGGCCTGGGCGAGGATGAGCCCGGGAGCCGCGGCGTCGAGGAACGCGGTGAAGCGGATGCCGTAGTGCCGGCAGACGAAGAAGACGGTGAGGACGCCGAGCGCGACCGCGCCCCAGATGCCGAGCCCGCCGTTCCAGATGTAGAGCGCTGCGACCGGATTCCCGTTCGGCCCGAAGTACGGGTCGGGGGTGGAGAACACGTGGTAGAGCCGGCCGCCGATGATGCCGGCGGGAATCGCCCACATGGCGATGTTCCACAGGTCGTCCTCGGACCCCCCGCGCGCCTGCCAGCGACGGTTCGTCACCCACAGCGCGAGCACGATGCCGAGCAGGATGCACAGCGCGTAGGCGTGGATGGTCAGCGGTCCCAGCGAGAACCCGCTCCACGAGGGCGAGGGGATCGCTGCGAGCACGTCGACGGCCGTTCCGGCGGTGCTCGGCTCAGCCACGGTCGCGCACCCCGGCGGCGAACTCCGCGGCCTGCCGCTCGAGTGCGGCGGTCCCGCCGGAGTCGAGCGCCTTGACGAGCGCGGAGCCGACGATGACCCCGTCGGCGTAGGCCGCGACCTCGGCGGCCTGCTCGCGCGTCGACACGCCGAGTCCCACGCACACGTGCTCGGCGCCGGCCGAGCGGGTGTCGGCGACGAGCTGGGCGGCCGCGGAGCCGACCTCGGCGCGGGTGCCGGTGACGCCCATCGTCGAGGCGGCATAGACGAAGCCGCGCGAGCTGCCGGCGACGTAGGCGAGCCGCTCGGGGCTCGAGGACGGCGCGACGAGGAAGATCCGATCGAGCCCGTGGGCGTCGGAGGCCGCGATCCACTCCCCCGCCTCGTCCGGGACGAGGTCGGGGGTGACGATGCCGCTGCCGCCGGCCGCGGCGAGGTCGCGGGCGAACGCCTCGACCCCGTAGCGCTCGACGATGTTCCAGTACGTCATCGTCACCGCCGCTGCGCCGGCCTCGCGGACGGCCTCGATCGCGGTGAGGACGTCGCGGGTGCGCACCCCGCCGGCGAGCGCGGTGACGCCCGCGGCCTCGATGACCGGGCCGTCCATCCCGGGGTCGCTGTAGGGCATGCCGACCTCGACGATGTCGACGCCGCCGGCGACGAGGGCGCGCATCGCGTCGAGCGAGCCGGGCACGTCGGGATAGCCGACCGGCAGGTAGCCGATGAAGGCGGCGCGGTTCTCCGCCGCGCAGGCGCGGAGCACGGGTGCGGTGCTCATCAGTCCTCCTCGTTGTTCGCGTCGAAGTAGCCGAAGTACTTCCCCGCCGTGTCGACGTCCTTGTCGCCGCGGCCGGACAGGCACACGGCGATGACGGCATCGGGCCCGAGCTCGCGGCCGAGCTGGAGCGCCCCGGCCAGAGCATGGGCGCTCTCGATCGCGGGGATGATGCCCTCGGTGCGGGCGAGCAGCCGGAAGGCCTCCATCGCCTCGGCGTCGGTGATCGCCCGGTACTCGCCCCGGCCGGAGTCGTGGAGCCAAGCGTGCTCGGGACCGACCCCGGGGTAGTCGAGGCCGGCGGAGATCGAATGGCTCTCGATCGTCTGTCCGTCGTCGTCCTGGAGCATCATCGAGCGGGCGCCGTGGAGCACGCCCTCGGTGCCCCGGGTGAGGGACGCGGCGTGGAGCTCTCCCCCGTCGCCGCCGGGCTCGCACCCGACGAGCCGGACCCCGGAGTCGGGGATGAAGGCGTGGAACATGCCCATCGCGTTGGACCCGCCGCCCACACAGGCGGTGACGGCGTCGGGCAGGCGGCCGACGAGCTCCTCGATCTGGGCGCGCGCCTCGAGCCCGATGATCCGCTGGAACTCGCGCACGAGCATGGGGAAGGGGTGCGGGCCGGCGACGGTGCCGAACACGTAGTGGGTGGTGTCGACGCTCGCGACCCAGTCGCGGAAGGTCGCGTTGATCGCGTCCTTGAGGGTGCGGGATCCGGCCTCGACGGCGATGACCTCGGCACCGAGGAGCCGCATCCGGGCGACGTTGAGGGCCTGCCGCTCGGTGTCCTGGGCGCCCATGTAGATCCGGCACTCGAGTCCCATGAGGGCGGCAGCGGTGGCGGTCGCGACGCCGTGCTGGCCGGCCCCGGTCTCCGCGATGAGACGGGTCTTGCCCATCCGCTGTGCGAGCAGCGCCTGCCCGAGGACGTTGTTGATCTTGTGGCTGCCGGTGTGGTTGAGGTCCTCGCGCTTGAGGAGGATCCGGGCACCACCGGCGTGCTCGGCGAAGCGCGGGGCCTCGGTGAGCAGGCTCGGGCGGCCGGTGTAGTCGCGGTGGAGGCGGTGGAGCTCGGCGACGAACCCGGGGTCGACGGTCGCCTTGGCGAAGGCGTCGGTGATCTCGTCGAGGGCGCTGATGAGCGCTTCCGGGATGAAGCGGCCGCCGAACGTCCCGAAGTACGGGCCCTGGGGCAGTTCGGAGGCCGGTGATGAGAACAGCTCGTGGTCCATGAGGTCCTTCGGGATCGGATGCGGCGAGTGGAGCGGCGCGCGGGCGTGCCGGAGGCGGCGGGTGGGGCTCAGCGGTGGGCGGCGACTGCGGCGCGGCCCGCGGCGGTGAACTCCGCGACGGCCTCCTGCGGGCGGCCGCCGGTGACGAGCGCCTCGCCGACGAGCGCGAGGTCGGCCCCGGCGTCGGCGAAGGCGGTGACGTCCCCGGCGTCGGTGACGCCGGATTCGCCGACGAGCACCGCCGCGGGCGGGCAGTCGGCGGCGAGCGGGGCGAACCGCGCGAGATCGACGGTGAGGTCCTTGAGGTTGCGCGTGTTGATGCCGATGAGCGGCGCCTCGAGGGCTGCCGCCGCGGCGACCTCGTCAGGGGTGTGCGCCTCGACGAGCACGGCCATACCGAGCTCGGTGGCGAGACCGTGGAGCTCGGCGAGCTGGGACTCGCTCAGCGCGGCGACGATGAGGAGGACGATGTCGGCGCCGTGGGCGCGGGCCTCGTGGACCTGGTACTCGGTGACGACGAAGTCCTTGCGCAGGAGCGGCACGTCGACCGCGGCGCGCACGGCATCGAGGTCGGCGAGGCTGCCGCCGAAGCGGCGCTCCTCGGTGAGCACGCTGATCGCGGCCGCGCCACCGGCGGCGTACGCGGAGGCGAGGGCGGCCGGGTCCGCGATGTCGGACAGGGCGCCCTTCGAGGGCGAGGACCGCTTGACCTCGGCGATGATGCCGAAATCGCCGGGCGCCCGCGGGAGCAGCGGCCGCACCGGGGCGGCGGCCGCCGCCCGGGCGCGGATCTCGGCCAGGGGGACTGCGGACTCACGCGGCCCGAGGTCCTCGCGGACCCCGGCCACGATGGCGTCGAGCACGGTCACCGGTGGTGGCCCGACTTCTGCTTCCCGCCCTTGCCCGCGGCACGCAGCACGAGGCCGACGATGGGGCCGATGGCACAGACGATGATGCCGGCCCAGAAGACGGTCCAGTTGCCGGCGACGCTGCCGAAGGTGGCGATGATCGCGCCGGCGAAGATGATGAAGACGCCGGTCCAGCCGGCGACGGTGTTGCCGTGTCCGGGATCCTGGACCGCGGTGTAGTCGATGGACGACCGGTCGAGGTCTCCGGTGCCGTCGCGCGCGATGATCTCTGTCATGGTTCTCCTTCTCTGGGGCTGCGTGCCGTCATTGTCTCACGAGGGCGGGCCGGGTCGCGCCCCGACCCGCGATGCGGGATCCGCTCATACGTCCTCCCCGCGGGACAGCGCGTCCCAGGTGCGGGTGGGATCCGCGCCGGGCTCCCCGTCGTCGGCCGCGCTGCTGCGCTCGTAGCGGGCCGAGGCCTGCCAGCGGCCGCTCGCGCGCGTCACCCACGCCGCGACGGCGGCGACCGCGAGACCGAGCACGAGGCCGACGCCGGGCCACGCCGTGTGGGGCCGGTCGGCGAGCATCGTGGCGAGTGCGACACCGGAGTAGCCGAGCGCGGCGAGCACCGCGACGCCGCCGACCACCCAGCGCCCGACCCGTTCGAGGAGGCCGAAGAGGAGCGCGATGACGGCGATGATCGCGGCGCATGAGACGAGCAGCGGGGAGTTCCCGGGCGCCTCGGCGGTCGCCTGGGCGACACCGGGTACCGGGGTGGTGGGGTCCGCGGCGGCGGTGATCCACGTGCGACCGGCGACGATCCACAGGGCGGCCGCGGACACGAGGAGGGCGAGGATGCCGCGCGCCTTCGTCACCGGGGTGCCCCCGCGGTCCGCTCCGGTTCCGTCCCGGGGGTGCGCAGGGTGTGGGCCGCGGCGGCGGCGCGGAGCACCGCGGCGGCCTTGTTCTGCGTCTCGATGTACTCGGTGTCGGGCACGGAGTCGGCGACGATCCCGGCGCCGGCGGACACACTGATCACCCCGGGGCGCATGATGCCGGTGCGGATCGCGATCGCGACGTCGAGGTCGCCCGTGAAGGACAGGTAGCCGACGACCCCGCCGTAGACGCCGCGCGCGGTCGGCTCGAGCCGATCGATGATCTCGAGCGCGCGCGGCTTGGGCGCTCCGGACAGGGTGCCGGCGGGGAAGGTCGCGGCGAGCACATCGACCCCGCTGCACCGCCGATCGAGGCTGCCGGTGACGGTCGACACGATGTGCATGATGTGGCTGTAGCGCTCGATCTCCATGAACTCGACGACGTCGACGCTGCCGGGTTCGCAGACCTTCGAGAGGTCGTTGCGGGCGAGGTCGACGAGCATGAGGTGCTCGGCGCGCTCCTTCTCGTCCGCGAGCAGGTCGCGGGCGAGCTCGTGGTCCTCCTCCGGCGTCGCCCCGCGCGGCCGGGAGCCGGCGATCGGATGGGTGACGACGTGTCCGGCCTTGACGGTGACGAGCGCCTCGGGCGAGGACCCGACGATGCTCAGCGGCCGCCCGTCGGGGGTCGGGACGTCGAGGAGGTACATGTAGGGGCTCGGGTTCGTGGTCCGCAGCATCCGGTAGACGTCGAGCGGGTCGGCATCGCAGGGCGAGTCGAAGCGCTGCCCGAGCACGACCTGGAAGATCTCCCCGTCGACGATCTCCTGCTTGGCGGTGAGCACGGACTCGAGGTACTCCTCGCGCGGGGTGCGCGGCTTGACCTCGGGCTCGAGCGGAGTGTGGACGGCGACGGTCGAGGGGGCCGGGGCGAGCAGGTCGTCGATCATCGCCGCGAGCCGGGCGCGCCCGGTGTCGTAGGCGGCATCGATGCCGGAGTCGCGGCCGTCGACGTTGACGACGTTCGCCACGAGGGTGACCCGGGAGGTCGAGTGGTCGAAGATCGCGACGTCGCCGGGGATCGACAGGCTGAGCTCGGGCACCGCGTCCTCCGGCAGCGGGCCGTGGCCGAGCCGCTCGAAGCGGCGCACGACGTCCCAGCCGAGGTAGCCGACGAGGGACGAGATCATCGGCGGCAGGTCGGGGTGCGGGACGTCGATGTGGAGCAGCTCGAGGGTGGCGCGCAGGGCGGTGAGCGGGTCGCCGCTCGTCGGGGCGCCGGCCGGCGGGGTGCCGAGCCAGGCGACCTCGCCGTCGACCTCGGTGAGGGTGGCGATCGGGTGGCGGCCGATGAAGGAGTAGCGGCTCCACACTCCGCTCGTCGCCGATTCGAGGAGGAACCCGCCGGGCCGACCGCCGGCGAGCCGGCGGTAGATGCTCAGCGGGGTCTCGGAGTCGGCGAGCACGGTCGTGTACAGGGGCACGAGGCGGTGGTCGGCGCCGAGGGCCCGGAACTCCTCACGCGTCGGGGTGACGGACATCGATCTCCCTCCCGGTGAAGCAGGTGGCGGTGTTCGTGTGGCAGGCCGGGCCGGTCTGGTCGACGGTGAGGAGCACGGTGTCGGCGTCGCAGTCGAGGGCGAGCCCGCGCACGTGCTGGACGTGCCCGGAGGTCTCCCCCTTGACCCAGTACTCGCCCCGCGAGCGCGACCAGTAGGTGGCCCGCCCGGTGGTCGCGGTGCGGCGCAGCGCCTCGGCATCCATCCAGGCGAGCATGAGGACCTCCCGGGTGGTGTGCTCCTGCACGACGACGGGCACCAGGCCGTCGGGGCTGAAGACGACGCCGGGCAGCGCGTCCTCGATGGTCGGCGGTGTCATCGGACCTCGATCCCCTCGGCGCGCAGAGCGTCCTTGACCTCAACGACGGTGAACTGCCCGAAGTGGAACACGCTCGCGGCGAGCACCGCGTCGGCCCCGGCGCGCACGGCCGGCGCGAAGTGCTCGACGGCACCGGCCCCGCCGGAGGCGATGAGCGGCACGTCGACGACGGCGCGGGCGGCGGAGATGAGCTCGAGGTCGAAACCGGCCTTCGTGCCGTCGGCGTCCATGCTGTTGAGGAGGATCTCCCCGGCGCCGAGCTCCGCGGCGCGCCGCGTCCACTCGATCGCGTCGATCCCGGTGCCCCGGCGGCCGCCGTGGGTGGTGACCTCGAAGCCCGAGGGGGTGGGATCCGCCCCGGGCGGGACCCGGCGGGCGTCGAGGGACAGCACGAGCACCTGATTGCCGAACCGGTCGGCGATCTCGGCGAGGAGCTCGGGCCGGGCGACGGCTGCGGTGTTGACCCCGACCTTGTCGGCCCCGGCCCGCAGCAGGCGGTCGACGTCGGCGGTCGAGCGGACTCCCCCGCCGACGGTGAGCGGGATGAACACCTGTTCGGCGCAGCGGCCGACGACGTCGAGGGTCGTCTCCCGGTCGCCGCTCGAGGCGGTGACGTCGAGGAAGGTGAGCTCGTCGGCGCCCTCGGCGTCGTAGCGGTGGGCGAGCTCGACCGGGTCCCCGGCGTCGCGCAGCCCGGTGAAGTTCACTCCCTTGACCACGCGTCCGGCGTCCACATCGAGGCAGGGGATGACCCGTACCGACACTGCCATGGAGCTCCTCACAGTCCGAGGTTGCGGTAGCGCTCGATGCGGCGGTGCCAGCGGCGGTCCGCCGGCTGGCGCATGAGCGCGATGATCTCGTGTTCGAGGGTAGCCGACACGCGGGCGACGAACGCCTCCGGCTCCGCCGCGGCGTCGGGCTCCTCCGCGATGATCCTGTCCGCGACGCCGTCGGCGAGCAGCCGTTCGGCCTGCACGCCCTGCGCCTGGGCCATCTCCGGGGCGTGCTCGGTGTCGCGGTGGACGATCGCCGAGGCGCCCTCGGGCGGGAGCGGGGACAGCCAGCCGTTCTGCGCGGTGAGCACGCGGTCGGCCGGGACGAGCGCGAGCGCTCCTCCGCCGCTGCCCTCGCCCATGATCAGCGACACGGTGGGCGCCTCGAGGGTGATGAGATCGGCGAGCGAGCGGGCGATCTCGCCGGCCAGGCCGCCCTCCTCCGCCTGCTTCGACAGCGCCGCTCCGGGGGTGTCGATGACGGTGACGAGGGGCACGCCGAGCTCGCGGGCGAGCGCCATGCCGCGGCGCGCCTCACGCAGGGCGGCCGGGCCCATGGGCTCGTGGGAGCGCTGCCGGTAGCGGTCCTGCCCGAGCACGATGCACGGCGCGCTGCCGAACTTCGCGGTCGCGAGCAGCAGGCCGGGGTCCTTCTCCCCCTGGCTGGTGCCGTTGAGCGGCAGCACGTGGGTGGCGCCGTGGCGCAGCAGCTCGCGCACGCCGGGGCGCTCGGGGTTGCGGGAGGCCGTGATGATGTCCCAGGCCCGGGTGCCGGACGGAGCGGGGTCGGGCGCGGTCTCGGGGTCCGGCACGGGGGCGGGCACCTCGCGGCTGCCCATGAGGACGTCGAGCACCTTCGCGACGGTGTCGGCGATCCGCTCGGGACCGATCACGGCGTCGATGATGCCGAGCCGGTGGAGGTTCTCCCCGGTCTGCACGCCGGTGGGGAACTCGCGGCCGTAGAGCTGCTCGAACACGCGCGGGCCGAGGAAGCCGATGAGCGCGCCGGGTTCGGCGACGGTGAAGTGGCCGAGCGAGCCCCAGGAGGCGAACACGCCGCCGGTGGTTGGGTGGCGGAGGTAGACGAGGAAGGGCAGGCCGGACTGCTTGTGGGCCATGACGGCCGCGGTGATCTTGACCATGGAGAGGAAGGCGACCGTGCCCTCCTGCATCCGGGTGCCGCCGGAGGCGGGCCCGGCGAGCAGCGGCAGCCCCTCGGCGGTGGCCCGCTCGATCGCGGACACGAGCCGCTCGGCGGCGGCGACGCCGATCGAGCCGGCGAGGAACCGGAACTCGCAGGCGACGACGGCGACGCGGCGGCCGCGCACGAGTCCCTCACCGGTGATGACCGCCTCGTCGACGCCGGACTTCCGAGCCGCCCGGCCGAGCTCGGCGGCGTAGTCCGCGTCGATCCCGGCGGCCGGGGTGACAGGGGTGGTGTCCCAGCTCGTGTAGGTCCCGGGGTCGACGACGAGGTCGATGAGCCCGCGGGCGTCGAGTCGCTGTGCCATAGCCCTCAGCCCTCGAGCCAGGAGCGGATGACGGCGTCGTGCTCGCCGAGCAGCGGCGGCGCGAGGTGCTCGGTGACGGTGGTCTCCGTCTCCCCGGCGGCGTCGGCGTCGAAGAACCGGACCGGGGGCCCGGGCAGGTCCATCGGGCCGACGACGGGATGGTCGACGGTGATCTTGAGGCCCTGGGACAGCGCCTGCTCCCAGTCGTAGACCTCGGGGAGGGTGCGGACGATCCCGGCGGGGATGCCGGCGGCGGCGAGCTTCTCGAGCAGCGCCGCGGACTCGTAGGCGGCGAACACGTCCTCGATCGCGGCGGTGACGGCCGGCCGGTTCGTCACCCGCTCGGAGTTCGTCGCCATCCCCGGGGCGGCGGGGTCGAGGTCGAAGGCGGCGCAGAAGCGCTGCCACAGGCCCTCGTTGCCGACGGAGATCTGCACAGCACCCCCGTCGCAGTGGAACAGGCCGTAGGGCGAGAGCGAGGGGTGGTGGTTGCCGCCGGGGCGCGGGTCCTCGCCGGCGACGGTGGCGCGGGTGCCCTGGAAGGCGTGGACGCCGACCATGCCGGCGATGAGCGAGGTGCGCACCACCTTGCCGCGGCCGGTGCGCTCGCGCTCGAGGAGGGCGGCGAGGACGCCGTAGGCGCCGTAGATGCCGGCGAGCAGGTCCGCGATCGGGACGCCGACCTTCTGCATGTCGTCGGGTCCGGAGCCGGTGAGCGACATCAGGCCGGCCTCGCCCTGCGCGATCTGGTCGTAGCCGGCGCGCTGCGCCTCGGGCCCGTCGTGGCCGAAGCCCGTGATCGAGAGGATGACGAGGCGCGGGTTGATCTCGAGGCAGGTCGCGGTCGAGAAGCCGAGCCGGTCGAGCACGCCGCCGCGGAAGTTCTCGACGAGGACGTCGGCGCGGGCGATGAGGGCGCGCAGGGTGGCCTTCCCGTCCTCGCTCTTGAGGTCGAGCGCGATCGACTCCTTGTTGCGGTTGCAGGAGAAGAAGTAGGTGGCCTGCGGGTCGTCGGCGGGCCCCACGAAGGGCGGCCCCCAGGAGCGGGAGTCGTCGCCGGAGGCGGGGTTCTCGACCTTGATGACGCGGGCGCCGAGGTCGCCGAACAGCTGCCCTGCGTGGGGGCCGGCGAGCGCGCGGGACAGGTCGACGACCGTGTACCCGGACAGGGCGCCGGCGGTGCGGGGATTGGGCGTGGGTCGGGACATGGCTGCCTTCCGGTGGGAGGGTCCGCGCGCGGCCTCAGTTGTCGGGGCCGTCGGGGGTTCCGTACGTGTCCACGAGTCTACGCAATCGGCCCGCGGCGGCGAATCCGCGGGCGCCGTCGGCGGTCTGGATCGCCATCACCGCATACGTGGTGCCGTCGGCGAGGTCGAGCAGCGGCCACGGCTGTCCGCTCGTCGTCGAGTAGCTCACGCCGATGATCTCCGGCCAGGTGAAGGTCCGGGTGCGCACGATGTTGCGGACGGTGAGCGATGCGGGGGTCGCGATCGCGCGCACCGAGCCGAGGCGCCACAGGATCGCGGCGAAGAGGACGCCGAGGGCGATGAGCCAGATGTGGTCGACCGGCTTCCATGCGTCCCAGCCGATCGTGCCCAGCCCGTAGGACAGGGCGATGAAGGCGGCGAGGACCGCGACCGCGGCCACCAGTGTCAGGGGCCGCAGCACGTAGGGGCGGAAGACCTCACATCCGGCAGGCATCGATCGCGGTCACGAGGATCGCCCGTGCCCCGGCCGAGTACAGCCGGTCCATGATCTTGTGGGAGTCCTTCTTCTCGACCATCGAACGCACGGCCGACCATGCGGGGTCGTTGAGCTGGGAGACCGTGGGGCTCTCGTAGCCCGGGGTCACCGCGATCGCATCGGCGAGCAGCTCGGTGCGGATGTCGTAGTCGATGAGCACGTAGGAGCGGGCGACCATGACGGACTGCATGCGCCGGATGAAGACGTCCGCCCCCGGCTTGGTGACCTCGCCGCGGGCGATGAGCACGCCCTCGGACATGAGGATCGGCTCGCCGAAGGTCTCGAGGCCGGCCATCCGCAGGGTGGTGCCGGTCTCGACGACGTCGGCGATCGCATCGGCGACTCCGAGCTCGATCGACACCTCGACGGCGCCGTCGAGCTTGACGGTGGTCGCCTCGATGCCGCGGCGGGCGAGGTCCTGGTCGACGAGCACGGGGTAGCTCGTGGCGATGGTCTTCCCGGCGAGCTCGGCGGGGTCGGAGTAGGTGCCCTCCTCCGCCGCGTAGTGGAAGGCGGAGCGGCCGAAGCCGAGCTGCATGACCTCGTCGGCCTCCGCCTCGGACTCCAGCAGCAGGTCGCGCCCGGTGATCCCGATGTCGAGGATGCCGCGGCCGATGTAGGTCGCGATGTCACGGGGCCGCAGGTAGAAGAACTCGATGTCGTTGTCGATGTCGCGATGGACGAGGCGCTTGGAGTTGAGCCGCAGGGAGTAGCCGGCCTCCCGCAGCATCGTCGTGGCCGATTCCGACAGCGCGCCCTTGTTGGGCACTGCGACACGGAGCATGATGTCCTTTCGAGGATCCGGGATTCAGAGCTTGCGGTAGACGTCGTCGAGCGTGAGGCCGCGGGCGATCATCATGACCTGGAGGTGGTAGAGGGCCTGCGAGATCTCCTCGGCGAGCTCCTCGTCGGTCTGGTACTCGGCGGCCATCCACACCTCGGCGGCCTCCTCGACGACCTTCTTGCCGATCGCGTGGACCCCGGCGTCGAGCTCGGCGACGGTGGCGGATCCGGCCGGTCGGGCGGCGGCCTTGGCGGTGAGTTCGGCGAACAGCTCTTCGAAGGTCTTCACGGTGTCCCAGCCTAGTGCATGGGCGGGCGCGCGCCGGGGCCCGTCCGCACCTCGGGAACGTGACCTCGCTCGCTCAATCGGGGCGGCCGGTCACCGTCTGGGACTGGGCGATCGGCGAGGAGATCGTCTGCCGGGAGCGCTTGGCCCAGTCGATGATCCCGACGACCACCATGATGAGGAAGATGAAGTAGACGATGCCGGAGAAGGCCAGCCCGCCCATGATCGCCAGCGGGATGCCGACGAGGTCGACGGCGAGCCAGACGAACCAGAACTCGACGATCGCGCGGCCCTGGGCGTACATCGCGACGAGCGAGCCGACGAAGATGTAGGCGTCCGGGTAGGGGTTCCACGACCAGCCGCCGGCGGAGAGCACCGCGCCGAAGGCGACGGTGCCGACGAGCAGCGCGAGGACGAGGAGGATCCGCTCCTTCCACGTCGCCCAGCGGACCTGGATCTCACCGGTCTGCTCACGCGAGCGCTTCCACTGGCTCCAGCCCCAGATCGCGGCGACGATGATGACGACCTGGCGGGAGGCGTTGCCGCCGAGGCCGGCGGAGACGCTCGCGGAGAACAGGAGGATCGAGCCGAGGATCTGCACCGGCCAGGACAGGATGTTCCGGCGCAGCGCGAGGAACACCGTGGCGAGCGCACAGATGTTGCCGAGGAAGTCCGACCACGGGACGGGATTGCCCAGCAGCTCGAAGATCGGCGTGTTGAGCCAGGTGAAGATCTCCATGGAATCCCCCCTCGGGTCAGTGCGCGTGGGCGGCGGCGCGGGTGCGGAGCTCGTCGATGGCGGCGGCCGGGCTGTCCGCGCCGTAGACGGCCGAGCCGGCGACGAGCACGTTCGCGCCGGCGTCGACGACGCGGTCGACGGTCGCGGCGGACACTCCCCCGTCGACCTGGAGGAGGATGTCGAGGCCGGAGGCGCTGATCGCCTCGCGGGTGCGGCGGATCTTCGGCAGGCACACGTCGAGGAAGGACTGGCCGCCGAACCCGGGCTCGACGGTCATGATGAGGATCTGGTCGAACTCGCCGAGGAGGTCGACGTAGGGCTCGATCGGGGTCGCCGGCTTGAGGGCGAGGCTCGCCTTCGCGCCGAGGCGCCGGATCTCCCGGGCCAGCCGGACCGGGGCGGCGGCGGCCTCGGCGTGGAAGGTCACCGAGGCGCAGCCGAGCTCCGCGTAGACGGGTGCGTGGCGGTCGGCGTCGGTGATCATGAGGTGCGCGTCGAGCGGGATCGGGGACACGGCGCGGATCCGCTCGACCACCGGCGGGCCGAAGGTGAGGTTCGGCACGAAGTGGTTGTCCATGACGTCGACGTGGGCCATGTCGGCGTTCGCGATCGCGGCGAGCTCGCCGCGCAGGTCGGCGAAGTCGCAGGACAGGATGCTCGGATTGATGTGGATGGTCACGGGGGAATCCTACTTCTTCCGCATCAGGGCGAGGAACATGCCGTCGGTTCCGTGGACGTCGGGCCACAGCTGCGCGCAGCGGCCCCCGGCCACCGGTGCGGAGGCGAACTCCTCGGCCGGGCGGCCGGTGACCTCGGCGAGCACCTGGGCGGCGTCGAGCATCTCGACGGCGGAGGACTCCGCGGCGGCGAGCTCTTCGACGACGAGCAGGGTCTCGACGTGGTGGGGCGAGCAGGTGGTGTAGGCGATGACGCCGCCGGGCATCGCGGCGCTGATCGCGGCGGCGAGGAGCTCGCGCTGGATGGGCCCGAGGGTGTTGACGTCCTTCGGGGTGCGGCGCCAGCGGGCCTCGGGCCGGCGGCGCAGCGCACCGAGGCCGGAGCAGGGCACGTCGACGAGGACGCGGGTGAACTGCTCGGCGTGGTCGGTGCCGAACTCGCGCCCGTCGGCGGCGAACACCTCGACGACCTCGGACAGTGCCCGGGTCGAGTCCTCGACGAGGTCGGCCCGGTGGTCGGAGGTGTCGACGGCGATGACACGATCACCGGTGCCCGCGGCGACCGCGCCGAGCACGGCGGTCTTGCCGCCGGGTCCGGCGCACAGGTCGAGCCACGCCCCGGCGGGCGCCTCGGGCCGGGTGAGTGCGAGGGCGACGAGCTGGGAGCCTTCGTCCTGCACCCGGGCGGTGCCCTCGCGCACCTCGGGCACGTCGAGCGGGGCGCCGTGGTCGAGGTGGACGCCGAGGGGCGAGAGCGGGGTCGGGGTGCCGACCCGGTCGGCGACGTCGGCGCGGTCGGCGAGGCCGGGCAGGACGCTCAGGCAGACCTTGGCCGGGGCGTTGTCGGCATCGAGCACCGCGCGCAGCTCACCGGCGTCGCGGCCGTGGGCGACGAGCGCCTGGCGCAGGGCGCGGATGATCCAGGCCGGGTGGGAGGTCTCGATCTCGAGCTCCCGGGTGGGATCGACGTCCGCGGTGACGGTGTCGAGCCATTCCTCGCGGGTGCGCTCGGAGATGCGCCGGAGGACGGCGTTGACGAATCCGCCGGCCCGGGCGTCGTGGTGGGCCTTGACGACGCCGACGGTCTCGGACACCGCGGCGTGGTCGGCGACGCGCATATTCAGCAGCTGGTGGGCGCCCATCCGCATCGCGGCGCGCACGGGCGGGTCGATGTCGGCGGCGGGGCGGCCCGCGGCGACGGTGATGATCGCGTCGTAGAGTCCGATGCCGCGCAGCGTGCCGTAGGTCAGCTCGGTGGCGAGGGCGGCGTCGGGGCCGGTGAGGCGGGTGCGGGCGAGCTTGCCGGGCAGCAGGAGGTTGGCGTAGGCATCCTCGAGCTCGACGTCGCGCAGCACCTCCCAGGCCAGGGTCCGCGGGAGGTCGGCGCGCGGCGGGCGCGGCTGACGGGGCCCCCGACGGTCGTGGTCGCGGGGCCCTGAGCCCCGGCGGTCGTGGTGGTGGGGGCCTGAGTCACGAGGGCCGGAGGTGCGGCGGTCGTGGCGCGGCCGATCATCGCCCTGCCTGTCACGGGGCTGCCGGTCGTCTCGCTGCCGGTCGCGGGGCTGACGGTCGTGGTGCTGCCGGTCGTGGTTCTTGGATTCGTCCGATGTCACGGGGTCTCCTCGAGGTCGAAGTCGATGTCGCCGTGGCCGCGATGGAAGTCGAGCGCGGACATGCGGGGCTTGCCGAAGGGCTGGATCCCGGTGACGGACACGGCGCCGTCGCCGGTGCCGATGACGACGGCGTCCCCGCGCCGGGTCAGCCGGCCGGGCGGGAGGTCAGCCGAGGGGCCTGCCGGAGCCCCCGGCCGAGGATCCGTCCGGGGATCTGTCGGAGGTTCGGTCTGAGGGTCCGTCGGAGAGCCCGTCTGGGGGTCCGTCGGAGGCGCAGTCCGGGGGTCCGTGGGGGCGGTGTGATCGGAGCTGCCGCTGCGGTGGACCCGGACGCCGAAGAGCTTGGTCCGCTTCCCATCGATGAGAGCCCAGGCGCCGGGCTGCGGGGTGACTCCGCGGGCGCGGGCGGACACCTCGGGCGCGGAGGCGCGGAAGTCGAGGCGCGCCTCGTCCGGGGTGATCTTGTCCGCGTGGGAGGACTCCCCCGCCTGCGGCCGGTAGTCCGCGGTGCCGGCGGCGACGGCGTCGAGCGCGGCGACGAGCACGGGTGCACCGCGCTCGGCGTAGTCGTCGAGGACAGCACCGGCGTCGGCCTCCGGGAGCTCGAAGGCGGCCTGGGCGACGACGTCTCCGGTGTCCATGCCGGTGTCGATCCGGAACACGGTGACACCGGAGCCGGTCTGCCGGGCCATGATCGCGCGCTGCACGGGTGCCGCACCCCGCCAGGCCGGGAGCAGGGAGAAGTGGAGGTTGAACCAGCCGTGGGCGGCCGCGGCGAGGGCGCGTGGGCCGGCGATCGCGCCGTAGGCGACCACGGCGACGGCGTCCGGGGCGAGGGATTCGATCTCGGTGAGGATGTCGCCGCGCAGCCGGTCGGCCTCGAGGACCGGGATCCCGGCGGCCTGCGCGCGGACCTTGACCGGGCTGGGGGTGAGAACGCGCTTGCGGCCGACAGGCGCATCGGGCCGAGTGAGCACGGCGACGACCTCGTGCTCGGAGGCGAGCAGCGCCTCGAGGGAGGGCACGGCGACGTGGGGGGTTCCGGCGAAGATCAGTCTCACGAGGATCCAGTCTACGGCGCGGGGCGTGCGCGCCGGTACGGCAGTGCGATCGAGGTGCACCGGGGTGGGTCCGCCCGGTCACGACTGCGTCATCCGACTCCGTGCGCCAGCGGGACGTCGACGATCTCGCGGTTCCGCGGCAGGGATCCCCGGAAGGTCATCGGCACCGCGTTCGCGCCCTCGATGTGCGTGCCGTCGATCGCCTGGATGTGCAGATGGGGTTCAGTGCTGTTGCCCGAGTTCCCGCACCGGCCGATGAGCTCGCCGGCGCGCACGTGCTGCCCCGTCCGGACAGCAGCACTCCCCAGCTGCAGATGGCAGAGAGCGACGACGATGCCCCCGCGTTCGATGAACACGTGGTTCCCCGCAAGTGCCGTCCACCCCGCCGCGACTCGACGTGGCTGGGTCAGCGCATAGCCGATCGACGGCAGGCCGCGGTGAGCCCGATGGTCGGGCTCCGCATCATGCACCGCGACCACAGCACCATCGGCAGGGGCGAGGATCGGCCGACCGAAACCCGGGAAGCGCTCCGGGGGCTCCGGTCGGACGAGCCCGCTGAACGTGATCGGAGCAGTGCGCGAATCCTCCCCGACCGGCACGAAATCGATCGCATGCGATGTGGCGAACCGATGGGTGCCATGGCTGGGAATCCTGTCGGCCGGGCTGTTCTGGACGAGCCAGCGGCCGGAGAACGGATAGTCGAGATCGATGCCGGATGACATACAGGACTCCCTTTCGTGCGCCGCGACCGCTCCACATGCGTCGATAGATCCACGTGAGCCAATCGGCGCACGCGCGTTGACAGAGCCACGTTCGTCGACTGATCTGCTTGCATCCACAGCGGCGATCGTCTGCGGGGCCTCGGGAGTCGCACTGGGACAAGCCCTCACTCGATTCTCTCACGTCGGAACTCCGGTTCCAGGGGATCAGGCACTGGAAAGTGTCGTCGCCCGGTCCATCCCGGAAGAGCGGCGGTGATCCGAGGGCGCTGTCCCCAGAAGAGCACTGTCTTTGGAGGGGCGGTGGCTCTCACAAGGGCTGCGGGTCACTGATGGGCTGCGGGCCTCACATGGGCGGTGGCTCTCATAAGATCGGCGGGTCTCAGAAGGGCGGCGGGTCGTCGTCGGCGTGCCACCAGGGGTCGCTGCCACCGGCGGGAGGACCGGTCGATGCCTCGGTCGCACTCCCGGTGTCGGTATCGTTTGCGAGTCGCTCGACCGCCGGCGTTCTCATCACCGATCCCCCAGCGGACCGATCTGCACTGGCCGATCGTCCGGTGACTGACCCTCCGGAGACCGACACACCCAGGACAGTCGCTCCGGAACCGGTCTCCGCGTGCGCTGCGCCACTATTCCTGCGGTCGGGCTGGCAGTCTGTCGCAACGCCGGTGTGCGCGAAGCGATCGCTCTTCCTGCTGTTCGCAGTTGTGCTGTCGACGGACGCGGCGGGTTGCGGCCGGGTGGAATCCGGCCGGGGGTCGGCCGACTCGGTGTCATCGATATCAGACTGGGGCGCCTTCTCCCAGCACTCCCAGGGATCGATGACGACAGAAGCACGAGAGCTGCGCGACGCGGTGCCGTCCGGTTCGCGGTCCGGCGGGCCGTCATCAGGGTCACGCGGGGGTCCGCCATCGGGACGATCCGGTGGGTCGTCATCGGGGTCGTCCGGTGTTCCGGTGCTCGGGCCGTCGGGTGGCCTCTCTTGGGATGTGCTCCGTGGCGGGTCGGGGTCGTCGGAGTCGGTCAGGCCGAGGAGGCGGCGGGTGAGGCGCGCAGCCTCGCGATCGGCGGGCCTGTCGGCCGGTGTGGTGGTGTGGGTGATGCCGTGGGCGAATTGCCAGCAGATGAGTCCGTCGGTGGTGCGGTGCAGGCGCAGGGTCCGCTCGGTCTTCATCTGGTGGTGCTGCTTGCACAGGGGGTGGAGGTTGTCGAAGTCCGTCCGCCCGCCACGAGCAGGAGCGGCGTGGTCGAAGGGGGTGATGTGGTCGGCTTCGCTGGTCTCGGCTCGCCGCGTGCAGCCCGGGGCGGTGCACCAGGCCCAGGTCTGGTTCAGCGTGGTGCGCATTCCGGCCGGCAGCGTGTAGGACTGTGCAATCTCGGGGCAGATGGCGCCGGTGGTGGGGTCGGTGAGGATGCGGGTGAATTTCTCCGACCCGGCGGCGAGTCTGCGGGCGAGGTCGGCGGGGATGGGGGTGCCGTCGGACCAGGTGCCGGGCAGTGTGGCGTGTCCGGTGAGGGTGAGGAAGGGAACGGTGATGACGACGGTGGCCTGTCTGCGCAGCCAGTCCTGATTCGACGGACACGTCACCGTGACATGTTGCCGCACGCGCCCGTCCGGGCCTGCTTCACCTGCATCGGTATCACCGGTGGAGGGGAAGAGTCCTGGATTCGGATCTGCGGTACTCCCCTCAGCAGTGAACGCGCCTGCGTCCTGACTGCAGGCGTCGTCGGAACCGGCGGTGTCGTTCGGGGTGGTGATCTCGACGTGGGTGCTCGGGGCGGTGGCGGTGAGGAGGTCGAACATCAGCTGCGGGATGGTGCGATCGTCTGCGATCTGCGCCCCGGCCGGCAGCTGCTCGCCGAAGGTCGAGGTGTGGGTGGAGCGGATGGCGCGGGCGGTGGCCTCGAGGCGGCGGTGCAGGGCGTGCAGGGGCTCGAGGGGACCGGTGAGGAGTAGACGTCCTTCCCGGGCATCGCTGCGCCAGAAATCGACCCGCCGGTTCTCCCGCACTTGCTCCTCCTGCTCCTCGTCATCGGTGAGCATCCGGATGAGCTCGTTGACCGCCCGGCAATAGGCTTCCCACGACAGATCGGGACGCAGTGCGGTGATCCCCGCATCGAGCGCTGCGAGTTTCTCATGCCCGAGTCGGTGGGCGCGGCGGGCGGCGTACTGCAGGCGCTCGTAGCGCAGGATTCCGGTGGTGGCGCGGTCGTGGCAGGCCCGCAGGCTGAACGTCGCGATGAGTGCTTCGCGGGCGGCGGTGTAGGCGCGTGTGATGGTGGTGTCGAGGACCGCGGCGAGGCAGGTCAGGTGTTCGCCGGTGACGCGTTCGAGCACCCAGTGGGCGAGCGACCCGTCGGCAGGCAGCCCGTAGCGGTCCCGCCCACACCCCGGGCAGCCGGTTCCGGTGCAGGTGGTGCAGTCGGGGGTGCGGTCGAGGCATTCCTCGACGATGGTCTCGGCGATGAGCTGCATCCGGGCGAGCATCACCCGATCATGGGCGGCCACCGAGTCCCGCAGTCGGATGAGAGCAGGACGCTCACCGAAGGGGTGACCGGCGGGGTCGCGGGGATCGGGGTCGCGGGGGTCAGGATCGTGGGGAGCGGTGTTGTCGGGGTGGACGGTGGGTGCGGTCATCGGAGGTCACCTCCTTCGGGGACGGGTGTCGGGAATCGATCGGGGAACGGGTACGGGACAGTGGATACTGGGGTTTGGTCGGGTGTGCTGTGCGAGTGGTTCCAGGCTATCGGGACCCACGGACACAGGATGGGCTGAAAGCGTCGAACAGCCGTGTTATCCACAGGGTGTTCGATATTAATCTGAATATTCTTTCGCCTGCATCATCGATTGTGGAAACCCATTCCACTCTGCGCAGGGACGCCGCTAGAAATGAAGGGTCAGATTGCGAGGCGAGCAATCCGACAGCCACAGATGGATCCTGCCGGATCCGACCGCACGGATCGGCTCCATGACACAGCCCCGGACGACTCCCCCGATACGAGGACAGCTCTGCCCGGTTCACGGCGCCCCCGGCACCACGACAGCCCGACCCAGCGCGCGAGCCCCATGACTGGAGATATCCAGAGAACGTACGCGACTCCCCGGCTTCCCGAAACCGCGAGCAACTGCGGGCAATATCTCCGGTCGGCCCAAACACAGCCCCGGACAACTCCCCCGACCTGAGGACACCTCGGTCCGGTGCATGGTTCCCGGGCCTCACGGTTCCCCGACTCGTCACCCGGCCGAGACCGCCGAGCGGCACAGGCACCGGCAGGCGCATTCAGTCAGTCTCCCCACCCGGTGACTCAAGACAGCGCCTCACGGTGACGCTCGAAGATGGCGACTCGAGCGGGCGCCTCAAGGTGGCAGTTCGAACTGGCAGCTCGAACCGGCGACTCGAGCCGCCGCGCCTCAAGCCGCCGCGCCTCGGACCCAGCGCGCCCGCCCCGCGCCTACAGCGCGTCGGGGTCGTCGACGCGGACCGCGACGATGTCGGCTCCGCGCATCGACCGCGATGCGACCTCTGCGGCGAGGCGCGTCGTCACTGCGCGGCCGTCGGCGATCGTGAAGCCCACGACGACCGAGTACGGCTCGTCCTCCGCGATGAGCTCGCGCACCTCGGCGGTCTCCCGCAGCACCGCGATGACCTCTCCCACGGCCTCGCGCCCGCCGCTGATCGTCACCGTCCGCGCCGCCGGCGGCAGCCCGAGCGCGGCCCGGTCCGCGGACTGCTCCGCCGCCCACGGGATGGGCTCGAACCGGCTCACCACACGCTGCACCGCCTCGTCCTCGTCGAGCAGCAGCACCCGGCCACCCGCGGAGTGCGATCGCACGAGCGAGGCACCGCGCAGGCGACGCGCGATCGCCTGCTCCGTCGAACGGAGCCCCGGCCCCGGCCACAGCGTGTCGAGCAGCAGCGCCGAGGCGTACCCGCCTTCGACATAGGGCTCCGCACCGGTCGTCGCGACGACGATGCTCGGCTCCGGATCCACCGCGCCGAGCACCCGGTCACCGCCGGACCGGACGATGAGTGCGCCCGGGAACGCCCTTCCGAGCTCCTCGTACACTTTGTCGAGCCCGCTCACCACCGAGCGCACGGCGGTCGCGGAGCACTCCCGGCACGTCACCGAATCGGCCCGGTACCCGCATCGCCGGCACGCGAAGGGGCCCAGGATCGAGGCGGCGGTGAGCTTCGACTCGCACTGCGGACAGCGGGTCACCGTCCGACAGCGGGCGCACGCGATGACCGGCAGATAGCCCGCACGCGGCACCTGGACGAGCACCGCACCCGGCGCCGACGGCGCCCGGCGCGAGCGGCCGAGCGCATCGCGGACGAGCTCGAAGGCACGAGGCGGGAGGCGGCCGGCGGAGCCCGGGTCGCCGTCGGGGTCGGGCACGAACACGAGCGGAGCCGCCTGCCGACGGAGCTCGCGCGGGGCCACGATGTTCCCCACCCAGCCGGAGTCGGCGAGGTGCTGGGTCTCCACGCTCCGCCCGTAGTCGAGGAGGAGCAGCGCGGACCCTTCGAGCTGCACCCGGGTGAGCAGCACTTCACGGGCGTGCGGGTAGGGCGCGCGCTGCTCGAGATAGGAGCCGTCTGCGTCGTCGAAGCAGATGACGAGTCCCGGGTCCGGCAGCGGCGCGAAGGCCGCGGCCCGGGTGCCGATGACGAGGCGCGCGCGCCCGGTGAGTGCGGACACCCACGCGTCCCAGCGCTCCTCCTGACCCTGGTCCGCCGAGAGCCGGACCGTGACCGGGGCGAGGTCGCCGAGGCGCGCCTCGAGTGCGGCGAGCTCCCGGTGGTCGGGCACGAGCCAGAGCACGCTGCGCCCTGCGGCGAGGACGGGAGCGGCGGCCCGCAGGCCGAGGTGGATCCACCCCGTGCCGGGGTCATCGCCGGGCAGCACGGCGCAGGCGGCGCGCGGCCCGCGCACCGCACCCGCATCACCATCCGTACCCGCGTCATCCTCCGGGCCCGGCTCCGCGGCCCAGGATTCGAGCGCGGCGAGGTAGTCGTGGAAGGCCGGCGGCTCGTCGGCGCGCGGGGTGACCTCCCCGGCCACCTGGACGAGCGCGGGCTCCGAGAGCAGGCGCTCGGGCCGGCCGAGCGCGCGCTTCTCTGCACGGGCGTGGCGCGGCGGGATCGCGAGCCGCAGCACATCGGGCAGCGTCCCGGCGTACCGGTCCGCGATCGCCCGGCACAGCGTCAGCAGAGACGGGTTGAGGACGGGCAGCGGGGAGGTCACGCGTTCGAGCGCGGCGAGCTCGCCGACGTGCTCGGTGACCTCACGCCGTTCGAGGATGAAGCCCGAGGTCAGCCGCCCGGCGAAGCGTACCCGCACCCGCACGCCGGGCTGCGCGGTCGCGTCGAGCTTCGCGGGCACCGCGTAGTCGAAGGGCCGGGCGAGGTGCGGCAGCTGGGTCTCGACGAGGACGGCGGCGACGGGCAGGCCGTCGGCCGGGGTGATGCCGCCGCGCACCCGCAGGACTCCCCCGAGCCCGTCGCCCTCGGGCACCGGTGCGAGGGCTGAGCCGGTCGGCGCCTCGAAGAGTCCCGGGGCCGCGTCGCGCGGATCGCCGCTCATCGGGAGATCAGCTCACCTCGCGGCGCAGCGCCTCGGCGCGGTCGGTCCTCTCCCACGTGAAGGTGTCCTCGGTCCGGCCGAAGTGGCCGTAGGTCGAGGTCGCGGAGTAGATCGGGCGCCGCAGGTCGAGCGCCTCGATGATCTTCGCGGGACGGAGGTCGAACACGCTGCGGATCGCTGCCGCGATCTTCTCCGGGTCCACGGTCTCCGTGCCGAAAGTCTCGACGTAGAGGCCCACCGGCCGGGAGGAGCCGATCGCGTAGGCGACCTGGACCTCGGCGCGGTCGGCGAGTCCGGCCGCGACGACGTTCTTCGCCACCCAGCGCATCGCGTAGGCGCCCGAGCGGTCGACCTTCGAGGGGTCCTTGCCGGAGAAGGCGCCGCCGCCGTGGCGGGAGAAGCCGCCGTAGGTGTCGACGATGATCTTGCGTCCGGTGAGACCGGCGTCGCCCATCGGCCCGCCCACGACGAAGGGTCCGGCGGGGTTGATGAAGTATTCGGTGCCGGAGGTGTCGAGACCGCGCTCGGCGAGCACCGGGTCGACGACCGTGCGGCGGATGTCGGTTTCGAGCTGGTGGGCGCCCACGGCGGCATCGTGCTGGGTGGAGACGACGATCGCCTCGATGCTCACCGGCGTGTCGCCGTCGTAGCCGATCGTCACCTGCGTCTTGCCGTCGGGGCGCAGGTAGTCGAGCTCACCGGACTTCCGGACCGTGGTGAGGCGCTCCGAGAGCCGGTGGGCGAGGTGGATGGGCAGCGGCATGAGGACGTCGGTGGAGTTGTCGGCATAGCCGAACATCAGCCCCTGGTCGCCCGCACCGAGCGCCGAGCCCTCGTCCTCGAGGTCGTGGGTGCCGCTGCGGTGCTCGAGCGAGGTCGTCACGCCGGAGCTGATATCGGCCGACTGCGAGCCGATCGACACCGACACGCCGCACGAGTGCCCGTCGAAGCCCTTGTCCGAGGAGTCGTAGCCGATCCCGGTGATGACCTCGCGCACGAGGTTCGCGACGTCGGCGTAGCCGCTCGTCGTCACCTCGCCGGCGACGTGAACGAGGCCCGTGGTGACGAGGGTCTCGACGGCCACCCGGGCGTGCGGGTCCTGGGACAGGAGGGAGTCGAGGACGGCATCGCTGATCTGGTCGCAGATCTTGTCGGGATGGCCCTCGGTCACGGATTCGGACGTGAATTGGCGCAGCGCTGAAGAAGTCACGCCCCCATCCTAGCGATCGAGGACGGACACGAGTCCGGAGATGACCTTCTGCGACACCTCGGCCTTGGTGCCCGAGGCGCGGGCCACCTCGGTGACCGTGTCGCCGGTGCGGGCGTAGAGGATCACCGAGTTCGACTCGGTGCCGAAGGCCTGCCCGGCGGACACATCGTTGAGGACGAGCAGGTCGCAGCCCTTGCGGAGCAGCTTGGCGCGGGCGAGCTCCTCGATCCCGGCGTCCGGGGACCCGGTCTCCGCGGCGAAGCCGACGATGAGCTGGCCGGGGGTGCGGGTCCGTACGAGGCCGGCGAGGATGTCGGGGTTCTGCACGAGCTCGAGCCGCAGGCCGGCGTCGCCATCCTTCTTCATCTTGTGCGCGGCGACCTCGGCCGGCCGGTAGTCGGACACGGCGGCGCACATGATGACGACATCGGAGTCCGGCTGGGCGGCCTCGGCCGCGGCCTGGAGCTCCGCGGTGGTCTCGACGTGCTCGATGGTCACGGTTCCGGGAAGCTCGGCGATCACCTCGGCGGCGACGTTGGCCGCGATGAGGCGCACGCGGGCGCCGGACCGGGCCGCGGCGGCGGCGAGCGCCGCGCCCTGCTTGCCCGAGGACCGGTTGCCGAGGAAGCGGACGGGGTCGAGCGGTTCCCGGGTGCCACCGGCGGTGACGAGCACGTTCCGGCCGGCGAGCGCGGTGCCGGACTCCTCGCCCGAGGCGCCCTCTACCGCGGTGCTCTCCTTGACCGAGGTGCTCTCAGCATGGATCGCCAGCGCAGCGGCGACGATGTCGCCGGGCTCGGGCAGGCGCCCGGGGCCGGAGTCGGCGCCGGTGAGGCGGCCGCTCGCGGGGTCGATGACGTGCATCCCGCGGGAACGCAGGGTGGAGACGTTGTCGACGGTCGCCGGGTTCTGCCACATCTCGGTGTGCATCGCCGGGGCCGCGACGACGGGCGCGGTGGTGGTGAGGACGGTGGCGGTGAGGAGGTCGTCGGCGATCCCGGCCCGCAGCCGGGCGAGCAGGTCCGCGGTCGCCGGGGCGATGACGACGAGCTCGGCGTCCTGGCCGATGCGCACGTGCTCGACCTCGTCGACGCGGGTGAACACGTCTGTCGCCACGGGCTGCCCGCTCAGGGCCTCCCAGGTGGCGGCGCCGACGAACTCGAGCGCGGCCCGGGTGGGGACGACCCGCACCGTATGACCGCGCTCCCTGAGCTCGCGCACGACATGGCAGGCCTTGTAGGCCGCGATGCCGCCAGCGACGCCGAGGACGATCCTCACTGCTCGGGGAGCTCCTCGACCGGCATGCTGAAGTCCTCGACGACCGGCGGGGCGAAGTCGGACTCGCGGGGCTCGCGGATGAGGATCTTGCCCTCGTTGATCTCACGCAGCGCGATCGACAGGGGCTTCTCGTTGGGCTCGGGGGTCACCAGCGGGCCGACGTTCTCGAGCAGGCCCTCCTGGAGCTGCGCGTAGTACGCGTTGATCTGCCGGGCGCGGCGCGAGGCCTCGATGACGAGTTCGTACTTCGAATCGGTCACCGCCAGCAGATCGTCGATCGGCGGGTTGGTGATACCTTCGGGTTCTCCGGACACTCAGACTCCATTTGACTCGGGGCTGCCGACCGGTTCGGCGGAACCGTCGGCGGGGCTGTCGACCGACAGCCCCATCAATCCTACTAGGTCCTGCGCGGCAGCACGAACATCGTGGTTGACCACCGTGTGGTCGAACTCCGATTCGGCGGCGAGCTCGGCCTTCGCGGTCTCGAGCCGACGCGCCTGCTCCTCCGGGGTCTCGGTGCCGCGGCCGATGAGCCGGCGCACGAGCTCCGACCAGCTCGGCGGGGCGAGGAACACGAACCGCGCCTCGGGCAGCGCCTCCTTGACCTGGCGGGCCCCCTGCAGGTCGATCTCGAGCAGCGGGGCGTGCCCGCTCTCGAGTGCTTCCCGGACCGGCCCGGCCGGTGTGCCGTAGCGGTAGCGGCCGTGCACGGTCGCGTACTCGAGGAGCTTCCCGGCAGCGATCATCGCGTCGAACTCCTCCTCCGTCCGGAAGAGGTAGTGCACCCCGTCGACCTCGCCCGGACGGGCGGGCCGGGTGGTCGCCGAGACGGAGAACCAGACCTGTGGGAAGTGCTCGCGGATGTACGCGCTGACGGTGCCCTTGCCGACCGCGGTCGGCCCGGCGAGAACGGTGAGAGTGTTCACGAAGCTCCGAACTTCGCGAGCAGCGCGGCGCGCTGGTGGACCCCGAGGCCCTTGAGACGGCGGGAGGCGGCGATGCCGATCTCCTCCATCAGGGCGCTCGCGCGCCGGTCGCCGACGCCGGGCAGCGAGCGGAGCAGGTCGTGGACCTTCATCTTGCTCAGCGCCTCATCGGATCCGGCCCGGTCGAGCACGGCGGACAGCGTCGTCCGCCCCGCCTTGAGCTCGGTCTTGACCTCCGCGCGCGCCTGCCGCGCCTTGAACGCCTTGTCCAGGGCGGCCGCCCGCTGCTCCGGCGTCAATGGTTCGAGTGCCACGTCTACTCCTCGTCAAGAGAATGTTCCTTGCAGGGGAAGGTCTCCTCAGTCTAGACGCATCCGCTGCCGGAGCACATGGGTGATCTCGTCCATCGCTCCAGACAGGCCCGCCCGGTCCGGTCCGGCGGCGAGCACCGAGCGCGAGGCGCTGACGAGCACCCGGCCGGAGGTGAAGGAGTCGCCGAACACCGCCGCAAGATCCTCCGGCGTGCCGCCCTGCGCCCCGAAGCCGGGCGCGAGCACCGGGCAGGTGAGCTGTGCGGGGTCGATCCCAAGGGCCGGCATCGCGCCCCCGATCGTGGCGCCGATGACCACGCCGGCCCGCGGGGATCCGACTTCGGCGTTGAACTCCTCCACGCCGGCGATGACCTCCGCAGCGACCGGCCGGCCGGCCGGGGTGAGAGCGTGCTGGACCTGCGGGCCGTCGGGGTTCGAGGTGAGCGCGAGGACGAACACCCCGGTCCCGAACTCCCGGGCCGCGTCGAGCGCGGGGGCGAGCGAGCCGAAGCCGAGGTAGGGCGAGAGCGTCACGGCGTCCGCGCACAGCGGCGAGGCCGGGTCCATGTACGCCTGGGCGTAGCCGGCCATCGTCGAGCCGATGTCCCCGCGCTTGATGTCGAGCACGCTGAGGAGGTCCGCGGCGCGCGCGGCGGCGAGCACCTCCTCGAGGACGGCCACACCGGCGGAGCCGAAGCGCTCGTAGAACGCCGACTGCGGCTTGACGAGGCCCACTCGACCGGCGGCGGCCTCGATGACGGCGAGCGAGAAGGTGCGGGCGCCGTCCGCGGTGTCCGGCAGACCCCAGTCGGCGAGCAGCCCGGCGTGCGGGTCGATGCCCACGCACAGGGCCGAGGTGCGCACGGCCGCAGGCCACGCGCGCCCGAAGTCCCGCGTGCCCGGCTCCGCGGTGACCGGCTCCCCCGGCTTCCGCTCGTTCATGCCCAGTCCTGCAGGGAGCGGACGTCGAACTTCTGCTGCTGCACCGACTCGATCGCGGAGACCGCGGCGGTGAACTCCGCGATCGTCGTGATGAGCGGGATCGAGGCGGATACGGCCGCGGCGCGGATCTCGTAGCCGTCGGCGCGCTCCTGCCGGCCGGAGGGGACGTTGACGACGAGGTCGATCCGCCGGTCGGCGATGTCGTCGAGGATCGTCCGCTCCCCGTCCGCGGCCTCGAAGAACTTCGGCAGCCGGGTCGCGGAGATGCCGTAGCGGGCGAGCACCGCGGCGGTCCCGCCGGTCGCCACGACGGTGAAGCCGAGGTCGACGAGCTGCTTGACCGGCAGCACGATCGAGCGCTTCTCCCGGTCGGCCACGGACACGAACACCGTGCCCGAGGTGGGCAGGCCGGCGTCGGCGGCGAGCTCCGCCTTGGCGAAGGCGACGGGGAAGGTGCGGTCGATGCCCATGACCTCGCCGGTCGAGCGCATCTCGGGGCCGAGGATCGAGTCGACGATCGCGCCGTCGACGGTACGGAAGCGGCGGAACGGGAGCACCGCCTCCTTGACCGCGATCGGGTGGTCGAGGTCGAGCCGGGAGCCGTCGCCGGCAGCGGCGAGCACCCCGCCGCGCAGGCTCTCGATGCTCCGGCCGACCGCGATGAGCGCGGCCGCCTTGGCGAGCGGGTGGCCCGTCGCCTTCGACACGAAGGGCACCGTGCGCGAGGCGCGCGGGTTGGCCTCGATGACGTGGAGGACGTCGGCGGCGATCGCGAACTGGATGTTGAGCAGTCCGCGCACCCCGGTGCCGCGGGCGATCGCGGCGGTCGCCTCACGGACCCGCTCGAGGACGTTCTCGCCGAGCGTGATCGAGGGCAGCACACAGGCGGAATCACCGGAGTGGATCCCGGCCTCCTCGATGTGCTCCATGATCCCGCCGACGTAGACCTCCTTGCCGTCGAACAGCGCGTCGACGTCGATCTCCACGGCGTCCTCGAGGAAGCGGTCGACGAGCACCGGGCGGTCGGCGGACACCTCGGTCGCGGTGGCCATGTAGTCGAACAGCTGGTCGGTGTCGTAGACGATCTGCATGCCGCGCCCGCCGAGCACGTAGGACGGGCGGACGAGCACGGGGTAGCCGATCTCCGTGGCGATCCGCTGCGCCTCCTCGTTCGTCGTCGCGGTCCCGTGCTTGGGCGCGGTGAGCCCGGCGGCGGCGAGCACCCGGCCGAACTCGCCGCGGTCCTCGGCGAGGTCGATCGCCTCGGGCTGGGTGCCGAGCACCGGCACCCCGGCCTCCTTGAGGCGGTCGGCGAGGCCGAGCGGGGTCTGCCCGCCGAGCGTGCACACGACGCCGGCGACGGGCCCGGCGGCGAGCTCGGCGTGGTAGACCTCCATGACGTCCTCGAAGGTCAGCGGCTCGAAGTAGAGGCGGTCGGCGGTGTCGTAGTCGGTCGACACGGTCTCCGGGTTGCAGTTGACCATGATCGTCTCGTAGCCGGCCTCGGACAGCGCCATCGTGGCGTGGACGCACGAGTAGTCGAACTCGATGCCCTGCCCGATCCGGTTCGGCCCGGAGCCGAGGATGATCACGGCCTCGCGCTCGCGGGAGGACACCTCGGTCTCGAGGTCGTAGCTCGAGTAGTGGTACGGGGTGCGGGCGGCGAACTCGCCGGCGCAGGTGTCGACGGTCTTGAACACCGGGCGCAGGCCGAGCGCGTGCCGCAGCCCGGTGACGACCTGCTCGTCGAGGTGGCGCAGGAGGCCGATCTGCACGTCGGAGAAGCCGTGGTCCTTGGCGAGCCGGAGCACCTCCGCGGTGAGCTCGGGGGCACCGGCGACGGCGGCCGCGACCTCGTTGATGAGGGCGATCTGGTCGAGGAACCACGGGTCGATGTCGCACGCCTCGTGCACCTCGGCGACGCTCATCCCGGAGTTGAGCGCCCGCTGCACCGTCGCGAGGCGATCCGCGGTGGGGTGGCCGAGCGCGGCGCGGACCTCGGTGCGGACGTCCGGATCCGCGAGGTCGAACCGCTCCGCGAACTCGAAGGCGGAGCCCTTCTGCTCGAGGGAGCGCATCGCCTTCTGCAGCGCGGTGGTGAAGTTCCGGCCGAGCGCCATCGCCTCCCCGACGGACTTCATCGTCGTGGTGAGCGTGGGGTCCGCGGCGGGGAACTTCTCGAACGCGAAGCGCGGGATCTTGACGACGACGTAGTCGAGGGCCGGCTCGAAGCACGCCGGGGTGACCTCGGTGATGTCGTTGGGGATCTCGTCGAGCGTGTAGCCCACCGCGAGCTTCGCGGCGATCTTGGCGATCGGGAAGCCGGTGGCCTTCGAGGCGAGCGCGGAGGAGCGCGACACGCGCGGGTTCATCTCGATGACGACGATGCGTCCGGTGTCGGGGTCGACGGCGTACTGGATATTGCAGCCGCCGGTGTCGACTCCGACCTCGCGGATGACGTCGATGCCGATGTCGCGCATCTTCTGGTACTCGACGTCGGTGAGCGTCATCGCCGGCGCCACGGTGATCGAGTCGCCGGTGTGCACGCCGACGGGGTCGACGTTCTCGATCGAGCAGATGACCACGACGTTGTCGTTGCGGTCGCGCATGAGCTCGAGCTCGTACTCCTTCCAGCCGAGGATGCTCTCCTCGAGGAGCACTTCGTGGGTGAGCGAGTCGCTCAGCCCGTCGCCGGCGATGCGGCGCAGGTCGGTCTCGTCGTAGGCCATGCCGGAGCCGAGCCCGCCCATGGTGAAGGACGGGCGCACGACCATCGGGTAGCCGAGCTGCTCGGCGGCGGCGAGGCAGTCGTCCATCGAGTGGGCGATGATCGAGCGCGCGACCTCCGCGCCGCAGCGCTCGACGACCTCCTTGAACTGCTGCCGGTCCTCGCCGCGCTGGATCGCGGCGACGTCGGCGCCGATGAGCTCGACGTCGTACTTCTCGAGGATCCCGGCCTCGTGGAGATTGATCGCGGCGTTGAGCGCGGTCTGCCCGCCGAGGGTGGGGAGGATCGCGTCCGGCTTCTCCTTGGCGATGATCGTCTCGATGACGCCGGGATCGATCGGCTCGACGTAGGTGGCGTCCGCGATCTCCGGGTCGGTCATGATCGTCGCCGGGTTGGAGTTGACGAGGATGACTCGCAGGCCCTCCTGCTTGAGCACACGGCAGGCCTGGGTGCCGGAGTAGTCGAACTCGCAGGCCTGGCCGATGACGATGGGGCCGGAGCCGATGACGAGAACGGACGACAGGTCTTCTCTGATGGGCACTTCGGGTTCTCCTTAGAGCGCGGCTGCGCGGGACTCGGTCATGAGGTCGACGAAGCGGTCGAACAGGCCGCGGGAGTCGTGGGGGCCGGCGGCGGACTCCGGGTGGAACTGCACCGAGAACGCCGGGGCGTCGAGGCAGCGCAGGCCCTCGACGACGTCGTCGTTGAGGCACACGTGGCTGACCTCGACCCGGCCGAAGGCGGCGTCCGCCGGGGCGTCGACGGGGCCGTCGAGCGGGGCGTCGACGGCGAAGCCGTGGTTCTGGGCGGTGATCTCCACCCGGCCGGAGGCGCGGTCGAGGACCGGCTGGTTCATGCCGCGGTGGCCGAACTTGAGCTTGTAGGTGTCGAAGCCGAGCGCGCGGCCGAGCAGCTGGTTGCCGAAGCAGATCCCGAACACCGGGACGCGCTCGGCGAGCAGCCGGCGCAGCACCGCGACCTGGTGGTCGGCGGTCGCCGGGTCCCCGGGCCCGTTGGAGAAGAACACGCCGTCGGCGCCGAGCTCCGCGATCCGCTCGTACGGGGTGGTCGCGGGCACGACGTGCACCTCGATGCCGCGGGCGGCGAGCTGCGCAGGGGTCTCGGACTTGATGCCGAGGTCGTAGGCGACGACGGTGAACCGCTTCTCCCCCTCCGCCGGGACGACGAGCTCGTCGTCCCGGGACACCTCGGAGGCGAGCTCGGAGCCGCTCATGCGAGGGGCGTCGGTCACGGCGGCGAGCAGCTCGGACACCGGGCGGGAGGCGGCCTCCCCGGAGAAGATGCCCATCCGCATCGCGCCGCGCTCGCGCAGGTGGAGAGTGAGCGCACGGGTGTCGACGCCGGAGATGCCGACGATCCCGAGCCGGGCCAGCCGCGCCTCGAGGTCCTCGGTGGCACGCCAGTTCGAGGAGATCCGCGAGGCATCGCGCACGACGTACCCGGCGACCCAGCAGCGCAGCGACTCGTCGTCGGCATCGTTGACGCCGGTGTTGCCGATGTGCGGTGCCGTCTGCACGACGATCTGCCGGTGGTAGGACGGGTCCGTGAGCGTCTCCTGGTACCCGGTCATGCCGGTGACGAACACCGCCTCGCCGATCGTCTCACCCTCCGCGCCGTAGGCCCGGCCGGTCAGGGTGCGGCCGTCCTCGAGCACGAGGACGGCGGGTGTGGTGGACAGCAGGTTCACGAATTCTCCCCGATGAGCTGGCGGATGTGGTCGATGGTGGGGGTGCGGTCGGCGGCGGTGCGGGTGCGGAACCCGGTGTCCACCGGTGTGTCGCCGAGGCGCCAGGTGATGACGATGAGCCCGTCCTTCTCGACGAACTTCCCGATCATCCCGCTCGCGGTGGTGATGCCGGTGATCGCGGCGGCGGGGATGAGGAGGTCGTCCACGCCGTCGCGGTCGATGATGACCCCGTCGTCGGCGACGGACAGGAACGCCGAGGTGCGCAGGCCGAGGCCGTGGGCGGCGACCCGCTCGAGCGGCTGCTCGGACAGGGTGGTCGCGACGTACATCCCGGCGACCGGTTCGGTGCGCACCGGCATCCCCTCGACCGGCCGCGACGGGGCGGGGAACTGTGCCGACTGGGAGCGCTGCCGGGAGCGCCAGCCCCACCACACGAGGGCGAACAGGACGATGACGACGGCGACGACGATGAGCGCGGGGATCAGGCGATCCATGTTCCACCTCGTGCGATCGGGTGCGGGTCGGCGAGCGCGGAGCCGGCCACGACTCGGTGCCCGTAGAGGAAGGTGTCGACGATCCGGGTCGAGACGGTGAAGCCGGTGAACGGGTTGTTGCGGCCCATCGTGGCGTGCTCGGCGGGGTCGATGCGGACCTCCGCCTCCGGGTCGACGAGCACGAGGTTCGCCCCGCGCCCGGTCTCGATCCGGCCCTGTTCGGGCAGTCCGGAGATCTCCGCCGGGCGGGTGCTCATCACGCGGGCCACGTCGGCGAAGTCGAAGTCGAAGTCGCGCATCGCCTCGACGACGATCGCGAGCGCGGTCTCCATCCCCACCATGCCCATCGCGGCCGCCGTCCACTCGCAGCACTTGTGCTCGGAGGTATGGGGGGCGTGGTCGGTGCCGACGACGTCGATGGTGCCGTCGGCGAGCCCGGCCCGCACGGCGTCGACGTCGGCCTGCGTGCGCAGCGGCGGGTTGACCTTGTAGAGCGGGTCATAGGTGCGCACGAGCTCGTCGGTGAGCATGAGGTGGTGCGGGGTGACCTCGGCGGTGACGCGCACGCCGCGGGACTTGGCCCAGCGCACGAGCTCGACGCTGCCGGCGGTCGACAGGTGGCACACGTGGAGGCGGGAGCCGACGTGCTCGGCCAGCAGGATGTCGCGGGCGATGATCGCCTCCTCGGCGACGGCCGGCCAGCCGGGCAGCCCGAGCTCGGCGGACACCGTGCCCTCATTCATCTGCGCGCCCTCGGTGAGCCGGGGCTCCTGCGAGTGCTGGGCGATGATCCCGTCGAAGGTCTTGACGTACTCGAGCGCCCGGCGCATGAGCAGCGGGTCGGCGACGCACAGGCCGTCGTCGGAGAAGATCCGCACCCCGGCCGCGCTGCGGGCCATCGCTCCGAGCTCGGCGAGCTGGGTGCCCTGCTGGCCGGTGGTGACGGCGCCGATCGGCACGACCTCCGTCCAGCCGGCCTCGCGGCCGAGGTTCCACACCTGTTCGACGACGCCGGCGGTGTCGGCGACCGGAGCGGTGTTCGCCATCGCGTGCACGGCGGTGTAGCCGCCGCGGGCCGCGGACTGCGAGCCGGTGAGCACGGTCTCGGCGTCCTCCCGGCCGGGCTCGCGCAGATGGGTGTGGAGGTCGACGAGGCCGGGCAGCGCGACGAGGCCGCGGGCGTCGATGACGACGTCGGGGTCGCTGAGCGCGTCGACGAAGCGGCCGCCGGAGATCGCGAGGTCGCGCGGGCCGACGCCGAGCACCGACGCCCCCTGGATGAGATACGAGGTCACGGTCGTCCTTCCGAATCGGTGCCGATGAGGAGTCTGTAGAGGGCCGCCATGCGCACGGCGACGCCGTTCTCGACCTGGTCGAGGATGACGGCGCGCGGGGAGTCCGCGGCGGCGGCGCTGATCTCGAACCCCCGGTTCATCGGTCCCGGGTGCATGATCGCGGTGTGCTCGGGCAGGGCGCGCCAGCGCTGCTCGGTGAGCCCCCACAGGCGCGTGTACTCCCGCGGGTTGGGGAAGAAGGACTGGTGCATCCGCTCGAGCTGGACACGGAGCATCATCACCGCGTCGAAGCTGTGGGCGGCGAGCGCCTCGTCGAGGTCGTAGAACACCTCGGCCGGCCACGCGTCGACGCCCCACGGCATGAGGGTGGGCGGGCCGACGAGCACGACGCGGGCGCCGAGCGCGGTGAGCAGGTGGACGTTCGAGCGGGCGACGCGGGAGTGGAGGACGTCGCCGACGATCGCGACGGTGGCCCCGGACAGGTCGCGTCCGCGGGCGCCCTCGGCGGGCCCGGAGGCCGGGGCCCCGGCGAGCACGCGGCGCAGGGTGAAGGCGTCGAGGAGCGCCTGGGTGGGGTGCTCGTGGGTGCCGTCGCCCGCATTGAGGATCGGCACGTCGATCCAGCCGGAGGTCGCCATCCGCTGCGGGGTGCCGGAGCCGCCGTGGCGCACGACGACGGCATCGGCGCCCATCGCCGACAGCGTCTGGATGGTGTCCTGCAGGCTCTCGCCCTTCGACACGCTCGAACCCTTGGCGGAGAAGTTGATGACGTCGGCGGACAGGCGCTTGGCGGCGGCCTCGAAGGACAGCCGGGTGCGGGTCGAGTCCTCGAAGAAGAGGTTGACGACGGTGCGGCCGCGCAGCACGGGGATCTTCTTGACCTCGCGCTCGGCGACCTGCGTCATCTCCTCGGCGACGTCGAGGAGGTCGACGGCGTCGTCGTGGGCGAGGTCGGCGGTGGACAGCAGGTGGCGCATCACTCCTCCTCTGCCGAGGAGATGGTGACCGCGTCCTCGCCGTCGATCTCCGCCACGCTCACCGACACGCGCTCGTCGACGGCGGTCGGGAGGTTCTTGCCGACGTGGTCGGCACGGATCGGGAGGCTCCGGTGGCCGCGATCGACGAGGACCGCGAGCCGCACCGCGGACGGACGACCGAGGTCGGCGAGCGCGTCGAGCGCCGCCCGGATGGTGCGCCCGGAGAACAGCACGTCGTCGACGAGGACGACGGTGCGGCCGTCGACCCCGGCGGCCGGGATGCGGGTGGGGGCGGGCGAGCGGAGACGGCGCGTGCGCAGATCGTCGCGGTACATCGTGATGTCGAGGCTGCCGGTGATCGCGGCGGCATCGGTGCCGGGTTCGATCGCGGCGATCTTCTCCGCCAGCCGGACGGCGAGCGGGACGCCGCGGGACGGGATGCCGAGGACGACGAGGTCGTCAGCACCCTTGTTGCTCTCGAGGACCTCGTGGGCGATGCGCGATATCGCCCGCGAGATCTCCGCTGCGTCGAGGACGGTGCGGTTCTTCACAGGTTCCCCTTCTCCGCCTCACGGGACGGTGGTTAAAGGAGCGGTACGGTCCTCGCACCAGCATACTCGCTCGCCCCCGCCGACTGCGCGCGGACCCGGTGCGACGCAGGTCACGTGACGTAGGCTGGGCAGATCCGACGGCGAAGGAGCTCACGATGGACGCACCCGGGATCAGCACCGGCAGGCACACGACGCAGCGGCACTCGAGCGCGTACCTCGCCGCCGGCGACCCGGACGACCCGGTGCTCCTGCTCGTCCACGGCTGGCCCGAGCACGCCCGCAGCTGGGCCGGCGTGATGGAGCCGCTCGCCGCGGCCGGCTACCGGGTGATCGCCCCGGACATGCGCGGCTACGGGGCCTCGACGGTGCACCCGGATCCGAGCGACTACTCGATCGAGGAGGGGGTCGCGGACATGATCGAACTCCTCGATCACCTGGGCGCGGCACCGGGGGCGGCCACCGTCGTCGGCCACGACTACGGGGCACCGGTGGCGTGGAACCTCGCCACCCACCATCCGGACCGGCTCGCCGGTGTGGTCGGGGTGTGCGTGCCGCACACGCCGCCGGGCACCTCGCTCGCCGATCACGTCGACCGCCGCCTCTACCCGGTCGAGGACTACCCGCTGGGCCAGTGGGACTACCTCGTGGCCCACGCCCGGATGCCCGAGCGGCTCGCTGCGGAGTTCGACGCGGACGTCCCCGGGCTGCTCGCCTCGATCATGCGCGCCGGCAGCCCGCGGGCACTCGAGCGGCCGGCGCCGAATGCGAGCGTGCGCGCCCGCGGCGGCTGGTTCCCCGACGGACCGCCGCGCCACGACCCGGACCCGCGGGTGCTCGACGACGCGGCCTTCGCGGCCCTCGTCGCCGATCTCGAGCGCACGGGCTTCGCCGCGGCGAACTCCTGGTACCGCAACAACCGGGAGAACGACGCCTATGCTGCCCGCGCGGTGACCGGCGGGCGGATCGCCGTGCCGGCGCTCTTCGTCCACGCGCGCTGGGACGCGGTGTGCGCCACGCTCACGACGACGGCGGCCGATCCCATGCGCGCGGCGTGCGACGACCTCACCGAGGAGATCGTCGACGCCGGGCACTGGGTGGCGCAGGAGCAGCCGGAGGCGCTCGTCGCCGCGCTGCGCGGCTGGCTCAGTCGAGGGTCGGCTTGACCGAGCGGATCCGGTCGAGCACGCCGTTGATGAACTTCGGCGACTCGTCGGTGGAGAACTTCCGGGCGAGGTCGACGACCTCGGAGATCGCCACGGGGTCGTCGACCTCGTCGTTGAACAGCATCTCCCACACCGCGATCCGCAGCAGCGCCCGGTCGACGGCAGGCATCCGCTCGAGCGACCAGCCGCGCGCATAGGTCTGCACGAGCTCGTCGATCTGCTCCCGGTGCGCCACCACGCCGTCGACGATCTCGACGGCGTAGGGCTTCATCGGGTACTCGGGGTCGCCGGAGCGCAGGCGCACCACCTCGGCCTCGGGCAGCGCACGCTGCTCGGCCTCGAAGAGCAGCTCGAGGGCACGCCGCCGGGCGCGCGTGCGGGCGCTCACTCCTTGACGCGACCGAGGTAGTCGCCGGACCGGGTGTCGACCTTGACCTTGACGCCCTCCTCGAGGAACAGCGGCACCTGGATCTCGTAGCCGGTCTCGAGCGTCGCGGGCTTCGAGCCGCCGGTCGAGCGGTCGCCCTGGAGTCCGGGCTCGGTGTGGGTGATGGTGAGCTCGACGCTCGCGGGCAGCTCGACGTAGAGCGGGGTGCCCTCGTGGAAGGCGATCTGCAGCTTCTGGTTCTCGAGCATGAAGTTCGCGGCGTCGCCGACGAGCTCGGGACCGATCGACACCTGGTCGTAGTCCTTGGCGTCCATGAACACGTAGTCCGTGCCGTCGTGGTAGAGGTACTCCATGTCGCGGCGGTCGACGGTCGCGGTCTCCACCTTGGTGCCGGCGTTGAAGGTCTTGTCGATGATCTTGCCGCTGAGCACGTTCTTCATCTTCGTCCGCACGAACGCGGGGCCCTTGCCCGGCTTGACGTGCTGGAACTCGAGCACCTGCCACAGCTGGCTGTCGATGGACAGCACCATGCCGTTCTTGAGGTCGTTGGTCGTTGCCACGTGGTTTCCTTCACCGTTGGGAGTGTGCGAGCGCCGGTCCGACGCACCGGGGACAGATTCTAGCAAGCCGGGCCGCCGGCGTGCGCCGGATCCCGGCCGCGCGCCCGCGCCCGTGCCTCACAGCAGGGTGCGGGTCGGGGCCTCGACACCGATCTCCTGGTAGGCGGTGTGGAGGAGACTCGTGTCGGGTCCTTCGAGGACCGTGGGGCGGCCGATCGCCTCGAGCACGATGAACCGCATGAGCGAGCCGCGCGCCTTCTTGTCCCGCCGCATCGCGTCGAGCAGCTGCGGCCACTTGTCGCCGCGGTAGCCCACCGGCAGCCCGAGGTGCTCGAGCACGGAGCGGTGCCGGTCGACGACGGCCTCCGGGAGGTTCTTCGTCAGCGCGGAGAGCTCGGCGGCGAACATCATGCCCGCGGCGACGGCCGCGCCGTGGCGCCACTGGTAGCGCTCGGTGAGCTCGATCGCGTGTCCGAGGGTGTGCCCGTAGTTGAGGATCTCGCGGCGCCCTGACTCACCGAAGTCCTCGCTCACCACCTCGGCCTTGACGCGGATCGAGCGCCCGATGATCTCCCGCAGCACCGGGGAGGAGTGGTCGGCCAGCGCCTCCCGCGCAGTTCCCTCGATGAGCTCGAGGATCCGCTCGTCGGCGATGAATCCGCATTTGACGGCTTCCGCGAGGCCGGTGAACAGCTCGTTGTCCGGCAGCGTGGCGAGCGTGTCGGTGTCGACGAGGACGCCGGCCGGGGCGTGGAAGGCGCCGACGAGGTTCTTGCCCTCGGCGGTGTTGATCCCGGTCTTGCCGCCGATCGCGGCATCGACCATGCCGAGCACCGTGGTGGGGATGGTGACGAAGCGGATGCCGCGCAGCCAGGTCGCGGCGACGAAGCCGGCGAGATCGGTGACCGCTCCCCCGCCCACGCCGACGATCGCATCGGAGCGGGTGAAGTCGCTGCGCCCGAGGATCTGCCAGCAGAATGCGGCGACCTGGACGTGCTTGGCCTCCTCGGCGTCGGGGATCTCCGCGGACACCGCCTCGTAGCCGGCGGCGGCGAGGTCCTCGCGCACGGCCTCACCGGTGGTGCGCAGCGCGCGCGGGTGGACGACGAGCACTTTCGCGGCGCGCGGGCCGATGAGCTCGGGGAGGTGCCCGAGCAGGCCGGAGCCCACGAGCACCGGGTAGTCCCCTCCGGCGCTCACGTCGATGCGGGTGGTGGGGGTCATGGTCTCCTGCTTTCGTTCGGTGGGGGCGCGGGCCCGTCCCCGGCACAGGGCGGGGGGTCGGCTTCGGGGTGGGCGGCGGCGAACCGGGCGTACTCCTCGGCGCGCTCGAGCCCGGTGAGGAGGTCGACGATCCGGTTGACGACGGTCGACGGGGGGCCGCTCGTCGCCGACACGGTGAGCGTCGCGACGCCGCGGTAGAGCGGGGCGCGCTCGGCGAGCAGGGCCTCCCAGCGTCGCACGGGATCCTCGTCGCCGGCGAGCAGCGGACGCTGGGAGCCGTGGAGGCGGGCGGCGGCGGTCGCGGTGTCGATCTCGATGCTCACCACCCGGATGGCCGGGTGGAGGAGCTGGGCACGGGTGCCGGGGTTGAGGATCGCCCCGCCGCCGAGCGACACCACCCCGGGGCGGTCGAGGAGGCGGCGCAGGCAGCGGCGGACGACTTCGCGCTCGATCTCCCGGAAGCGCGCCTCGCCGCGTTCGGCGAAGATCTCCGGGATCGGCCCGTGGCGGGAGGTGATCTCCGCGTCGGTGTCCGTCATCGGCAGCCCGAGGCGGTCGCCGAGCAGCCGCCCGATCGTCGACTTCCCCGCCGCCGGGGGTCCGACGAGCGCGATCCGGGACTCCGCGGCCGGGACCGGGCGCAGGGGCGGGACCGGTCGCGGCAGCGGCTGCTCGGAGGCGGTCATCGGCCGGAGCGCAGCGCCGCCGGGATCGCCTCGAGGTAGGACTGGAGATTGCGCCGCGTCTCCGCCACGGAGTCGCCGCCGAACTTCTCGATCGCGGCCTCAGCGACGACGAGCGCGACCATCGCCTCGGCGACGACCCCGGCGGCCGGGACCGCGCACACGTCGGAGCGCTGGTGGTGGGCCTTGGCGGGCTCCCCGGTGCTCACGTCGATCGTCGCGAGCGCGCGCGGGACGGTGGCGATGGGCTTCATCGCCGCGCGCACGCGCAGCGGCTCACCGGTGGACATCCCGCCCTCAGTGCCGCCGGCCCGGTTCGTCGCCCGGGTCACTGCGGCGTCGGCGCGGACGATCTCGTCGTGGGCCGCGGAGCCCCGGCGGGCCGCGGTCCGGAAGCCGTCGCCGACCTCGACGCCCTTGATCGCCTGGATGCCCATGAGCGCGGCGGCGAGGCGGCCGTCGAGCCGACGGTCCCAGTGGACGTGGGAGCCGAGGCCCGGCGGCACGTTCTCGACGAGGACCTCGACGACGCCGCCGAGGGTGTCCCCGGACTTCTTCGCGTCGTCGACCTCGGCGACCATCCGGGCCGACAGCTCCGGGTCGAAGCAGCGCAGCGGGTCGGCGTCGAGCGCGGAGACGTCGGCGGCCGTGGGCAGCGGCTCCTCGCCGGTGCCGGTGACCGGGCCGATCGCGACGGTGTGGGACACGAGCCCGATGCCGAGCTCGCGGAGGAAGTTCGCGGCGACGGCGCCGAGCGCGACACGCATCGCGGTCTCCCGGGCGGAGGCGCGCTCGAGGATCGGCCGCGCCTCGTCCCAGTCGTACTTCTGCATCCCGACGAGGTCGGCGTGGCCGGGCCGGGGGCGGGTGAGCGGGGCGTTGCGCGCCTGCTCGGCGAGCACCTCCGGCGGCACCGGGTCCGCGCTCATCACCGTCTCCCACTTGGGCCATTCGGTGTTGCCGACCTCGATCGCGATGGGCGAGCCGAGCGACTGACCGTGGCGCACGCCGCCGAGCAGCCGCACCTCGTCGGCCTCGAACTTCATCCGGGCACCGCGGCCGTAGCCGAGCCGGCGGCGCGCGAGAGCGGCGGCGATGTCGTCACGGGTGACGGGGACGTGGGAGGGCAGGCCCTCGAGGATGCCGACGAGGGCCTCGCCGTGGGACTCGCCTGCAGTAAGCCATCTCAACATTCTCCCAAGTCTACAAAAGCAGCGGGCCGAGGATCACGGCCGTCCACGTGCCGATCAGCATGTGCGGCCCGAAGGCGATCGCGTCGCCCCACCGCTTCCGGCGGGTGCCGGTGAGCCACAGCACGTGGACGAGTGCGGAGAGGTTCATCACGACGAGCGCGACGAGCGGGCCGGCCGGGCTCAGCGCCCCGGGCAGCATGCCGACGACGACGGCGAGCTTGACGTCGCCGCCGCCCATCCCCGTCCGCCGCATCCGCAGGGCCAGCACGGCCAGGAGGAGGAAGAAGAGGAGGACGACGAGCCCGCTGATGAGGCCCTCGACCGCGGGGGTCGCCGCGCCGGCCCAGGTGCCCGGCAGCCCGGTCGGCTCGCGGGTGACGCCGATGACGATGGAGACGAGGTAGAGGAGCAGGGAGGCGAAGGTGATCGGCAGGACGATCCGGTTGGGCAGGCGACGGATCGAGGAGTCGATCCAGAACAGCCAGCCGGTCGCGCCCGCGAACAGGCCGAGGGCGAGCAGGATCGGGGCGTCGGCGACGGTGCGGGACAGGTAGGCCGGTGCGATGAAGGCCGCGAGCCAGGCGATGACGGCGCCGCTCGAGGTGAGGACGGCGGTGACGAGTCCGCTCGGCGTGGAGTCCCGATCCACCCCGCGGAGCAGCCGCAGGCCGGCCTCGTCGTCGATGAGGCGCACGAAGCGCAGTCGGATCCAGGTGCTCACCGCGAGCGCGGTGAGGACGGTGAGGCTCAGGCTGGCGACGAGTGAGAGCGGCTCGGGCACGCTTCCTCCATTCCGGTTCGGGGCGGTCGGGCGGGCGGGCGCTCAGGCACCGGCGGCACGGGGCAGGGCATCGAGCATGGCGGCGACGAGCCGTGCCCGGTGCTCCGGCGTGTCGAGGTCGCAGCCCGCGGCGGCGGTGAAGCCGAGGAACTGCTCGACGGCCTGGTGGACGAGCATGCGGGTGCCGGGCACCGCGGTCCCGCCGCGTGCGGTGAACTCCGCCAGGAGGTCGGGTTCCGCGCGCGCATAGGCGACGTCGAGGAGCGCCGCGGGCTGTGCGAACCGCTCGGGCCAGGCGAGGCCGACACCGGCCAGCGCCCCGGCGGGCAGGGTCGACACGGTGATGTCGGCCTCCCCGGGCCGCCAGTCGGCGAGCAGGCCCACGGATGCCTCGATGCCGAGCTCCTCGGCGAGGGCGTGCACGGCGGCGGCACGGGCCGGGGTGCGGACGGAGAACTCGATGGACTCCGCGCCGAGCTCGGCCAGCGCGGCGGTCGCCGAGGCGGCGGTCGCCCCGCCGCCGAGCACCGCGGCGCGCAGCGGGCGCGGGCCGGCAGTGCCGACGCCGGCCGCGCGGAGTGCGCGCACGATGCCGGCCACGTCGGTGTTCGTCACGCGCACGGAGCCGTCGGGGAGCCGGGTGAGCGTGTTGCCGGCCCCGGTGCGCGCGGCGACGGAGTCGATCTCCCAGCCGCGTGCGGCCGCGAGCTCGAGCAGCGCGTGCTTGAGCGGCATGGTGAGGGAGAACCCGCGGTGCTCGGGGTGGGTGTCGAGGAAGTCGGCGAGGCCGGCCTCGTCCACCTCGCAGCGGTCGTAGACGCAGCCGCTGAGGCCGAGCGCGGCGTAGCCCGCCCGGTGGAGCACCGGGGAGAGCGAATGGTCGATCGGCGAGCCGAGCACGGCCGCCCGCATCCGCGGCCGCGAGCCCGGCGCGACCGCCGCGTCAGCCGTCATCGCGATTGCGCAGCCATTCGCGGTACTTCTCGACGTTGCGCTGGTGCTCGGAGTAGGTCTCGGCGAACTCCGTCTCCCCGGTGTCGGGGTTCGTCGCGACGAAGTACTGCCAGTCGCCGTCGGCGGGGTTCTGGGCGGCGCCGACGGCACTGCGGCTGGGCGAGTTGATGGGGCCCGGGGGCAGGCCGGGGTGCTTGTACGTGTTGTACGGGTCGTCGCTCTCCCGCTCCTCGGCGGTGGTGCTCGCGTCGTTCCGGGTGCCGAAGATGTAGTGGACGGTGGCGTCGGACTGGAGCAGGCCGTTCGTCTGCGAGGTGTCGCTGATCCGGTTGAGGAACACGCGGGCGACCTGCCGACGCACCTCCTCGTCGCCGGGCGCCTCGATCTCGACGAGGCTGGCGAGTGTGAACACCTCGTTGACGTCCTCGAGCGGGATGTCGAGCTCCTCGATCTCGGTCTTCGTGCGATCGACCATCTCCTGCACCATCTCCTCCGGGGTCATCCCGGGCCGGATGTCGTAGGTGGCGGGATAGAGATAGCCCTCGAGGCTCGGGGTGTCGACGTCGAGCCCGTAGTCTCCGGGGGTCTTGTCCTTCAGCGCCTTGACGACCTCGTCCTCGCTCATCCCGGACTCGATCATCCGTGCCTCGATCTGGCTGAGCCGGAAGCCCTCGGGGACCGCGATCGTCTGCAGCGCCTCCGGGTTGACGATCGCTTCGACGGCGGCGGCGGCGCTCATCTGCTTGCGGAGGCTGAGGTCGCCGGCCTGGATCGTGACCTCGCGGCGCTCGATCTCATCGAGGAAGGGGCGGGCGGACTTGATGACGTCCTCCTGCACGAGCTGGTTGGCGACCTGCGTGGCCGAGGAGCCGGGCAGCACGGTGACGACGACGGCCTCGCCGCCCTCGCCCTCGTAGTCGCCGGAGTCTCCGAAGATCTCGCTCACGACCGAGCCGGCGGTGGTGAAGGCCGCGAATCCGCCGATGCCGATGACGAGGACGGCGACGAGCGCGAAGATCGTGGTCCGTCGACGGCGCAGCATGCGCCGCCTGGCCTTCTCCCGGCGCTCGGTCCGGCTCAGGCCGTCGTCGCTGGTGATCTCATCCATCTCGGTCATGCGGGGGCCTCCGGTGCCGGGTGCAGGAGCGTGCCGGCCGGCATGCCCGTGCTCTTCTCCTGGTCCACTGCGCTCTGCAGGATGACCACCGCGGCGACGGCGTCGACGATCTCGCGCCGCTTCCGGGCGCTCCGCCCCACCGCCTGCAGCACGGTGTGGGCCTCGGTGGTGCTGAAGCGCTCGTCGACGAGCCGCACCGGCAGTCCGGTCACACCGGCGATCTGCTCGGTGAAGGCCAGGGCGGTGTCCGCCGAGGCGCGTGCGGTGCCGTCGAGGGAGCGCGGCTGCCCGGCGACGAGCTCGATCGGCTCGACCTCGGCGACGAGCGCGGCGATCCGCCGCAGCGCGGCGGCGTCTCCGTCGCGCCGGTACACGGTGTCGAGCGGGGTCGCGAGGATGCCGTCGGGGTCGCACTGGGCGATTCCGACGCGCACGCTGCCGACGTCGATCCCGAGCCGGCGGCCGCGGCGGAATGCCATCAGCTCGTCTCCAGGGCGCGCGCCACCGCGCTCATCGCCGCCTCGGCGCGGCTCGCGTCGCTGCCGCCGCCCTGCGCGAGGTCGGGCTTGCCGCCGCCTCCCCCGCCGAGCTCGGCACAGGCCGCCTTGACGAGGTCGCCGGCCCGCAGCCCGGTGGCCTGGGCGGCGTCGTTGACGGCGACGACGACGGCGGGCTTCCCGCCCGCCACGCCGATCGCCGCGACGACCCCGGCCTCCGAGCCCATCCGGTTGCGGACGTCGAGGACGAAGGAGCGGACGTCGCCGGCGCCGGACACGTCGCCGAGCACGGTCCCGGAGAAGGTCACCGCTCCCACCCGACGGGCGGAGTCGAGCGCGGCCTGTGCCGCGCCGAGCACCTTCTCCTGGTTGAGGGCGGCGATCGTGCGCTCGGCGTCCTTGATCCGCGCGAGCAGGTTCGCGACGCGCTCGGGGACGTCCGCGCCGGGGACCTTGAGGAGGTCGGACAGCGACTGGAGGATCGTGCGCTCCTTGGCGAGCTCCCGGAACGCCGAGAGCCCCACCGAGGCTTCGATCCGGCGGGTGCCGGAGCCCACCGAGGCCTCCGAGATCACGGAGATCGGGCCGATCTCCGTGGTCCGGGCCACGTGGGTGCCGCCGCACAGCTCGCGCGAGAACGGGCCGCCGATGTCGACGACGCGGACCACGGAGGGGTACTTCTCGCCGAACAGCGCGAGCGCTCCGGAGGCCTTCGCGTCCTCGAAGGGCAGGTGCTCGTAGCTCACCTCGAGGTTGTCGCGGACCGCGATGTTCGCCGCGTCCTCGATCTCCGCGCGGGCAGCCGTGCTCGGCGCCTCGGGGAACGAGTAGTCGAAGCGCATGTAGCCGGGCTGGTTGAGGGATCCGGCCTGCACGGCGTTGGAGCCGAGGATCTCGCGCAGCGCTGCGTGCACGAGGTGCGTGGCCGAATGCGCCTGGGCGGCGGCGAAGCGGTGGCCGCCGTCGACTTCGGCATGGACGTCGCGCCCCACTGCGATCTCCCCGTCGAGCACCTCGATCCGGTGCGCGGGCAGACCCTTGAGCGTGTTCTGCACGTCGAGGACGCGGGCGGTGAAGCCGTCGCCGCGGATGATCCCGGTGTCGGCCTTCTGCCCGCCGGACTCGGCGTAGAACGGGCTGACATCGAGGACGAGGTCGACGGTCTGCCCCGCAGTCACGACGTCGACGGCCTCACCATCGGCCACGAGGCCGCGGATCCGGGAGTCGGTGGTGAGCGTGTCGTAGCCGACGAACTCGGTGGGGCCGGACTCGAGGAGCGCGGAGTAGGCGGAGAGATCGGCCTGCAGTCCGCCCTTCTTCGCCTTGGCGTCCTCCTTGGCGCGGCGGCGCTGCTCGGCCATGAGGGCGGTGAAGCCCTCCTCGTCGACGGTCACGCCCTGCTCGGCGGCCATCTCGAGCGTCATGTCGATGGGGAAGCCGTGGGTGTCGTGGAGCGCGAAGGCGACGTCGCCGCCGATCGTGCCGCCGGAGCCGACCTTCTCCACCGCCGTGGTGAGCAGCTGGGTGCCGGAGTCGAGCGTGCGGCGGAACGCGGTCTCCTCCGCGTAGGCGATGCGTGAGATCCGGTCGAAGTCGGTGGCGAGCTCCGGGTACGACTCCGCCATCGCGTCCTTGGACACCGGCAGCAGGTGCGGGAGCACGGGTTCGCTCACGCCGAGCAGGTGCATGGCGCGCACGGCGCGGCGCAGCAGGCGGCGCAGGATGTAGCCGCGCCCCTCGTTGCCCGGGCGCACGCCGTCGCCGATGATGATGAGGGCGGAGCGCACGTGGTCGGCGACGACGCGCATCCGCACGTCGTCGGCGTGGTCGGCCCCGTACTCCCGGTTCGACAGGGCGCTCGCGGCGGCGATCACGGGGAACACCTCGTCGATCTCGTACATGTTCTCCACGCCCTGCTTGAGGAACGCGACGCGCTCGAGCCCCATGCCGGTGTCGATGTTCTTCGCCGGCAGCTCGCCGGCGATGTCGAAGTCGACCTTCGAGCGCACCGCGGACAGCGCGAACTCCATGAACACGAGGTTCCAGATCTCGATGTAGCGGTCCTCGTCGGCGACCGGCCCGCCCTCGACGCCGTAGTCGGGCCCGCGGTCGTAGTAGATCTCGGAGCAGTACCCGCCGGGGCCGGGCTGTCCGGTGTGCCAGAAGTTGTCCTCGTTGCCGCGGGTCTGGATCCGCTCGGCCGGGATCGAGGTGTTCGCCAGCCACAGGTCGATGGTCTCCGTGTCGTCGCGGTGGACGGTCGCCCACAGGCGGTCCGGGTCGAAGCCGAGCCCGCCGTCGGCCTCCGGCCTGGTGAGGAGCTCCCACGCGAACCGGATGGCGCCCTCCTTGAAGTAGTCGCCGAAGGAGAAGTTGCCGTTCATCTGGAAGAAGGTGCCGTGCCGGGTGGTCTGGCCGACCTCCTCGATGTCCTGGGTGCGCACGCACTTCTGCACGCTCGTGGCGCGCGCGAAGGGAGCGGGTTCGCGACCGGACAGGTACGGGATGAACTGCACCATCCCGGCGATGTTGAACAGGATCGACGGGTCCGAGCTGATGACGGAGGCCGAGGGCACCACGGCGTGGTCCTGGGCCTCGAAGTATGCCAGCCAGCGTCGTCTGATCTCTGCCGTCTTCATTCCTGACCTTTCGTCCCGCGCGGCGGGCTCATCGGGTGACCGCCGGAGGTGTCGGCGGGCGGTGCGCATCCTGGGCAAGTCTAGTGGATGAGGCGGGCGGATGAATGGCGACTGCCCGGCTCCGCAGTGGGAGCCGGGCAGTGCGAATGATGGGCGCGGGTGCGCTCACCGGTGGTGCTGGTGCGTGCCGATCAGCGCGAGTAGTGCTCGACGACGAGCTGCACGTCGCAGGTCACGGGAACCTCGTCGCGCTTGGGGCGACGCAGGAGGGTGGCCTGCAGCGCCTCGAGGTCGACCTTGAGGTAGCCGGGCACGGCCGGGAGCACGTCGCGGTGCGCGCCGGCGGCGGAGACCTGGAACGGATCCATCTGCGCGGACTTCTCGTGGACGTGGATCATCTGGCCCTCCTTGACACGGAAGGACGGACGATCGACGCGCTGGCCGTCGACGCAGATGTGGCGGTGGACGACGAACTGGCGGGCCTGCGCGATGGTCCGGGCGAAGCCGGCGCGCAGCACGAGGGCGTCGAGTCGCATCTCGAGGAGCTCGACGAAGTTCTCACCGGTCAGACCCGGGAGGCGGCGCGCCTCCTTGTAGGTCTTGAGCATCTGCGCCTCGCGGATGTTGTACTGCGCGCGGAGGCGCTGCTTCTCCTTGAGGCGGACCGAGTAGTCGCTGTCGTTGCGGCGACGGGCACGGCCGTGCTCGCCCGGCGGGTAAGGGCGGCGCTCGAAGTACTTCTCGGCCTTCGGGGTGAGCGGGAGGCCGAGGGCGCGCGACAGGCGGACCTGACGGCGATCGCGTGCGGGTGCGGACATGTGTGGGTGACCTTTCGGTTCGCATCGTGTGCTCCGGGCGGGTCCTGCGCACACGATGCGCACGGGGGCTCGACCGGTTCCGGAGCCGCTGTTTCCCGGGCTGGGAAAGAGGGCGACCGGAGCGAGCACTCCGGAGCCGACCGCCTTCAGGGTGCAGGCACAGCAATCGATCATACTAGTCCGGTGGCGCCGCTGCCGTCCAATCGGCGGCGTCACCGGGCCACCCGAGGACTCAGACGGTGAGCGGGCGGAGCTCGCCGAGCACCTCGTTGAGCGCCTCGGTGCTCGAGGGGTGGGTCCAGATCCCGTCGCGCAGCGCATCGACGGTGACGTGCGCGCGCATCGCGAGCGCGAGGAGATTGATGACCTCCTGCGAGTCGACGCACCACACGGTCGCTCCGAGCAGCTCCCGGGTATCGGGGTCGGCGACGAACTTGATCATGCCGGTGGGGTTGCCGAGGATCTTGGGCCGCGGCATCGCCGCGATCTGCGCCACCGGTTTCGCGGCGACGAGGACGCCGCGTCCCTCGGCACGCGCCTGCTGCTCGTTGATGCCGACCCGGGACAGGGGCGGGGTGAGGAACATCGTGTTCGGCACGGCCGCCCGGTCGCTGCGGCGGCGGGTCCCGTCGCCGGTGAGCTGGCCGGCGACGATCCGGTGGTCGTCGAGGGAGACGTAGGTGAACTGGGGCCCTCCGTTGATGTCCCCGACGGCGAAGATGTGCTCGGCGGAGGTGCGCAGCGTGTCGTCGACACGGACGAATCCGCGCTCGTCGACCTCGACGCCGGCCCGCCCGAGGCCGAGCCCGGCCGTCGTGGCGCTGCGCCCGACGGCGAGCAGCACCGCCTCGGCCTCGACTGCGTGGCCGTCCTCGGTGCGGACGAGGGCCGCATCCCCGGTGTCCTCGATCGCGCTCACGGCCGACCCCATGAGGAAGGTCACGCCGGCGGCTTCGAGGTGCTCGGTGACACCGGCGGCGATGTCATCGTCCTCCCTGGGCAGGATCCGTTCCCCCGGATCGATGACGGTGACCTCCGAGCCGAAACCGGCGAACATGCCGGCGAACTCGAGCCCGATGTAGCCGCCCCCGACGATCGCGAGGCGCTCGGGGAAGGGGCTGGCGTGCTGGATCGTCGTCGAGTCGTGGACGCGGGGAGAGTCCGCGCCGGGGATCGGGGGCCCGGCGGGCACCGTGCCGGTGTTGATGACGATGGTGTCCGCGGTGATGCGCAGCCGGTCCTCGCCCTGGTCACCTCGACGGTGTGCGGGTCGAGGAATGCCGCCTTCCCCATAACGATCACGGCGTCCGGGGCCTCCTCGACGAGCTCCCGGTTGCGGGTGTTGAGCTTGCCGATGAGCGCGTCACGCGCCTCCACGGAGGTGGTGAACCACTCCGCCGGCGGTGTCGCCTCGGGCTTGACCGCCGCCTGGTGGATGAGCGTCTTCGTCGGCACGCACGCGACGTTGATGCACGTGCCGCCGATCATCGACTCCGACTGCTCGACGAGCGCGACCCGGGTCCCGGAGCTGCCGAGGGTGCGGGCGAGCGTCTTGCCGCCCTTGCCCCAGCCGATGACGAGGACGTCGACGGCGAGGCCGGTGGTATCGGTTGTGCTGGGTTCGACTGAATCGCTCATGCCTCCACCCTACCGACCGCGGAGAGCCGGCGCTCGTCGCCGGGGCGGTGATGGCAGCCGTCGGCGCGCTCATCCGTTGCGGCCGAGGATCCTTCGCAGGGCCGCGAGCCGCTCGCCCATCCGGGATTCGGCGCCGTTGGCCGTCGGCTCGTAGTAGCGGGTCCCGGCCAGCGACTCCGGCAGGTACTCCTGGGCGACGACGCCGTGCGGATAGTCGTGGGAGTACCGGTAGCCCTCGCCGTGGCCGAGTGCCTTCGCCCCGGGATAGTGCGCGTCGCGGAGGTGCAGCGGCACCTCGCCGGCCCTCCCCTCCCGGATGTCGGCGAGCGCCCTGTCGATCCCGCGGTAGCTCGCGTTCGACTTCGGGGCGCAGGCGAGGTAGACGACGGCCTCGGCGAGCGGGATCCGCCCTTCGGGCATGCCGATGCGCTCGACCGCAGTCTGTGCGGCGACGGCGATCACGAGCGCCTGCGGATCGGCCATGCCGATGTCCTCGGCGGCGGCGATCACCATGCGGCGGCAGATGAAACGGGGGTCCTCGCCGGCGGAGATCATCCGCGCGAGGTAGTGGAGCGCGGCGTCGGGGTCGGAGCCGCGGATCGATTTGATGAACGCGGAGACGACGTCGTAGTGCTGGTCACCGGCCCGGTCGTAGCGCACGACGGCGCGGTCGGCGGCATCTGCGACATGGGCGGCGGAGATGAGCGGGAGGTCGCGCTCCTCCCCCTCGGCGTCGGTCTTTCCGGCGCCGTCGGCCTTCCCCTCGGCGTCGGTCCCGGTGTCGGTTCCGTCCTCGGTGTCGGTCCCCCCACCGGTGCTCTCCCCCGCACCGGCGTGGGCGCGGGCGATCGCGGCGGCGGCTTCGAGGATGGTGAGCGAGCGCCGCCCGTCGCCGGCGGCGAGCGCGATGATGTCCTCCCGTGCGTCCGCGGCGAGTGCGAAGGTCCCGGCGAGGCCGCGCTCGTGGGCGAGTGCGCGGTCGACGAGCTCCCCGATGTCCGCGTCCGACAGCGGGCGGAGGGTGAGCACGAGCGAGCGGGAGACGAGCGGGGCGATGACGGAGAACGACGGGTTCTCCGTGGTCGCTGCGATGAGGACGACGAGCCGGTTCTCCACCGCGGGCAGCAGCGCGTCCTGCTGAGCCTTGGAGAAGCGGTGGATCTCGTCGAGGAAGAGGACGGTGGTGCGCCCGTGGAGCTCCCGGTCGGCACGTGCCTGCTCGATCACCCGGCGCACGTCCTTGACCCCGGCGATGATCGCGGAGAGCTCGACGAAGCGGCGATCGGAGGCGTGCGACACGACGTGGGCGATCGTCGTCTTCCCCACGCCGGGAGGGCCCCACAGCAGCAGAGAGCTCGCCCCGGCCTTGTCCCCGGGCTGGGCGGTGACGAGCTGGTGGAGCGGCGATCCGGGGAAGGTCAGGTGGTCCTGGCCGACGATCTCCGCGATCGTGCGCGGGCGCATCCGCACCGCGAGCGGGTCGAGGACGGACGAGGCGGGCGCCCCGGAGGAATCCGGGACACCCGCCTGGCTGAACAGATCGGTCATCCGTCCTCGGCCTCGGGGTCGAAGTCGACCCCCGCCTCGGCGCGCTGCGCGTCGGTGATCGGGGCCGGCGCGTCGGTCAGCGGATCGTAGCCGCCCCCGGACTTGGGGAACGCGATGACCTCGCGGATCGAGTCCGCACCGGCGAGCAGGCTGACGATCCGGTCCCAGCCGAACGCGATGCCGCCGTGCGGCGGCGCGCCGTAGCCGAAGGCGTCGAGGAGGAAGCCGAACTTCTCCCGCGCCTCCTCCTCGCCGAGGCCCATGACGGCGAACACGCGCTCCTGCACGTCGGGGCGGTGGATGCGGATCGAGCCGCCGCCGATCTCGTTGCCGTTGCACACGATGTCGTAGGCGTAGGCGAGCGCCGAGCCCGGGTCGGTGTCGAAGGTGTCCATGAACTCCGGCTTGGGCGCGGTGAACGCGTGGTGCACCGCGGTCCAGCTCCCGGAGCCCACCGCGACGTCGCCGGAGGCCTCGGCGTCGGCGGTCGGCTCGAACAGCGGGGCGTCGACGACCCACACGAACGACCAGGCGCCCTCGTCGATGAGCCCGGTGCGCGCGGCGATCTCGCGGCGCGCCGCGCCGAGCAGGGCACGTGCCGCACCGGGTGCGTCGGCGGCGAAGAACACCGCGTCGCCCGGCTCGGCGCCGACGGCGGCGGCGAGCCCGGCCTTCTCCTGTTCGGAGATGTTCTTGGCGACCGGGCCGGTCAGCGAGCCGTCCTCCTGGATGAGGACGTAGGCCAGGCCCTTCGCGCCGCGCTGCTTGGCCCACTCCTGCCAGGCATCGAGCTGGCGGCGCGGCAGGGAGCCGCCGCCGGGGTGGACGACGGCGCCGACGTAGGGCGCCTGGAACACGCGGAACGGGGTGTCGGCGAAGTACGCGGTGAGGTCGGTGAGCTCGAGGCCGAAGCGGAGGTCGGGCTTGTCGGTGCCATAGCGCTCCATCGCCTCGTGGTAGGTGATGCGCGGGATCGGGGTGCTGATCTCGTGGCCGATGAGCTTCCACAGGGCGGCGAGGATCTCCTCGGCGAGCCCGATGACGTCCTCCTGCTCGACGAACGAGGCCTCGATGTCGAGCTGCGTGAACTCCGGCTGCCGGTCGGCGCGGAAGTCCTCGTCGCGATAGCAGCGCGCGATCTGGTAGTAGCGCTCGAGGCCGGCCACCTGGAGGAGCTGCTTGAAGAGCTGCGGGGACTGCGGGAGCGCGTACCAGCTGCCCGGGCGCAGGCGCGCCGGGACGAGGAAGTCGCGTGCACCCTCCGGGGTCGAACGGGTGAGCGTGGGGGTCTCGACCTCGATGAAGCGGTGGTCCTCGAGGACGCCGCGGGCCGCCCGGTTGGCCTGCGCGCGCAGGCGCATGGCGGCGGCCGGGCCGGAGCGGCGGAGGTCGAGGTAGCGGTACTTGAGCCGGGTCTCCTCGCCGACCTGGCCGGAGTCCTCGGCGTGGTCGGACACCTGGAAGGGCAGCGCACGGGCGGGCGCGAGCACCTCGATCTCGGTGTCGACGACCTCGATCTCACCCGTCGGCAGGCCGGGGTTGGTGTTGCCCGCGGGGCGAGCCGCCACAGTGCCCCTCGCCTTCACCACGGTCTCGTTGCGGAGCTGGTCGGCGTCCTGCTCGCGCACGACGACCTGGACGATGCCCGAGGCGTCGCGGAGGTCGATGAAGGCGACGCCGCCATGGTCGCGGCGGCGGTCGACCCAGCCGGCGAGGGTGACGGTGGAATCGACGTCAGCGGCACTCAGCGTGCCCGCCTCGTGGGTTCTCAGCACTGGGTCTGCTCCTTAAGCGTTGGGAGATGGTGCAGGATGGGACGGTGGTGCGTCCGGCACCCATGATAGTCGCAGGTCGTGGAGGAGGAGCCGTGGAGGACGGAATCGGGGAGGCGCCGACGAGCGCCCAGATCGAGGTGGCCGCGGAGACCTTCCGCATGCTGTCCTCGTCCACGCGGCTGCTGATCATGTGGCACCTCGTGCACAGCGAATCCGATGTCACCGGGCTCGCCGAGGCGTCCGGGGCGAGCGTGCAGGCGGTGTCCCAGCACCTCGCGAAGCTCCGCCTCGCCGGGCTCGTGTCCTCCCGCCGGGAGGGCCGCCGGATCGTCTACCTCGTGGACGACCCGCACGTCGTGACGATGGTGAGCGAGATCTTCGACCACATCGCCCCCGACGGCTCCCTCGCCCCGGATCCGGAGCCGCGCGCCGCCGGACCGCTCAGCGCGCGCAGCTGAGCGCCCGGAGCGCTCGGCCGCGGGGGCTCAGTCCCGGGAGACGGTGCGCACGGTCGGCCAGAGGTCCTCGGCCGGCGGGGTCCACAGCAGCGGATCGGCGCTCACCTGCTCGCCGGAGCGGATGTCCTTGACCTCGTGACCGGTCTCCCCGTCGAGGAACCACACGAAGGGGATGCCGCGGCGCTCGGCGAACTTGATCTGCTTGCCGAACCGGCTCGCCGCCGGGGCGACGTCGACGGGGATGCCGCGGGCCCGCAGGCGAGAGGCGACGTCGACGGCCTCGTCACGGGCGGCGTCGTCGGTGACGGCCACGAGCACCGCTGTCGGCACACCGCGGCTCGCCTCGACCATCCGGTCGCGCCCGACGAGCCGCGACATCAGACGCGACACGCCGAGCGACATGCCGACGCCGGGGAAGGTCCGCTTCCCCGTCGAGGCGAGCGAGTCGTAGCGGCCGCCGGAGGCCACGGAGCCGAGCGCCTCGTGCCCGATGAGCTGCGTCTCGTAGACCGAGCCGGTGTAGTAGTCGAGGCCGCGGGCGATCTTGAGCTGCGCGACGACGACGCCGGGCTGCTGCCGGTTCGCGGCATCGAGCAGCCGGCTCAGCGATTCGAGGCCCTCGTCGAGCAGCGAGTCGGACACGCCGAGCGCACGCACCTCCTCGGCGAACGCCCCCGTCGTGCTCTCGATCCGGGCGAACTCGAGGAGCCGGCGCTGCTGGGACTCGTCGGCGCCGGCCTGCGCGGCGAGGAGCTCCCCGACCTTCGCCGGCCCGATCTTGTCGAGCTTGTCGATGCAGCGCAGCACCGCCGTGATGTCGGTGAGGCCGATGCCGCGGGTGAAGCCCTCGATGAGCTTGCGGTTGTTCGCCAGGATCCGCACCCCGGGCACTCCGAGCTCGGCGAGCTCGCCGAACGCCTGGGCCATGACGAGGGGCACCTCGACCTCGAAGTGCTCGGCCAGCGTGTCCTCGGCGACGATGTCGATGTCAGCCTGGATGAACTCGCGGTAGCGCCCGTCCTGGGGCCGCTCGCCGCGCCACACCGGCTGGATCTGGTAGCGCTTGAAGGGGAACGGCAGCCGGCCGGCGTTCTCCACGACGTAGCGGGCGAAGGGCACCGTGAGGTCGAAGTGGAGACCGAGCGGGTTCTTCGCGTCCCCGGGCTCGGCGTGGAGCCGGGACACCGCGAACACCTCCTTGTCGATCTCCCCGTCCTTGGCGAGCGCGGAGATCGGCTCGACGGCGCGGGTGTGGAGGGCGGCGAAGCCGTTGAGCTCGAAGGTGTGCTTGAGCAGGTCGATGACCCGCTCCTCGACGATGCGGTCAGCGGGCAGCCATTCGGGGAACCCCGAGAGTCGTGCGGCCTGGGCCATGGGTAACAGGTCTCCTGATCAGAGGAACGGATTGGTGCGCAGCTCGTGCGCGAGCCGGGTGGCCGGCCCGTGACCGGGCAGCACCGGGGTGTCGGGCAGGCTCGCGATGCGGGCGAGCGTGCGCTCCATCGCCTGCCCGTCGCCGCCGGCGAGGTCGGTGCGACCGATCGACCCGGCGAACAGCACGTCGCCGGTGAAGAGCACCTCGGTGGCGTCGCCCTCCCCGTGCGGATCGCTCACCCGCCACAGCGTCGAGCCCTCGGTGTGCCCGGGCGCGGGGTCCGGGGCGATGGTGAGGCCGGCGCGCGTGAAGGGCTCAGTGCCGGACACCGCGACGGCCTCCGGCGCGGTCCACTCCCCGACGAGCGGGGCGACGATGTGGGCGAGCTGCGCCGACACCGTCGAGGCGGGATCCTGCAGACGGTAGAGGTCGGGCTCCCCGATGAGCACCTCGAGGCCGGGGAAGGCCTCGAGCAGACGGGGCAGCCCGAGGATGTGGTCGGGGTGGCCGTGGGTGAGGAGGACGGCGACCGGGGTCCAGCCGAGCTCGGCGAGGACCCGCGCGAGGTCGGGGGCGCAGTCGAAGCCGGCATCGACGATCACGCACTCCCTCACCGCGGTGTCGTCGCCCGGGCCGGCCTCGGCGCCCGGCTCGGCGGCCACGGCATAGCAGTTGACATCGAGCAGCTCGGCGCGGACGGCGGTGATCTCCATGCCCGCCAGTCTAGCGCGGGGCCCCGCACGGCCCGCGGTGGATATGCTGGGGTGTGTTCTGCCCATCGTCGAGTGATCATCCGTGATTCGACCGACGCGAAGACAAGGTGTCCAGCATGACCGACGACTCAGCCCCGCGCCCGACCGCACCCGCCCCCAAGCCCGGCCCGCGCCCGGGCGCTCCCAGCCCGGCCGCGCTCGCCGCGCGGGCGCCCGCGGCCGGGCAGCGCAGGGCCGCCGCGGCCGCCCCCCGGCAGGACCGCAGCGCCGCGCTCGCCGAGGCGATCGGGTTCGGCCGGATGGATGAGGACACGACCGTGTACGTCCGGACCGCCGACGGGGAGCGCGCGGTCGGCCAGTACCCGGATGCCGACGAGGAGCAGGCGCTGACGTACTTCGCGCACAAGTACCTCGACCTCGTCGACGCGGCCGCCCTGCTCGAGGAGCGGCTCGCCGCCGGGGCCTCCGGGGACTCGATCCGCGCCTCCGCCCGCACCCAGCACGACGCACTCGCCGAGGCCGCGGTCGTCGGCGACCTCGCCGCGCTCGCCGCCCGGCTCACCGCGATCCAGGAGTCCGCCGCCCAGACCGCGGCGGCCCAGTCGAAGGAGCGCGAGGCGGCCCGCGCCGAGGGCCTCGCCGCGCGCACCGCGGTCGTCGAGGAGGCGGAGTCGATCGCCGGGACGGATCCGGCGCGCGTGCAGTGGAAGACCTCCGGCGCCCGGATGGCCCAGCTGTTCGAGGAGTGGAAGTCGATCCAGGCGAACTCCCCGCGCCTCCCCCGCGCCCAGGACCAGGAGCTGTGGGGGCGGTTCTCGAAGGCGCGCAACACCTTCGACCGGCACCGGCGGGAGTTCTTCTCCGACCTCGACAAGCGCAACGCCGAGGGCAAGCGGGTGAAGACGAAGCTCGTCGCGGAGGCCGAGGCGCTGTCCGGGTCGACCGACTGGCGCGGCACCGCCCAGGAGTACCGGGCGCTGATGGACCGCTGGAAGGCCGCCCCGCGGGCCGGACGCAAGGACGACGACGCTCTGTGGGCACGCTTCCGCGCCGCGCAGGACGTGTTCTTCGCCGCCCGGGAGATGGAGAACGAGGCGATCGACGCCGCCTACGGGGAGAACCTCGTGGTCAAGGAGGAGCTGCTCGCCCGCGCGCGGGCGCTGCTGCCGATCACCGACCCGGCGAAGGCGAAGGACGAGCTGCGCCGGATCCAGGAGGCGTGGGAGGACGCCGGCAAGGTGCCGCGCGCCGACGTGTCCCGGATGGAGGGCGGACTGCGCGAGGTCGAGCGGGCGCTCGCCGCGGCCGAGGAGGCCGAGTGGAAGCGCACCGATCCGGAGACCCGCAGCCGCACCTCGGGCATGCTCGCGCAGCTCGAATCCGCGATCGCCGGTCTCGAGTCCGATCTCGCCGCGGCCGAGGCGAGCGGCGACGAGAAGCGGATCGCGGAGGCGCACACCGCTCTCGAGGCGCGCCGCGCCTGGTACGAGCAGGTCGCGAAGACCGCCGAGGAGCTCGGCTGAGCCGGCCCTCCTCCCCCGCCGGGTGAGCTCCGCGGCCGCGCCGTCCACAGCGGAAGGCGCGGCCGACGTCGGTCTGTCCACAGCTGCGCGGTCGCTGTTGCCCCGGCCCGCCCGACGCCGGAGCATGGAGCGCATGGACGATGTGCTGCGGATCGGCGAACCGCTGACCTACACCGAGCTCATGGACCTCGCGCTCGACGGGCTCGTGTTCCGGCTCACCGACAGCTGCTGGGTGCCGGTCGGCACGCGCGTCGATGCGGAGCTCCGGGCGCGGGCGCTCGGCCGGCCGGCGGCGCGCGGGCTCGTGCTCTCCCACCACTCGGCGCACTGGGTGTGGTGGGGCGTGGGCACCGGCCCGACGACCCGCGAGTACACGACGCGCAGCCGGCGCCGGGCGCGGCGGGCGGACGATCCGTGGATCACCTACGAGCGCTGGGTGCAGGGGGGCGACCTCGCCCGGGTCGCCGGGATCGAGGTCACCGCTCCGGCGCGCACGCTCTACGACCTCGTGCTGCTGGCGTGGGAGGACTCCGGCGACGAGGAGCAGGCGGCGGCGAGGCTGCGACGGCCGGCCGCCCAGGTGCCGGCGGCGGAGCGGGCCGAGTTCCTCGACTACCTCGACGACCAGTACCGGCGGCCGCACGTGCGCGCGCTGCGCCGGGTCGCGGCGCAGGTGTTCGGCCCGGACGGGGCCGGCGGGGCTTGAGCGATCAGCCGCCGGTGATGCGGTAGACGTCGAACACCCCGTCGACGCGGCGCGCCGCGGAGAGCACGGTGTCGAGGTGGTTGGCATCGCCCATCTCGAACACGAACCGCGATTGCGCGACGCGCGCCTTCGAGGTCGCGACGGAGGCGGAGAGGATGTTCACGTGGTTCTCGGTGAGGACCTTGGTGATGTCGGACAGGAGGCCGGCGCGGTCGAGGGCCTCGACCTGGATCTGCACGAGATACACCCCGGAGCTGTGCGCGGACCACTCGACGTCGACCATCCGGTCGGGCTCGCGGCGCAGACCAGCGACGTTCGAGCAGTCCGCCCGGTGCACCGACACCCCGGCCCCGCGGGTGACGAAGCCGACGATCTCGTCGCCAGGCACCGGGGTGCAGCAGCGGGCGAGCTTGACGAGGATGTCGTCGGCGCCCTTGACGCGCACCCCGGACGTCGAGGAGTGGTGGCCGCGGGACTTGCCGGTGGGATTCGTCGGCGCGGGGTAGTCCTCGGGCTCGTCCCCGGCGACCTCCTTGGCGAGCAGGTCGACGACGTGGGCGGCGGACATCGTGCCGTTGCCGATCGCGGCGTAGAGGCCGGACACGTCGCCGAGCCGCTGCTCATTGGCGACGACGACGAGGGCCTCCTGGCTCATGAGCTTCTCCGCGCTGAGCCGGTGGCGGCGCATCGCCCGGGCGAGCTGGTCCCGCCCGGATTCGATCGCCTCCTCGCGCCGCTCCTTGGAGAACCACTGCCGGATCTTGTTCCGCGCCCGCGGGCTCTTGACGAATGCGAGCCAGTCGCGGCTCGGCCCGGCGTTCTCGTCCTTCGAGGTGAACACCTCGACGACGTCGCCGTTCGCGAGGGCGGTGTCGAGGGCGATGAGGCGGCCGTTGACGCGCGCGCCCATGGTCTTGTGCCCGACCTCGGTGTGGACGGCGTAGGCGAAGTCGACCGGGGTCGAGTCCGCCGGCAGGGAGACGATGTCGCCCTTGGGGGTGAAGACGTACACCTCCTTCGAGTTGACCTCGAAGCGGAGGTTGTCGAGGAACTCGTCCGGGTCGCTCGTCTCGCGCTGCCAGTCGAGCAGCTGGCGCAGCCACGCGATCTGGTCGACCTCGCCGGAGTCCCCGACCTTCGCCGTGCGGTCCCCGGCGCCGCTGAACGCGGCGGGGTTGACCCGGCGGCGGTCCTTGTACTTCCAGTGCGCGGCGACGCCGAACTCCGCGCGGCGGTGCATCTCGCGGGTGCGGATCTGGATCTCCACCGGCTTGCCGTAGGGCCCGATCACCGTGGTGTGGAGGCTCTGGTACATGTTGAACTTCGGCATCGCGATGTAGTCCTTGAAGCGCCCGGCCACCGGCGACCAGCGGGCGTGGACGTGGCCGAGCACCGCATAGCACTCGCGCACCGTCTCGACGAGCACGCGCACCCCGACGAGGTCGTAGATCTCGGCGAAGTCGTGGCCGCGGACCACCATCTTCTGGTAGATCGAGTAGTAGTGCTTGGGCCGCCCGGAGATCGTGTAGTCGATCTTCGACTCGCTCAGCTCCGCGCCGAGCTCCCGGGACACGATGCCGAGGTACTTCTCCCGCTCCGGGGCGCGCTCGGCGACGAGCCGGACGATCTCGGAGTAGACCTTGGGGTAGAGCACCTGGAACGACAGGTCCTCGAGCTCCCATTTGATCGTGTTCATGCCCAGCCGATGGGCGAGCGGGGCGAAGATCTCGAGGGTCTCGGTGGCCTTCTTCGTGCTCGAGGCGGCGGGCACGTACTTCCAGGTGCGGGCGTTGTGGAGGCGGTCGGCGAGCTTGATGACGAGCACGCGGATGTCGCGCGACATCGCGACGATCATCTTCCGCACCGTCTCCGACTGCGCGGCGGAGCCGTACTCGATCTTGTCGAGCTTGGTCACCCCGTCGACCATCACGGCGATCTCATCGCCGAAGTCCGCGCGCAGCCGATCGAGGCTGTACTCGGTGTCCTCGACGGTGTCGTGGAGGAGGGCGGCGGCGAGCGTCGTCGGGGTCAGGCCGATCTCGGCGAGGATCGTGGCGACCGCCACCGGGTGGGTGATGTAGGGGTCGCCGCTCTTGCGCATCTGCCCGTCGTGCGCCTTCTCCGCCACCCGGTAGGCACGGAGCACGACGTCGATGTCGGCCTTGGGGTGGTTGTGGGCGACGGCCTGGAGCAGGGGTGCCAGCGCCTTGGGGTGCTCCGGAGTCTGCTGGCTGCGTGCCGTCCACCACGCCAGGCGCGAGAACCCGCGGGAGCGCTTCGCCGCGCCGGCGGCGTCATCGACGGACTGCGCCATGCCTCGCCCCTTCTCTCGAACCTGCTCGGTCCATCGTACTCCGGCGGCTCAGGCGCGTGCGGACTCCGCGCGCTCGGCCTTCGCGAGTTCCTCGTCCTCGAACAGCACCGGCGCACGATCGGGCAGGCCGAGCCGTTCGCGGGTCTCGTCGACGAGCTGCTCCTGCTCCTGCACGGCGTCCTCCCGGCTGCGCAGCAAGGCGTAGAACGGCGAGGCGACGAACAGGGTCGACGCGGCCGCGACGATCGTGCCGATGAAGAGCGAGAGCGAGATGTCGGTGAGTGTGCCGGCACCGAGCAGCGCGACGCCGATGAAGAGGATCGCACCGATCGGCAGCACCGAGATCACCGAGGTGTTGATCGAGCGGACGGTGGTCTGGTTGACGCCGAGGTTGACGAGCTCGGAGAACTTCATCCGCCGGTTCGACTCGTAGTCCTCGGTGTTCTCCCTGATCTTGTCGAACACCACCACGGTGTCGTAGAGGGAGAAGCTCAGCACGGTGAGGAAGCCGATCATCGCCTCAGGGGTGACCTCGAAGCCGAGCGTCGCGTAGATCCCCATCGTGACGATCATGACGACGAACAGTCCGACGATCGCGGCGAGCGACATCTTCCACGTGCGGAAGTACAGGGCCATGACGACCATCGCGATCGCGACGAAGATCACGAGCGCGCGGATCATCTTCTCGGTGACGTCCTGACCCCAGGTGGGCCCGACGAAGGTCGAGGTGACGTCCTCGTTGTCGACCTCGTAGGCCGCCACGAGCGACTCGCGCACCTGCTGCATCTCGTCGTCGGTGAGCTGGTCGGTGGTGATCCGCAGCGAGGTGTCCGAGGTCGGCACGACGTTCGGCTCCGCGCCGGGCACCACGGAGGTGATCGCCTCGGTGCCGATCGTCTCGTCGGTCTCGGAGGTGTTCGCGACGTGGAACTCGCTGCCGCCGGTGAAGGCGATCCCGAAGTTGAAGCCGTTGACGAGCGGCACGATGACGGAGGCGACGAGCACGACGGCCGCGATCGACAGCCACAGCTTCGTCTTCGGCACGAACGGGATCGACCTGCGCCCGCTGTGGAGGTCGTTGCCCCAGGCGAAGAACTTCTTCATCGTGCATCCCCCTCGGGCTCCGGGTCCGTCCCGGTCTCGGCGATGTCCTCGGTCGGCGCGCTCGCCTCGGCATCCTCGGCGGCGGCCCGGCGGGCGCGCGCCTTGCGCTCGGCGAGCGAGAGCTCCGCGGTGCCCTCGGTGTCCGGATCCGCGTCATCCGATTCGAGCAGCGCGGTCGAACCCGAGCGGTCGGCCAGACTGCGCCCGGACTTCCGTTCGGCGAGCGACCGGCCGGCGGTGCCGGCCCGCTTGCGCTCGGCGGCCGCCTGCCGTCGCTTCGCCTCCCCGAAGGAGCGGCGCTTGGAGGACTTCTCCTTCGCCTTCTCCATGTCGAGTCCCATCGCGCCGCGGTAGGCGGCCTGCTTGACGCCGAGCTGCCGCGGGTCCATGCCCGACATCGGGTGCCCCTCGCCGAAGAACCGGGTGCGGGCGAGCACCTGGAGCATCGGGTGGGTGAAGAGCACGACGAGCAGCACGTCGACGATGACGGTGAGGCCGAGCGTGAATGCGAAGCCGCGGACGTTGCCGACGGCGAGGATGTAGAGGATGACCGCGGCGAGCATGTTCACGGCCTTCGACGCGTAGATCGTGCGCTTGGCGCGGTCCCAGCCGATCTCGACTGCGGAAACGAGGCGGCGTCCCGAGCGGATCTCGTCGCGGACGCGCTCGAAGTAGACGATGAAGGAGTCCGCGGTCATGCCGATGCCGACGATGATGCCGGCCATGCCGGCGAGCGACAGGCGGTAGCCGTAGCGCCACGACACGAGCAGGAGGAGCAGGTAGGTCAGCACTCCGGCCACCGCGAGGCTCGACACCGTGACGAGGCCGAGCATGCGGTACTGGAACAGGGAGTACACGACGACGAGGAGCAGGCCGATCACACCGGCGAGCACGCCCTTGGCGAGGTAGTCGGAACCGAGCGTCGGGGAGATCTGCTGCTCGCTCTGCACCTGGAAGCTGATCGGTAGCGCGCCGTTCTTCAGCTGGTTGGCGAGCGTCTCCGCCTCCTCCTGGCTGAAGTTCCCGGTGATCTGGGCGCGGCCGTCGGTGACCGGGGTGCGGGACTCCGGGGCGGACAGCACGAGTCCGTCGAGGACGATCGCGAACTGGTTGTACGGCGGCTGCTGGCCGGTGATGGCACCGGTGATCTGACCGAACACATCGGCGCCGTAGTCGTCGAACTCGAGGGTCACGGCGAGGTTGTTCGTCTGCGTGCCGGCCGAGGACATCTCGTAGCCGAAGCTCGCGTCGGTGACGTGGGAGCCGTCGAGCTCGACGGGGCCGAGCACGAACTTCGCGGAGCCGTCCTGGGCGCACGCGACGATGGGCTCCTCGGCCGGGCCGCTGTCGCCGCCGGTGCGGTTCTCCGGGTCGGTGCAGTCGAGCTCGGCGAACCGGGCGAGGATCTCCTCATTCATCCACGAGGTGTCGCCGATCGGGTCGAAGCGCGGGAAGGTCTCGGCCGCCTGGTCCTCGGCACCGCCCTCGGCCGGTGCCTCGTCGGCGGGCGCCTGCTCGTTCGAGCCGGCCGGGCCGGGCACAGCTCCCCCGGCCTGCGCGGGGTCTTCGGCAGCGGGGTCGACGTCGGCAGCGGGGTCCTTGGCAGCGGCCGGTCCGGAGACCGCTCCGCCGCTCTCGGGCTGTTCGGCGTCCTCGGGCGCACCCTCTCCGGCACCCTCCTCACCGGTGCCGAGGAGCTCGTCGAGGCGCTGCTGCTCCTCCTCGGAGAGCTCGGGCCCGGCGGGGACCTCCTCCTCGACGGGCTCCTCATCGGTCTGCGGCTCCGGGGCGGCGACGACGGCGACGCGGCGGAAGGCGAGCTGCGCGGAGGAGCGGACGAGGTCGCGCGTCTCCTCGTCGGGATTGCCGGGCAGGTTGACGACGATGTTGCGGTCGCCCTGGGTGGTGATCTCCGCCTCGGACACGCCGGTGGCGTCGACGCGCTGACGGATGATCGATACGGCCTGCTCGAGCTGCTCGGTGGTGATCGAGGCGTCCTCGACCTGCGGCTCGAGGATGATCGAGGTGCCGCCCTCGAGGTCGAGCGCGAGGTTGGGGCTCCAGACGGCGGTGGACCAGATGGAGCCGCCGGCGATGAGTGCGATGAGGCCTGCTGTGAGGATTCCCAGCCAGGTGAAGCGCAGTCCCGGACGGGGCTTATTCACAGGTGCGGACACAGATCGGTCTTCCGTTCGTGAGGGGTGGGCAGCGGTGCGGGATCAGCGCTCGCCGCGCGGCTCGCCGGTCGTGCCGTCGATGTCGGTGCGGGGGGTGTCGGCGTCTGCGTCGGCGTCCACGGCGGTCTCCGGGGAGGCCGCCGAGCCGGGGGTCGACTGCTCGCGGCGGCGGGCCTCGTTGATCGCGTCGAGCTCGGCGTCGGTGATGCGGCGGCGCTCGGCCTCCTCGGCGGTCTCGGCCGGGGTGTCCTCGACGGGAGCCTCGGCGGCGTCCGCGCCGGCGGGTGCATCAGGCGCGGTATCGACGACCGGGCCGGCGTCCTCGCGGGTCGCGGCGTCCTCCCCGAGCGCGGGATCGGCCGGTGCGGCCTCGACGGGGGTCTGGATCTGACCGATCGCCTGGCGGTGCACACGCAGCACGGTGCCCGGCCCGCTCTCCAGGGTGACCTCCATCTTCTCGGTGTCGACGGCGACGACCGTGCCGTAGACGCCGAAGGTCGTCATGACCTCGACGCCCGGGACGAGGTTGTCCGAGATCTGTCGCATCCGCGCCTGCTGCTTCTTCCGCGAGTTGAACATGAAGAAGATGAGCAGGGCGCCGAGTCCGACCAGAAGGAGAATGTCCACGTCAGGGCCAGCCTTTCGCTGAGGAGAGCGGGGCCGGCGCACGGTGCGCGCGCGACCGCCGCTGTTGGGAGCCAGTGATCCAGTGTAGTGGCCGGGGTGTCTCCGTCCCAATCGCCTGTTCAGGGTCGTCGTCGAGGGGCGTCGGCGGCCGACGGCTCAGAAGCCGAGCGTGCCGTCGGGCGGGGTGAGCCCGAGGTGGGCCCAGCCGTCCGCAGTGGCGATCCGCCCGCGCGGGGTCCGCGAGATCAGTCCCTCGCGGACGAGGAACGGCTCGGCGACCTCTTCGACGGTCTCCGGCTCCTCCGCGACGGACACGGCCAGCGTGCTCAGCCCCACCGGGCCGCCGGCGAACCGCGTGCACAGGGTGGAGAGCACGGCGCGGTCGAGCCGGTCGAGGCCCCGCTCGTCGACCTCGTAGACCTCGAGCGCGGAGCGTGCGGCGGGCAGGTCGACGACCCCGGTGCCGCGCACCTGCGCCCAGTCCCGGACGCGGCGCAGCAGCCGGTTGGCGATCCGCGGGGTGCCGCGGGAGCGGGAGGCGATCTCCTGCAGGCCGGTCTCCGAGGCCTCCATGCCGAGCATCCGGGCCGAGCGCACGAGCACGGTCTGCAGGTCCGCGACGGTGTAGAAGTCCAGGTGGCCGGTGAATCCGAAGCGGTCGCGCAGCGGGGCGGGCAGCAGGCCGGAGCGGGTGGTGGCGCCGACGAGGGTGAAGGCCGGGAGCTCGAGCGGGATCGCGGTCGCGCCGGGCCCCTTGCCGACGATGACGTCGACCCGGAAGTCCTCCATCGCGACGTAGAGCATCTCCTCCGCGGCGCGGGCCATGCGGTGGATCTCGTCGATGAAGAGCACCTCTCCCTCCTCGAGCGAGGACAGGATCGCGGCGAGGTCGCCGGCATGCTGCACGGCCGGGCCGGAGGTGATGCGGATCTGCGAGCGCATCTCGTGGGCGATGATCATCGCCAGCGTCGTCTTGCCCAGGCCCGGCGGGCCGGACAGGAGCACGTGGTCGGGGGCCTTCCCGCGGGCGGCGGCGGCGTCGAGGACGAGGGAGAGCTGCTCGCGCACCTGCGGCTGGCCGATGAAGTCGCCGAGGCCCTTCGGTCGCAGGGCGGCCTCGGCGGCGCGCTCGACCTCCCCGGCACCGGCCCGGGTGAGCCGTTCGAGCTCGGCCCCGGTGGGCTCCTCGGCGCCGAAGTCGACCTCGTAGCTGCGGTCGCTCATGCGCGGGCCCCGAGCGCGCGCAGCGCAGCCTTGAGGAGCTCCGACACGGTCGGGTCATTCAGCCCGGCGGCGGTGTCCTCGACCGCGGACTCCGCCTGGGCCTGACGCCAGCCGAGTCCGACGAGCGCGTCGACGACCTGGGCGGCGACCGCCGGGGACGCGGCCGGGGCGCGACGCGGTGCGGGCCGGGCGACGCTCGTGTCGATCTTCCCGGCGAGCTCGAGCATGAGCCGGGCGGCGACCTTCTTGCCGACCCCGGGCACCTTGGTCAGCGGCACCTGGTCGCCGCTCGCGATCGCGGCGCGCAGCTCGTCCGGGGACAGCACGCTGAGCACCGCGAGCGCCAGGCGGGGGCCGATCCCGGAGATCGTCTGCAGGGTCTCGAACAGGTCCCGCTCGTCCTCACCGGCGAAGCCGTAGAGGGTGAGCGAGTCCTCGCGCACGACGAGCACGGTGTAGAGATCGATCTCGGCGCCGTGGCGGGTGTCGGCGGCGAGCTGCGGGGTGACATGGACGCGGCGTCCGAGGCCGGCGGTGACGACGGTGAGGCTGTCGGCGCGGACGGAGTGCACGCGGCCGGAGATGAAGGTGATCACTCGAACTCCTGTGGGAACGGATGTACGAATACGAGTGTATCCGCACCGGGTCCGCCGCACCGGTCAGCCGGGCTCGGTTCGGCGCGTCACGCCGGTCGCGGGCCTCCCGCCGAGGCGCGTCACGTCAGCGGCGAGAGCTGCGCAGCGCGGCCGCCCACTGCTCCTGGGCCCGCGTGAGGCCGGCGCCCTGCCGGGTGGCGGCCTGCCGGGCGAGGAGGTCCTTCGTGGGGCCCGGGGTCGAGGTCGCCGCGGTCGCTCCGCGCCACAGGTGGCAGATCGCCAGCGCGAGCGCGTCGGCGGCGTCGGCCGGGGTGGGCGGGGCGTCGAGGCGGAGGATGCGGGTGACCATGCGGGTCATCTGTTTCTTGTCCGCCCGGCCGCTGCCGGTGATCGCGGCCTTGACCTCGGAGGGCGTGTGCATCGCCACGGGGATCCCGCGGCGTGCGGCGAGCCCCATGGTGAGGCCGGACACCTGGGCCGTGCCCATGATCGTCGACACGTCGTTGCGGGCGAACACCCGCTCGATGCTCACGACATCGGGCCGGTGCTCGTCGAGCCAGGTGTCGAACGCCTCGGCGAGCGCCCCGAGCCGGACGTCCACGGAGTCGCCGGCCGGGGTGCGCACGACGTCGACCGCGACGAGCTCGGCGGTGCGGGCGGGTCGGGAGTCGATGACCCCGAGGCCGCACCGGGTGAGCCCGGGGTCGACGCCGAGGATGCGCATCAGTCGGCGTCGAGCTCGGCGAGCACCTCGTCGGAGACGTCCGCATTGGAGTACACGTTCTGCACGTCGTCGAGGTCCTCGAGGGCGTCGATGAGGGAGAACACCTTGCGCGCCGTCGCAGCGTCGAGCGGCACCTCGACATTGGCGACGAATGCGGCCTCGGCGCTGTCGTAGTCGATGCCCGCGTCCTGCAGCGCGGTGCGCACCGCGACGAGGTCGGTGGCCTCGCTGATGATGTCGAAGGTCTCGCCGTGGTCCTTGACCTCCTCGGCGCCGGCGTCGAGGGTCGCCTCGAGGACGGCGTCCTCGTCGGTGCCCGCGGTCGGCACGGTGACGACGCCCTTGCGGTTGAAGTTGTAGGACACGGAGCCGGGGTCGGCCATCGACCCGCCGTTGCGGGTCACCGCGACACGGACGTCGGAGGCCGCGCGGTTGCGGTTGTCGGTGAGGCACTCGATGAGGAGGGCGACGCCGCCGGCGCCGTAGCCCTCGTACATGATCGTCTGGTAGTCGACCCCGCCGCCGTCGAGCCCGCCGCCGCGCTTGACCGCGCGCTCGATGTTGTCGTTGGGGACGGAGGACTTCTTGGCCTTCTGGATCGCGTCGTAGAGCGTCGGGTTGCCGTCGGTGTCCGGGCCGCCGTTGCGGGCTGCGACCTCGATGTTCTTCACGAGCTTGGCGAACAGCTTCCCGCGCTTGGCATCGATGGCCGCCTTCTTGTGCTTGGTCGTGGCCCATTTGGAGTGACCTGACACTGATGTCTCCCTGCGATCGTTAGCGATGTGCGCGAGCCGCAGGGTGCGCGGCCTGCGCTTCCGGTCCGGGGTTCATTGTAGCGCCGCGGCACCGCGACACGGCCGTCGGACGCGCGGCGGATGCGTTGGGCCGGGCGCATGTGGCCGGGCAGGATGCGCTGGGCCGGACGGCCAGGTCAGTCGAGCACGAGCGGCACAGCCGGTGCCGTACCCGAGCGCACGAGGTCCATGAGCTCGGTGAGGCGCGAAGGGTAGACGGTCGCCGTGGTCCGGCGCAGCTCGTCCTGGGACCACCAGCGGCCGCCGACGATCGAGCGCTTCTCGACCTCGGTCCACACGGCGTCGGCGAGGTCGAACTCGTCCTCGCTCACGAGGCCGAAGAACACCTCGTCCTGGTGGAGGGTGCGCTCGGTGAACTCCATCACCGCCCGGCGGGTGGCGAGCGGCCCGAGCAGCTCGGCGGGCTCGCACACGAGACCGGTCTCCTCGGCGAGCTCGCGGGCCGCGGTCTGCTGGGGCGTCTCCCCCATCTCCGCTCCCCCGCCGCAGGTGAGCCACCAGCGGCGGGAGTCGTCGTGGAGGTCGCGGGCGTGGAGGAGGAAGACCTCTCCGGCCGCGTTGAGCAGCACCACGCGGGCTGCGGTCCTGATCTTCACCGGTCGTCCTCCTCATGGGCGAGCTGGCGGTGGACGGCGACGATGCGCTGGCCGATGGTGATCGAGCACAGCACCATGAGCACGGCGAGGGCGACGGTGAGCACGACGTCGGGGAGACCGAGCCCGACGAGGCCGGTGACGACGAGGGTGACGAGGAGGCGGTCGGCCCGCTCGGCGATCCCGCCGGCCGCCGTCACGCCCAGGCCTTCGGCCTTGGCTCGGACGTAGGACACGATCGAGCCGGTGACGAGCACGCCGAGTGCGAGCAGCGCGGTGAGCGGGTCCTCGGCACCGAGGAAGTACCACAGGGCGATGCCGACGAACACCGCGGAGTCGGCGAACCGGTCGAGGGTCGAGTCGAGGAACGCGCCCCAGGTCGAGCGGCGGTCCGCGAGGCGGGCCATGATGCCGTCGAGCATGTCGCCGAACACGAAGAAGGTGATGACGACGGTGCCCCAGAACAGGTGCCCGAAGGGGTAGCCGAGCAGCGCCCCGGCGCACACGCCGAGGGTGCCGATGACCGTCACCGCATCCGGGGTCAGGCCGATCCGCAGGAGCAGCCGGGCCACCGGGGTGAAGAGCGCGGTGAACGCCCGGCGGGCGATGCTGTTGAGCATCCGCTCAGTCCTGTTCTCCGGTGCCGGGGGCCCCGTCGGCAGCGGGGGCCCTCGAGCCGGGAGCGAACACGCGGGACCACCAGTCGAGCACGGCCTCGAAGCGCTGGATCCGGTGCCGGGGGCGGCCGGACCGGGACAGCTCGTGGTTCTCCCCGGGGAAGACGAGGAGCTCGCTGGGCACCCCGGCGCGCTGGAGCGCGGCGAAGTACTGCTGGGCCTGCTCGAGCGGGCAGCGGTGGTCGAGCTCGGAGTGCATGACGAGGGTCGGGGTGCGGACTGCGGGGACCCGGCCGAGCGGCGACTGCCGGGCGATCTCCTCGGGGTCCGTGCCGGTGTACCCCTCGGAGAAGAAGCGGCCGATGTCGGAGGTGCCGATGAAGCTCTGCGGGACGAGGTAGCCGCGCTCGACGATCGCACCGGCGAACCGCTGGTCGGACCCGATGATCATCGCGGTGAGGTAGCCGCCGTAGGAACCGCCCTGGATCCCCAGGCGTTCCGGGTCGAGCTGCGGGTGGGCCGCGAGAGCGGCCTCGAGCACGGCGAGGACGTCCGCCGCAGCGGGGTCGGCGAGGTCGCCCTGGACCGCCGCACCCCAGGCGCGCCCGCGGCCGTGGGAGCCGCGGGGGTTGCTCCACACGACGCCGTACCCGGCCTCGACGAGCACCTGCGTCTCGTCGAACAGGGCGTGCGAGTACTGGGCGAAGGGCCCGCCGTGGATGTTGAGGATCACGGGGAAGGGTCCCTCGCCGCGCGGCATCGCGACCCAGCCGTGGATCTCGCCGAGCGGGCTGGCGGCGGCGATCGGGGTCGGGATCACCGGGTCGTCGATCCGGCTGAGCGCGGTGAGCGCCTGCGGGGCCGAATCCCGGCTGCCGAGCCGGTGGACCTCCCCGGCGCTCGCCGGGGTCCCGGCGGTGTAGACGAGGGAGCCGTCGGGCAGCTCGACGAGGCCGTCGACCACGTGGTCGGCCGGGGTGAGCGGGTCGAGGTCCGCAGCCGTCGACGGAGTGCTGGTCCCGGCGATCGGGATGCGCACGATGCGCTGCGCGCCGTCGGAGACGGTGACCGCGAGGACGGAGCCCTGCCGGGACAGGGCGGGGGCGATGTCGGCGAGCTCGACGCTCTCCTCGTCGGTGAGCCGCACGGTGGTCCCGGTGGCACGGTCGTGGCGATGGAGGCCGAGGGTCCGGGCGACGAAGTCGGTCGCGCCGCCGGCTCGGGAGCTCGCGGTGAAGAGGAGGGTGGAGTCGTCGAGCCAGAGGTGATGCGACACCGCGACGTCGCCGAGGTCGAGCGGGGTCGCCTCCTGTTCGCCCACGAGCCAGACGGTCGAGCGGGTGTCGACGTCCGCGTCGCCGGAGGGCACGTCGGCGATGACGCTGAGCACGCTGCCGGACGGCGAGTACTGCGGGTCGCGGACGTCGCCGGCGGGTGCGGGCAGGCGCTGCGGCTCCGGCACGTCCTCGGCCCCGAGCAGGCCGGTGGTGTCCGTGGTGTCGTCCGCTGCGGCAGGCGCCGGGCCGGCGGCAGGTGCGGTGAGGGGGGTGAGGAACAGCCGGGCCGGGCGGTCGAGCACGTAGCCGACCCCGTTCGAGAGGTATTTCGCCCGCGTGATGCGGCGCGGCGCCTCGGCCTCGGGTCCGATGTCCGGGTCGGTGCCGTAGCGGCCGGGTTCGGGCTCGCGAGCGACCCAGGCGGCCGCCGCGCCGTCGGGGCGCAGCGCGAACGCGCTGACGCCCAGAGGTGCGTCCGTGACGGGACGGGCCTCCCCGGTCCCGGTGGCGATGTGGAGCTGCGGGCGCGCGTCCCGGGCGGCGCGGAGGAGTCCCGCGGTCCGCCCGGCGAAGCGCAGTGCGCTGTCGTGCCAGCCGTGGGTGACCCGCTCCGGGGCGGCCCCGGGCCGGTCGAGATCGACGGCGAAGAGCTGGGACAGGGTGGTGTCGGAGTCCGGGTGCGGGCGGGCGATCTCGACGAGCACCGTCGCGGGGTCGTGCGGGGAGCGGACCGGATGGGTGACGGTGTGGAGGTGGGCGACGTCGGAGGGCTTCATCATCGGTTCCACGCCTCCGCGAACAGCTGCTGCACCTGGGAGTGGACCTGGGGAAGCGCCTTCGTCTGCGCGACGATCGGCAGGAAGTTCGCATCGCCGATCCAGCGCGGCACGAGGTGCTGGTGGAGGTGCGCGGCGATCCCGGCGCCGGCGAGCTGGCCCTGATTCATCCCGATGTTGAAGCCGTCCGGGCCGGACACCGCGCGCACGACGCGCATCGCCTGCTGGGTGAATTCTGCGAGTTCGATGGTCTCCTCCGGGGTGAGGTCGGTGTAGTCCGCGACGTGGCGGTAGGGGCAGACGAGGAGGTGGCCGGGGTTGTACGGGTAGAGATTGAGGATCGCATACACCGTGGTGCCGCGGGCGACGATGAGCGCATCCTCGTCGGACTTCTCCGGGGCCAGGCAGAAGGGGCAGGCGTGTTCGGTCGCGTCGGCCGGCTTGTCCTGCCCCCCGATGTAGACCATGCGGTGCGGGGTCCACAGGCGCTGCAGGCCGTCCGGCTCACCGGGGAAGCCGGCGGCCGCCTCGGGCTCGGGGATCCCCGGGGATGCGGGGGATGCGGCAGTCCGGTCCGCGGGGTCCGCGGCAGGCTGTTCGGGGCTGCTGCCGCTCATGTCAGACCTGCGCCTTCGTCGCGATCGCCTCGGTGATCATCTCGACCGCCCGGTCCACCGGCACCCCGTTCTCCTGGCTGCCGTCGCGGTACCGGAACGACACGGCGCCGGCCTCCTGGTCCTCACCGCCGGCGATGAGGATGTAGGGGACCTTCTCCTTGGTCGCGGTGCGGATCTTCTTCGGCATCCGGTCGTCGGAGTCGTCGACCTCGACCCGCACCCCTGCGGCCCGCAGGCGCGCGGCGATGTCCTCGAGGTAGGGCACGAAGGGCTCGGCGACGGGGACGCAGACGACCTGGACGGGGGCGAGCCAGACCGGGAACGCACCGGCGTAGTGCTCGACGAGCACGCCCATGAAGCGCTCGATGGAGCCGAACTTCGCGGAGTGGATCATCACCGGCTGCTTGCGGGTGCCGTCGGAGGCCTGGTACTCGAGGCCGAACCGCTCGGGCTGGTTGAAGTCGTACTGGATCGTCGACATCTGCCAGGTGCGGCCGATCGCGTCGCGCGCCTGCACGGACACCTTGGGGCCGTAGTAGGCCGCGCCGCCGGGATCCGGGACGAGTTCGAGCCCGGTCTCCGAGCACACCTCCTCGAGCACCGCGGTGGCCTTCGCCCACTGCTCGTCGGAGCCGATGAACTTGTCGCTCTCCGGATCACGCGTCGAGAGCTCGAGGAAGAAGTCGTCGAGCCCGAAGTCGCGGAGCAGATCGAGGATGAAGTCGAGGAGGTGACGGATCTCGTCAGGTGCCTGCTCCTCGGTGACGTAGGAGTGGGAGTCGTCCTGGGCGAAGCCGCGCACGCGGGTGAGGCCGTGGATGACGCCGGACTTCTCGTAGCGGTAGACGTGCCCGAACTCGAACAGGCGCATCGGCAGCTCGCGGTAGGACCGGCCGCGGGAGCGGAAGATCAGGTTGTGCATCGGGCAGTTCATGGCCTTGAGGTAGTACTCCGTGCCCGGCTTGACCACGGTGCCGTCGGCGTCGACGACCTCGTCGACGGTCATCGGCGGGAACATCGTGTCGGCGTAGTACGGGAGGTGGCCCGAGGTGTGGAAGAGCTCTTCCTTGGAGATGTGCGGGGTGCCGACGTACTCGAAGCCGGCCTCGACGTGCCGGCGGCGGACGTAGTCCTCCATCTCGCGCTTGACGATGCCGCCCTTGGGGTGGAACACGGGCAGGCCGGAGCCGATCTCGTCGGGGAAGGAATAGAGGTCGAGCTCGGTGCCGAGCTTGCGGTGGTCGCGCTTCTCCGCCTCGGCGATGCGGTGCTGGTAGGCCTTGAGGTCGTCCTTCGACGCCCAGGCGGTGCCGTAGACGCGCTGCAGGGTGTCGTTGGCCTGGTCGCCGCGCCAGTAGGCGGCCGAGGACTTCGTCACGGCGAAGCCGTTGCCGATGAGCTTGGTGCTCGGCAGGTGCGGCCCGCGGCACAGGTCCTCCCACACGACCTCGCCCTTGCGATTGCGGTTCTCGTAGATCGTGAGCTCGCCGGCACCGACCTCGACGGAGGCCTCGGCGTCCTGGCCGGCATTGCCCTTGTCCGCGACGAGCTCGAGCTTGAACGGTTCGTCGGCGAGGCGGGTGCGGGCCTCCTCGTCGCTCACGGCGACGCGGTGGAAGGTCTGCCCCTCCTTGACGATGCGCTGCGCGCGCTTCTCGATGGCCTTGAGATCCTCGGGGGTGAAGGGCTCGCCGACCTGGAAGTCGTAGTAGAAGCCGTCGGTGATGTAGGGGCCGATGCCCAGGCGGGTGCCGGGGAAGAGCTCCTGCACCGACTGCGCGATGACGTGCGCCGCGGAGTGGCGCAGGATGTCGAGGCCGTCCTGGTCGGCGAGCGTGATGGGAGCGATCGAATCGCCGGCCGTGAGCTCGCGGTGGAGGTCGGCGGGTGCACCATTCAACCGGATCGCGATGACCTCCGGGCGGTCCGCGTAGACCGCGGCCCCGGTCATCCCCTCCTCGAACGGGATGTCGGATCCGTCGAGATGAATGGTGTCTGACACTGCGGAGCTCCTCGGTCTGGCGGTTTCTGGTGTTCGTGCGAACGCGTAGTGCAGTCTATATCGTGCCCCGGACATCGGACGGCTCACCGAGGGGATTCCGAGTGATGCGGCGATGGTCGGGGGGCCGCTGCGGGGTGATCGGCGGCGGGAGAGCGGACGGCGCGGGGCCGCCCGCTCCCCGGAGGGAGTGGACGGCCCCGGCGGGCGCAGCGGTGGTCAGCCGCGGGTGAAGATGTACGGGTTGCCGATGCCCTGGTCGGAGTTGCTGATCGCGACCGAGAGCTCGATCGAGTCGATGTCGGCCTCCGGCACCATGAAGCCCATGACGAAGGTCTCCGACTCGCCGGCCGGCACGGGGGCGAAGGACAGCCCGCCGTCGTACTCGGCGCCGTTGAAGACGTCCTCGCAGGTGCCGCCCGAGTAGGTGCATTCGATCAGCGGGAAGCCGGGGTCGAACTCCTCGCCGGAGGTGTTGTCGATGGTGAACTCGACGCGGGCGATCTCACCGCCGGTCGCCGGGGCGGAGAACTCCTCGACCTTGTCCGCGCCGACGGAAGCACTCATCGTCACACCGTCGGTGAGGGTGACGCCCTCGCCCGATGCCGGGGGTGCGGCGTCCTCGGTCTCCTCGGGAGCCGCTGCGGTCGATTCCTCGACGGGTTCGCTGGGCTCCTGCGCGGGGTCGCTGTTCGGGTCGGCCGGCGCAGTGCTGGCGGCGCCGGTGCTCGACTGCTCCACCTGGTCGACGAACCAGAAGGTGCTCGCGATCGCGAGGACGATGGAGAGCACGATGGCCAATGCACCGAGGATGAGACCGGTGATGCTCAGGCCCTTGTTCGTGGCCTTGCCCTTCTTGGCGGCGTTGAGGCCGACGAAGCCGAAGATCACGGCGACGATGCCGACGACGAGGGCGAAGATGCCGATGAAGATGCCGACGATCGGGATGAGCGCGCCGAAGGAGCTCAGCAGGGCGATGATGCCGGCGACGAGGGCGAGGATGCCCCAGATGTTGCGCGCCTTGGGGTCGCCGCCGCCGTAGCCGTACCCGGAGTTGTAGGGATCGTTGCCGTCGTAGGCGGGGCTGAACTGATCGCTGCCGTAACCCTGGAATCCGCTGCCGTAGCCCTGCTGGTCGTACCCCTGCTGTCCGTAGCCCTGCTGGTCGCCGTAGCCGCCGGCGGCCTGGTACTCGGGCTGGGAGCCGTACTGGTCCCCGTAGCCACCGGGCTGGGAGCCGTAGCCCGGCTGTTCGCCGTAGCCGCCGGGCTGGGAGCCGTACTGGGGCGCCTGATAACCCTGATCGGAGCCATACGCGCCGCCGTTCTGGGGATCGGGCTGGCCGCCGTAGGGATTGTTCGGATCAGAGCCGTAGGGGTTCTGAGGTGATGACATCGTTGCGCCTGCACTCTCTGCGCTCGCAGGGATGATTCGTGGTCGTGACAGATCCAGGTTAGCGGCAGTACTGCGGAAACCACGTCATCGGCAGTTCCAATTCGAGCACAACATGCATTCCGTATCGACACGCGACCGTTCCGAACCGACAGGTGGCCGGCCGTCGGCGCCTCGAGGTCGAGGCCCGTTCATCCGGCGCAACGGGCATTGAGGTACGCGCGGAACCATTTCTCCTGTGCACTTCCCCGCCGGGGCCCGAATCCCGGCCCGGCGCCGGGTGGCCGAGGCCGGATGAGCCGCACCACCGGGGCCCGGGAGTTGCCGGTCACTCCATCGGGCAGCAGCCCACCCTGATCGGAACTCAACGGGTCGTCGTGTGGTGGGGGTTCTCCTCGGCAGGGAGGCGCGGTCCGGGGCTGCCGGTGCGCTCCCCCGATCAACGGTGGAGTGGGCGCCTCATACCTGGCTCCGGTCGGGGTGGTGACGGCGAGCCGGCCCGGGTCCGCTTCGTGCCTCCACCCCGGGTTCTCCTTCACGTAATTGCACGCCGCGCACACCCCCGAAGCATTCCTGAAATCTGTTGCACCACCGTCGCGATGTGGCCTGGCGTGGTCGATGTGGCGGATCGGAGCATCGCAGAACGGAGTCCTGCACGTGTCATCCCGCACCACGATCATCCGCCGCAGCAGACCGGCGAACTCCCGCCTGCGCGAATCCATCCCCACCAGACCACCCGACCCCGGAGCCGTATACAACCTGCGGAGGAACACCGAACCATCCGGATCAGCAAGCATCCGCCGAGCAGCACCGGCAGGCACCGGACCATGACCGGTCACCCACCCCGGAACATCACCATCAGCCAGCAGAGTGGAATCCGTCATCACCAGATGCACCTCGACCGGCACCGCATCCGCGGTCTCCTGCCCGGTGACCCGCTCCACGAGCAGATCCGCAGCCACCTGCCCCGCAGTCCGCTCCCCCGCCTCTCCCGTGCCCACCAGGGTGGCGGCAGTCTTGCGCAGGTTCGCGTACGCCGCGACGGCCTGGCGCAGTGGGAGAAGAGCGGTCAGATACGCCATCCCGCCCGGTGCCGGCCGGACACTCACCCGGCGTTCCTTCTCACACCGCTCCACGTGCTCGACGGCGGCCTCCTGATCGAGACGCTGAGCATGCGCCCGGGCCTCGGCAGCGAGCCGGCGCACACCCACCCGATCGAGCCGGTCGGCCATGAGCTCGTCGACGTGGCGGCGCTTGTCCGCCGGCAGCCAGGAAGTCTCCCGGTGCAGGGTGTGGGCCTTCTCCTCCGACACCGCACCGGACTCCAGCCCCGCCAGCGCACACGGCATGTCAGCAATGAGCGTGCGGGACAGGGCGAGGAACCGGGAGCCGCGCGCCGGGGACTCCCGCCGCGCCAACCCGACCTCCGCACCCAAGCCCCGGCACCGCTTCTCCGCCGGCACCCCGCGTTCGGCCTCCGCGTCATAGCGCAACGAGTGCAGGGTGGCCGCAGCGCGAGCCTGCGCGGCAACGGCTGCGGCCTTGAGCTCCTCGAGAGCACGGACCCGCTCGATCGCATCCGCCTCGGACTCCACAGCCACCATGGTCGTGAGCGCGCCGCGCAGACCGGTGATGTCACCGGTGCGGAAACGGGGCTCCTCGTTCATGCCACCCACGCTATCGGCACCCACAGACACGGGCCCTGTACGCCAAAGAAAGCGCAGGCCACAGACGTGATGGAATGAGAGGCGGACCTCGGCGCACAGATGCGAGAGGGGCACCTCGGCAACGGGGATGGCAAGAGCGAGCGGGCACCTCGGCGGCAGGTTCAGGACACTGCCGGCCCGCGCCCCAACTGCTCGACAACTACTCGATCTGCAGCTCCTGCACTCATCGACATTGCAAAGAATCGCGGAATCGTTCTCAGGAACCTTCGAAAATTCAGGGGTGAATGCGGAAAGTGCCGGGTGGACATCCACCCGGCACTCGTCCTGCTGTGCGCGATACTGGGATCGAACCAGTGACCTCTTCCGTGTCAGGGAAGCGCGCTACCGCTGCGCCAATCGCGCTCATCCGCTCCGGCATGGCGCCGAAGGGCTGTGCACTGGAGACCCGTGTGGGTCTTCCGTGCGCGATACTGGGATCGAACCAGTGACCTCTTCCGTGTGAAGGAAGCGCGCTACCGCTGCGCCAATCGCGCTCTGCCCGTCTGACCGGGCCGAACCTGAGGTGGAGAGGGGATTCGAACCCCCGTATACGGCTTTGCAGGCCGCTGCCTCGCCTCTCGGCCACTCCACCGTGAGACGGCCAGGCCTGTCTCCGAGCGGACGACGGGATTCGAACCCGCGACCCTCACCTTGGCAAGGTGATGCTCTACCAGCTGAGCCACGTCCGCATGTCTCCGGGATCTCCCCGGCAACGAAAAACCACTCTATACGTTCACCTCCCCGATGCCAAATCTCCATCGGCATCCGGTCGCGTGACGCTCCTCACACCCGATCCGGACGAGGCGCACTCACCTGCGAGGACGCCTCCCCCGGTCCACCCGGTTCAGCGATCTCCCACGCGCGATCAATACACTGGAGCGCGTGGGAGCGAGGGACACGAGACCGGCGGGCTGGCTGTCGCGTTCGCACAAGCACGGCCCCTCCTGGTTGCGCCGTGCCCGCCTGGGCTTCTTCCGCTGGCGCGCGACGATCCACCGCAACCCCCAGGCCTCGTTCGTCTACAAATGGTGCGTCGGCACCCTCGGCGGGCTCATCATCGCCGGCGGGCTCGTGCTCGTACCGCTGCCGGGCCCGGGCTGGGTCATCGTCTTCGTCGGCATCGCGATCGTCGCCTCCGAGTTCGAATGGGCGCGCGACCTCCTCCACTGGGGCCGAGCACTCCTCCACCGCTGGACGGTGTGGCTGACCCGCCGCCACTGGAGCGTCCGCCTGCTCGTCGCCGGCGCCACCTGCGCCTTCGTGCTCGCCGTGGTGTGGACGATGCTGCGCCTCATCGGCCTGCCGTCCTGGGTGCCCGAATGGCTCGTCCCCGGCTGGCTCGGCCTCGACTAGCTGTGATGTCCAGGGAGGTTGTACCGCCTCGCAGTGCTAGGACTTCTTCGGCCTGCTCGCCTCGAGCCGTGCGAGCTCCGCGGCCGGGTCGAAATCGCCCTGCGGCCATTCGAGACCGAGCTGCTGGAGCTCGTTGATGAGGATCCGCGTGACAGCCCAGCGCGAGTACCACTTCCGGTTCGCCGGCACGACGAACCACGGCGCACCGACACGCGAGGTCCGGTCGAGGACGTCCTGGAACGCCGTCGTGTAGTCCCCCCATGCGGCACGATCGGAGATGTCGGATGCGGAGTGCTTCCACTGCTTGTCGGCCCGGACGAGACGGTCGCGCAGCCGCTCCTCCTGCTCGTCGGGCGAGATCGTGAGCATGACCTTGACCACGCGGATGCCGCTCTCGTGGAGGCCCTCCTCGAACTCGTTGATGACGTCGTAGCGCTCCTCCCACACCTTCTGCGGGGCCAGGCCGTGCATCCGCACCGCGAGGATGTCCTCGTAGTGGGAGCGGTCGAACACGCCGATGTTGCCCCAGCGCGGCAGCCGCCGGTAGACGCGCCACAGGAAGTAGTGCGCAGCCTCCTCCGCGGTGGGCACGCCGAACGCCGCGACCTCGACGCCGTGCGGGCTCAAAGCGCCGACGACGTGTTTGACGAGCCCGCCCTTCCCTGCGCTGTCGCGACCCTGGATGATGAGCAGCACCGAGTGCTGGAGGCCGTTGACGGCGGCGTTGGCGAACAGGCGCTCCTGGAGGTCGGAGAGCACCGCGTTGTCGAGCGACTGCGCGATCTTCCCGTCGGCCTTGCCGCCGGAGAACCCGGGTGTGGCCTCGGGGTCGACGGCATCGAAGCTGTTGCCGGGAGCGAACCGGAGGAGGTCGGCGACCTCGCTCGGTGCGGCCTGCGGGACGTTGGCCGCGAGCGGCGGCACCTCGGCGGGCCGGATCTTCACACTCACTTCTCCTCCCGGCCGGCCAGCGCGGTGAGGCGCGACAGGCAGCGGAGATACTTCTTCTTGTAGCCGCCGGCGAGCATGTCGTCGGTGAAGACCGCGTCGAGACGGGCGCCGGAGTTGTGGATGTCGACGCCGCGGTCGTACATCCGGTCGACGAGGGCGACGAACCGCAGCGCGACGCCCTCGTTCTCGATCGTCTCGACATCGTCCCAGAGAACCGCGTCGACGTCACCGAGCATCCGGCCGTAGCGCGAGGGGTGGACGGTCGAGAGGTGGTCGAGGAGCTCCCCGAACCGATCCCGGGCGACGATGCCCTCGACGTTCCCCGCGAGCTCGTCGAGCTCCGCTGAGGTGAGCGCCTCGGGCGGGGTGGGCGCTCCGCGGTGGCGGTAGTCGTCGCCGTCGATCCGCTGCACCGAGAACTGATCGGCCAGCGCCTGGATCTCCCGCAGGAAGTCCTGGGCGGCGAAACGTCCCTGGCCGAGCGCGCCGGGCAGGGTGTTCGAGGTGGCGACGATCTTCACCCCGGCGTCGGTGAGCTCGCGCATGAGACGGGACATCATCACCGTGTCGCCGGGGTCGTCGAGCTCGAACTCGTCGATGCACACGAGCTTCATCTGCGAGAGCTGCTCACGAGCCTTCTGGAATCCGAGCGCTCCGATCAGGCTCGTGTACTCGACGAAGGTGCCGAACGTCGCCGGTTTGTCGTGGGCGTGCCAGGCCGAGGCGAGGAGGTGGGTCTTGCCCACGCCGTAGCCGCCGTCGAGGTAGACGCCCTTGGTGGCACCCTTCTTCTCGCCTCCGCCGAACAGTTTGGCGAGCATCCCCTGCTTGGGCTTCGCGGTGACGAAGTCACGCAGCGTGTCGCGGGCCTCGGCCTGCGAGGGCTGGGCGGGATCCGGCCGGTAGCTGTCGAAGGACACGTTCTCGAAGTGCGGCGGCGGGACGAGACCGGCGATGAGCTCGTCGGGGGCGACCCGCGGGTTCCGGTCCGTCAGCGCGACGGTCTGCGATGCATTCACAAGGCACAAGTCTACTCAGGCCGCCCGCCCGCGGACCCGCCGCCGGGGGGCGATTGCCACAGCCGGTCGCGACTCTCGGGTAACTTGGTCAGTGACGACACATGCATCACTCAGCAGATTCCAAAGTTTCGGTCGGGTGCACACGGCTCTCCGTCGTGCACACTCCAGATAGGTCCTCGACGATGACGATCTCGCTCCGCACACTTCTCCGTTCGGTTCTCGCTGCTGTGATCTGCATGGTGATGCTGGTGAGCACGCTGCCTGCAGCCGCGGCTGCGGGCGCGGTCACACCCATCGCCCCGAAGTTCAATGACACGAACGGCACCGTCTACATCAACGAGCAGCACGGAGTGCGCTTCCACATCGACGTCGACGGGACCGAAGTCACCAAGGACGGCCTGCCCTACGCCCGACCCGGCACGTTCACCGCGGAGCACGGGATCCGCGCCGGCGTCCCCATCACCGTCACTGCCGTCTCCGCAGGACCCCCGACCGTGCTCACCGGCACCACCGAATGGACACACACCCTGCCCGCTCCCTCGACGACCCCTGATCCGGTCATCCCTCAGGGACCGACCTTCGACGACTGGGAACCCTCGGTGCGGATCCCGGCCGATCGCGGCGTCCGCTATCACATCGACGTCGACGGGACAGCAGTCACCAAGGACGGCCTCGATTAGGCCAAGCCCGACCGATACACCGCTGCCGATGGCATCCGGACCGGAGTGCCGATCACCATCACTGCGGTGTCGGCAGGCCCACCGACCGTCATCGGCGGGACCACGGAATGGACGCACGAGTTTCCGGTGCGACTGGACCGTCCACTGGACGCGGGCGACGAGTTCGACGACGAATCTCCGCTGCCGGGCACCGGCTGGACCGTCTACGACACGACCCGCTCGAATCTCCCTTCCGATGTCAACACGATCCATACAAAAGATGCCGTGCGAGTCCGCGACGGCAACCTCGAGATCCGCACTGCCCGGCACTGCCTGACCGGCGACGAGATCGCCTCGGCGGAGAACGAGAGCCCGGACGGAGCGGTGTGCCCGGAGGGTACCCGCACGATGTACACCTCGGGTCGGATCAACACCGATTTCCTCTACGACGCCCCGTTCGAGATGGAAGTCAGGGCACGGATGTCCGATGACATGATCGACGGCATGTATTTCGCAGCGTGGCTGCTCAATGATCAGCCGTACTGCACGGCACCCGGGGTCGAGAAATCGCAGATGACGGAGATCGACACCACGGAGGTGCTGTCGGCGCGCGCCAAGACGACGAACACCACCCATGTGACGTGCGAGAAGCGCGAGAACGCCACCGGCACCCGACGGGACGGGCACAGCATGCCCGGGCAGATCGCGGGAGCGTGGAACACCTACCGGATGACCTGGGACGGCTACGCGGTGCGCTACTACTTCAACGATCAGCTCGTGCCGTCGGACCGCGGACAGACACCCGAGACCACTGCCGAGACGCTCCGGATGGAGGTCGACGAGTTCCGGAGCGCGCTCAACGACCACCCGTATCAGATCATCATCAACTCCCACGTCTTCCCCGACACGGTCACCTGAGTGCCGCCGCCGAAGCACGATGAGCCCTTCCCCGCCCGTGTCGACCGGGTCGACTACCTGCGGATGAAGCCGCTCGACGACGTGTACCCCCGTGGCGCGATCGGCCGCGAGTGGTCGAGCACCGACGAACTCGGCGCCCCCTCTCCCCCGAACAGGATGCCGGGCCGGCCAGCGCCCGCAAGCAGGAGTTCGAGCACGGCACCGTCTACTGGTCCCCGGACACCGGAGCCCACGCCGTCACCGGCGCCATCGCACGCACGTACGAGGATCTCGACGGGCCCGAGGGGTCGCTCGGACTGCCGACTTCCGATGAGCGCGCGCTCCGCGACGGCGGTGCGTCTCAGAGCTTCGAGGGTGGTCAGATCCACTGGTCACGCGACACCGGAGCCCACGCCACCCGCGGCGCCATCCAACGCCACTGGCGATCCCAGGGCTGGGAGAACGGCCGGCTCGGCTACCCCACCAGCGAAGAGACCCCCGTCGCCGGCGGAGGGGCCCGCCAGACCTTCCAGGGCGGCGTGCTCTTCTGGAGCAGCGCCACCGGGGTCGTCACCGTCCGCGATGCGATCGGACGCCGCTACGAGCAGAACGGCGGCCACGAAGGCTGGCTGGGCGCCCCCCTGAGGAACGAAGGACGCCTGCGCGACGGCGGCGCCTCCCAGAGCTTCGAAGGCGGTCAGATCCACTGGTCACGCGACACCGGAGCCCACGCCACCCGCGGCGCCATCCAACGCCACTGGCGCTCCCAGGGCTGGGAGAACGGCCGGCTCGGATACCCCACGAGTGAGGAGACCCCCGTCGCAGGCGGAGGGATGCGCCAGACCTTCGAGGGCGGCACCCTCGTCTGGCAGCCGGGACGCGGCGTCCGCGTCGATAACTGAGAGCCCCTGAGCCCCTGGCGGACCCGCCGGGGGCTCAGGAGAAGTCGAAGCCGAGGCGCCCGAGCTGCTTGGGGTCGCGCTGCCAGTCCTTCGCGACCTTGACGTGGAGGTCGAGGTAGATCGGGGTGCCGAGGAGCGCCTGGATCCCCTGCCGCGCCCGGGTGCCGATCTCCTTGAGCCGGGAGCCCCGCTTGCCGATGACGATCGCCTTCTGGCTGGGCCGCTCGACGTAGATGTTCACGTGCACATCCCACAGCGGGTGGTCCTCGTCGCGGCCTTCGCGCGGCCCCATCTCCTCCACCTGCACCGCGAGCGAGTGCGGGAGCTCGTCGCGCACACCCTCGAGCAGCGCCTCGCGGACGAGCTCGGCGACCATGACCGATTCCGGCTCGTCGGTGAGCTCCCCGTCGGGGTACAGCCGGGGCGAGGGCGGGAGATGCCCGGCGAGCACGCTGTCCACGGTGTCGACCTGGAAGTCGTCCTGCGCGGACACCGGCACGATGTCGGCGAACTCCCCGAGCTCGCCGACCGCCATGAGCGCCTGCGCCACCCGCTCCCGGTCGACGAGGTCGGTCTTCGTCACGAGCGCGACGACCGGGGTGCGGCGTGCGACCTGCTGGAGCTGCTCGGCGATGTAGCGGTCGCCCGGCCCGATCTTCTCGTTCGCCGGCAGGCAGAAGCCGATGACGTCGACCTCGGACAGGGTGGACACGACGAGGTCGTTGAGGCGCGCGCCGAGCAGGGTGCGCGGCCGGTGCAGGCCGGGGGTGTCGACGAGCACGAGCTGGTGGTCCGGCCGGTGGACGATGCCGCGGATCGTGTGCCGGGTGGTCTGCGGCTTCGCCGAGGTGATGGCGATCTTCGCCCCGACGAGCGCGTTCGTCAGCGTGGACTTGCCGGTGTTCGGCCGCCCCACGAAGCAGGCGAAGCCGGCGCGGTGGCCCTCGGGGACGTCGGGATCGATGAGCGATGTCATGGCGTGACCGCCTCCTGGGTCTCGGTGACGACGACGTGGGTGATGCGGTGGCGGCGGCCCTGGCCGGGCAGCGCGCGGACGCTGAGGCCAGCGATGACCGCCTCGGAGCCCTCGATCGGCACGCGGCCGATCTCCTTGGTCAGCAGCCCGCCGACGGTGGTGACGTCGTCCTCCTCGATCCGCACGTCGAAGTGGTCGGCGAAGTCCTCGATCTGGGTGCGTGTGCTCACGTGGAAGACGCCCGGGGTGATCTCGGCGATGTCGGCGTCGGCGACGTCGTGCTCGTCATCGATCTCGCCGACGATCTCCTCGACGATGTCCTCGATGGTGATGATCCCCGCGGTGCCGCCGTACTCGTCGACGACGACGGCGACGTGGTTGCTCTCGCGCTGCATCTGCCGCAGCAGGTCGTCGACGGCCTTGGTGTCGGGCACGAAGGCGACGGACCGGGCGAGCGCGCGGACCGGCGTGCCGTGCTCCTCCGGGTGCGCGTGCAGCCGGCGGGCGACGTCCTTGAGGTAGAGCACGCCGATGATGTCGTCGACGTCCTCGTCGATCACCGGGATGCGGGAGAAGCCCGAGCGGAGGAACAGGCTCATCGCCTTAGCGAGCGGGATCTCCGCGTCCACGGTGACGAGGTCGGTGCGCGGCACCATGACCCGGTAGGTGCGGGTGTCGCCGAGGTCGAACACGCTCTTGATCATGTCGCGCTCGTCGTCCTCGATGACATCGGCGCGGTCGACGAGGTCGCGCAGCTGCTCCTCGGACACGAACGGGCCGTCGCGGTACACCTGGGCCGGGGTGAGCATGTTGCCCATCCACACGAGCACGCGGGCGAACGGGCCGAGCGCGGTGCGCAGCCCGGCGACGAGCCCGCCGAGGGCGAGCGACACCGACAGCGAACGCCGCCGGCCGATCGTGCGCGGCGAGATCCCGGCGACGACGAACACCGCGATCGAGGCGGTGAGCACGGTGCACAGCACCATCTGCCAGCTCGCATCGAACACCGCGTTGTAGGCCATCGCGACGAACACCGTGGCCATCGCCTCGAACACCTGACGGGAGAAGGTGAGGACGTTGATGTGGGTGGGCAGGTCGGCGAGGATCCGGGCGACCTTGGCGGCGCCGCGGCGACCGTCCTCGACCGCGTCGGCGATCTGGTGATGGGACACCGCCCAGAGGGCGGCGTCCGCGGCGGCAAGCACCGCGGCCACGGCGAGGCAGACGAGCGCGAGGGCGAAGAACAGCAGGATCACGGCGGCTCAGTCCTCCGTCGGCTCGGGCACCGAGGTGCGGCCCGGCTCCCTCTCGGAGAACCAGGTGAGGAGGAGGTTGCGCTGCAGACCGAACATCTCCTCCTTCTCCGCCGGCTCCCCGTGGTCGTAGCCCATGAGGTGGAGCAGGCCGTGGACGGTGAGGAGGAGGACCTCGTCGTGCAGGGTGTGCCCGGCGCGCTGCGCCTGCTCGGCGGCGACGGCGGGGCAGATGACGATGTCGCCGAGCGTGCCCTCGGCATCCGTGTCCCCGGGCCGCAGCTCGTCCATCGGGAAGGACATGACGTCGGTGGGGCCGGGCAGGTCCATCCACTCGACGTGGAGCTCGCTCATCGCCTCCTCGGAGGCGAACCGGACGTACACCTCGGCGGCGGGGTGGATGCCCATCCGCTCGAGCACGTGCGCGGTGAGCTCCTCGACCTCGCGGAGCGCGATGTCGTAATCGGTCTCGTTGCCGATCTCGACGCTCATCCCCTGCTGCCCTTCCGGGACCGGCCGGGCGCGGACTCCTCCGCGGCGGACCACAGGTCGTAGGCGTCGACGATCGCCGACACGAGGCTGTGGCGCACGACGTCCTTGCTCGTGAGCTCGCAGAAGGCGATGTCGTCGACCCCGGAGAGGATGTCGCGGACGACCTTGAGGCCGCTCCGGGTGCCGCCGGGCAGGTCGATCTGCGTGGCGTCGCCGGTGACGACCATCCGGGAGTTGAAGCCGAGCCGGGTGAGGAACATCTTCATCTGCTCCGGCGTCGTGTTCTGCGCCTCGTCGAGGATGACGAACGCATCGTTGAGGGTGCGCCCGCGCATGTAGGCCAGCGGCGCGACCTCGATCGTCCCGGAGTCGAGGAGCAGCCGGATCCGGTCGGGCTCGATCATGTCGTGGAGCGCATCGTAGAGCGGCCGCACGTAGGGGTCGATCTTCTCGTTGAGGGTGCCGGGGAGGAAGCCGAGCTTCTCGCCGGCCTCGACCGCCGGGCGGGTGAGGATGATCCGGGACACGTCCTTGTGCTGGAGCGCGTTGACCGCCATCGCCATCGCGAGGTACGTCTTGCCGGTGCCGGCCGGTCCCACGCCGAAGGTGATGGTGTGGGTGCGGATCGCGTTGACGTACTGGTGCTGGCCGAAGGTCTTGGGCCGCACGGTGCGCCCGCGGGAGGACAGGATGTTCTCGCCGAGCACCTCGGACGCCGAGGCGCCGGGCACCTCCATCCGGTGCACCCGCCCGACGGTCTCCTCGTCGATCCGGTGGCCGGCGGCCACGAGCTTCTTGAGCTCGCCGATCGTCGTGACGAGCGCGTCGACGTCGTCGGTCGGGCCCTCGAGCGTGAGGTCGCGCTCCCGGCAGTGGATGTCGACGTCGGGTGCGAGCTCCTCGAGCACCCGGAGGTTCGCCTCGGCGGGGCCGAAGAGCGCGACGAGATCGATGCCCTCGGGCACGGAGAGCCGGACCTTCGACGGGAGGGATGCGGGGTTCAGGGGGTGTCCTTTCGCTGCGGCGGTGTCCACCGGCGACAGTCTATCGGGTCGCGCCGGGACCGGCAGGGGCCGCGGGCCCGGCACCGGGCTCGGAATCGACGGCGGGCTCGGAACCGACATGAGCATCGGCCCAGCGCCCGAGGAGCATCTGGCACAGGGCGAGGCCGACGGGGCCGGCCGAGGAGGTCCGCAGCACGGTGTCGCCGAGGCGCACCGGCACCGCGCCGGCCTCGGTGCACGCCGCGATCTCCTCCGGGGCGATCCCGCCCTCCGGTCCGACGACGAGGACGATCCGTGCGGTGTCCGCCGGGCGCCGGGCGAGTGCGGTGGGCAGATGCACCGCGGCCTCCTCATGGAGCACGAGGACGTGGTCACCGGGGGCGAACGCAGTGGTCAGCCCGGTGCCGCGGGCGAGCCCGGCGAGCTCGGGAATGCGGCTGCGGCGGGCCTGGAGGGTCGCCGCGCGCAGCGTGTTCTCCCATCTCTGGATCATCTTCGCCTGCTTCTTCGCCGGCCAGTCGGCGATCGAGCGCTGCGCCGCCCACGGGACGACGGCGTCGACGCCGACCTCGGTCGCGGCCTCGATCGCCTGGAGGTCGCGGTCCTGCTTGGCGAGCGCCTGGACGAGCACAAGGCCGGGTGCCGGCTCCGGGTCCCGGGTGCATGCGGTGACCTCGACGGTGAGCGCATCCGGTGCGGCCGCCGTGATCGTGCCGGTGATCCGCAGGCCGCGGCCGTCGACGAGCTGGAGGGGTTCGCCGGTGCGCATCCGGCGCACGCGGACTGCGTGGCCGGCCACGTCGGGCCCGCACGCCACCCGCTCGCCCACCGGTGCCGGGGCGAGCCCGTCGGCGAGGTAGACAGGGAGGCTCACCGGCCGGCGAACCTCTCCCGGATCCGGCTGAAGCGGCTCTTCGACTGCTCGCCGACGATCGCCTCGGGCTCGACCTCGTCGCGCGCCTCGGCGAGCTGCTCGAGCAGCTCCCGCTGCCGGGCGTCGAGCTTGTTCGGCGTCTGCACGACGACGGTGACGAGCATGTCCCCGCGCGAGGAGTGCCGCAGGCGGGTGGCCCCGAGACCGGGCAGGCGCTTGACGGTGCCGGACTGGAGACCGGGCTCGATCTCGATCGTCTGCACCCCGTCGAAGGTCTCGAGCTGGACCGCGGAGCCCAGGGCGGCAGCGGTCATCGGGACGGTGAGCATGCACCGCAGGTGGTCGCCGTCGCGGGTGAAGACCGGGTGGTCGATCACCCGGATCTCGAGGTAGAGGTCACCGGGCGGTCCCCCGCCCGGACCCACCTCGCCCTGCCCGGCGAGCTTGATGCGCACGCCGTCGGACACGCCGGCGGGGATCCGCACGGGCAGCGAGCGCTCCGCTCGGACGCGGCCGTCGCCGCCGCAGCTCGTGCACGGGTCGGTGATGTGGGTGCCGTAGCCGCCGCAGTTGTTGCAGGTCTGATTGGTGACCATCTGGCCGAGCAGGGTGCGGGTCATCTGCTGAATGCTGCCGGTGCCGTGGCACAGCGAGCAGGTCTCCGCCGAGGTGCCCGGCCGGGCACCGTCGCCGTCGCAGGTCCCGCACACCTCGGCGGTGACGATCTCGACGGTCTCGGTGTCGCCGAAGACGGCCGTCTCGAGGTCGATCTCGACCTCGATGAGCGCGTCCTTGCCGCGCCGCTGCCGGGAGGCCGGCTGCGTGCGCCCTGCCCCGCCCATGCCGCCGCCGAAGAACGTCTCGAACAGGTCGGAGAAGCCGCCGAAGTCGCCGCCCCCGAATCCCTGCCCGGAGCCGGAGCCGCCGAGGTCGTAGTTCTGCCGCTTGTTCGGATCCGAGAGGATCTCGTAGGCGACGGCGACCTCCTTGAACTCGGCCTCGTGCCCCGGGTTGACGTCGGGGTGGAGCTTCCGGGCGAGCCTCCGGTAGGCCTTCTTGATCTCGTCGGGGGTGGCGTCGCGGTCGACGCCCAGGGTTGCGTAATGATCGCTCACTCAGAGTCCTTTGCTTATTCCGAGAGGATGACGGAGACGTACTTGGCGACGGCGCGCACGGCGGCCATCGTGGTCGGGTAGTCCATGCGGGTGGGGCCGAGGACGGCGAGCTTCGCCTCGGAGTCGTCGGTGCCGTAGCCGGTGGCCACGACCGAGGTGCTCGCGAAGGACTCGACCGGGTTCTCCCGGCCGATCCGCACGCTCACGCGCCCGGTCTCCGCGACCATCGAGGTCAGCAGCTTGAGGAGCACGACCTGCTCCTCGAAGGCCTCGAGCAGGGGGCCGATGTGCGCTCCGAGGTCCCGCCCGGAGCGGGCGAGGTTCGCGGTGCCGGCCATGACGAGCCGGTCCTGCCGGGTCGAGCGGGCGAGATCGGTGACGACCTCGCTGATCGCGGCGGCGACGTCCCGCAGCCCCGGCGGCACGCTCACCGTGTCGCAGGCCGCCGCGACCCGGTCGAGCCGGGTGCGGTGGAGGACCTCGTTGAACGCATCGCGCAGCAGGGCGATGTCGGTCTCGCCGAGCGGCATCCCGGAGTCGACGATCCGCTGCTCGACCTGTCCGGAGTCGGTGATGAGGACGACGAGCAGGCGGTGCGGGGCGATGTCGACGAGCTCGAGGTGGCGCACCTGGGAGGTCGTGGCCATGGGGTACTGGACGACGGCGACCTGGTGCGTGAGCGAGGCGAGGAGGCGGACCGTGCGGTCGAGCATGTCGTCGATGTCGACGGGGCGCTCGATGATCCGCGCGATCGCCCGCTTCTCCGCCGCGGACAGCGGCTTGACCTCGTCGAGCCGGTCGACGAACATCCGATAGCCCTTGTCGGTGGGGATGCGCCCGGCCGAGGTGTGCGGCTGCGCGATGAGCCCCTCCTGCTCGAGGGCGACCATGTCGTTGCGGATCGTCGCCGAGGACACCTCGAGGCCGTGGCGCTCGACGAGCGCCTTGGATCCGACGGGCTCGTTCGTCGCGACGTAGTCCTCGACGATGGCCCGCAGCACGCGGGCGCGGCGGCCGTCATTCATCGCGCTCCCCCCTGTCCGGCTCCCGTTCGACTGCTCGATTCTTCGGCTCTCGACTGTCTGGCACTCCACATGTTCGAGTGCCAATCCTACGCCTGTGGGCGGGTGAGTCCCAAAACCCGGGTGCGGGCGACCTACAGTGGCCTGATGACCTATTCCGACCCCCACGGCCGTGATGTGCTCTCCGCCTCCTCCCCCCGCTCCCGGCGCCGTCCGGAGTCCAACGAGGTGCCCGTCGCCCCGGGCCTCGTCGTCGAGGATGCAGAGAGCGGCTGGGTGGGCGCGATCGTCGGCTTCGAGAAGACGAGCGCCGGCCACGTCGTCCACCTCGAGGACCGGCGCGGGCGCACGCGCCCGTTCCCGCTCGGCCCGGGCTACCTCATCGACGGCTCCCCCGTGCGCCTCGTCCGCCCCGTCCCGCGCACCCGGGCTCCCGGCCGCACCGCCTCGGGCTCGGTGGCCGTGCCCGAGGCGCGCGCCCGGGTGGCCCGGGGCTCGCGGATCTGGGTCGAGGGCAAGCACGACGCGGAGCTCGTGGAGAAGATCTGGGGCGACGACCTGCGGGTCGAGGGGGTCGTCGTCGAACCGCTCGGCGGGCTCGACGACGTGGCCGACCGGCTCGTCGAGTTCGGTCCCGATGCCGCGCACCGGGTCGGCGTCCTCGCCGACCACCTCGTGGCCGGCTCGAAGGAGATGCGGATCGCCGAGGCGGTGACCCGGGATCCGCGCTACGCCGGTGTCGTGCACTTCATCGGCCACCCCTACGTCGACATCTGGCAGGCCGTCCGCCCGGCCGTCGTCGGGATCGCCGCGTGGCCCGAGGTGCCGCGCGGGGAGGACTGGAAGACCGGGGTGCTCCGCCGCATCGGCTGGCCGGCCTCGGACCACCGGGACGTCGCGCGCGCCTGGCAGCGGATCCTGCGCTCGGTGAGCACGATCGCCGACGTCGACCCCGCGCTCTCCGGTCGGGTCGAGGAGCTCATCGACTTCGTCACGGTCGAGCCCGGAGCGCACTGAGGGGTCCTCGCGGGCTGCTCCCACACCCGTGCGCGGACCGCGGTGTGGCCGAATCGGAACACCCGGAGAATGCGCCGGGCGGCCCGGTGGCATAGCGTAGGGACGTATCGCATCCGTGCGCGCCGCTTCGGAAAGGAAGTCCCCCAGCATGTCGCAGCAGCCCTACGGCCAGGATCCCGGCCGTCCCATGCCCCCCACCTACACCTCCGGCCAGCAGCAGCCCTACGGCTCGCAGCCGCAGGGCGGAGCGGCCTACGGATCACAGCCCCAGCAGCCGTACGGCTCGCAGCAGCCGGCGTACGGCTCCCAGCCGCAGGGTGGGGCCTACGGGTCCCAGCCCCAGGGCGGCGGCGCCTATGGCTCCCAGCCGCAGCAGTCCTACGGCTCCCAGCCGCAGGGCGGAGCGGCCTACGGCTCCCAGCCCCAGTCCTACGGTCAGCAGCAGGCCTACGGCCAGCAGCAGTCCTACGGGCAGCCGGCCATGGGCGGGCTCCAGCAGAGCCGCCCGCCGGGCCCGGGCCTGCGCCACCCGTTGCCCCCGCAGGCCTACGGCCCCGGGTCGCAGAACTTCTGGCAGCCCACCGAGTCGGAGCGCTCGGCGGCGATGTGGACCCACCTCGGCACGCTGCTCATCGGCTGGCTCATGCCGCTCATCATGTTCATCATGAAGAAGGACGAGTCCGCGTTCGTCCGCGAGCACGCCCGCCAGTCGCTCAACGCACAGATCATGAACGCGATCCTGTGCTACGGCATCATGCTCATCAGCCTGCCGCTGATGCTCGTTTTCATCGGCTTCATCACGTTCTGGCTCGCGTTCATCCCGCCGATCATCTACATCGTCTTCGAGATCATCGCCGCCGTCGCCGCGAACAAGGGCGAGGGCTACAAGATCCCGATGAAGGCCGACATGGTCAAGTGACCTGTCGCGCCCCCGCACGCGCCCCGCACCGGATCACCGGAGCGGGGCGCGCGTGCGTCCTGGACCCGGCTAACGCCCCGTACCCGATGTTCCGGACCTGCAACCGGCACCCATGGCACCGGCCCACCGTGGCGGCGTAGTCTCGGAGCAGACGAAAGGAATCCCCATGGCATACCCGCCCCCGCACGGACACGTCCCGCCCCAGCCGCAGTTCCCGCAGCACGGTCAGCCTCAGCAGGGCCCGTATCAGCAGCATCCCCAGCAGCCCCCGTACCAGCAGCCCATGCGCCCGCCGCCGGGGTCCGCCCGCGCCGGGGTCCCGCTGCGCGGCCCGCATCCGGTCGGCGCGTACGGACCGGGTTCGGCCCGCTACTGGAACGCCGATCCCGACGAGCGGCAGATGGGGATGTTCGCCCACCTCGGCGGGCTGCTCACCGGCTTCATCACCCCGCTCATCATCTACGTCCTCAAGAAGGACGAGTCGCCCTTCATCCGCGACCAGGCGCGCCACTCCCTCAACGCCCAGATCAGCTATGTCATCTGGACGGTCGCCGCGCTGGTGGTGTTCAGCGTCGTCGGGTTCGTCCTCGCGCTCGTGACATTCGGGCTCGGGCTCTTCCTCATGTACGCCGGCTTCCTGCCGCTCATCGCGCTCCTGGCGTTCGAGATCATCGCCTGCATCAAGGCCAACGAGGGTGAGGGCTACCGGATCCCGTTCTCCCTCGACCTCGTCAAGTGATCACCGGCTCACCTCAGTCGAGGTGGTCGGTGAGCACGCGCACGAGGTGATCGGCGAGCAGTCGGCCGGTCAGGGTGGGCCGCCACTGCCCGCGCGCGGCTGCACCGGGCTCGAGCAGCCCGCTCGCCTCGAACTCCGCGACCGCGCTCCGGGCACCTGCCGGCAGCGAGTCCGGCGGGAGCCCGTCGCGGATCCGGGCGGCGAGCATGATCCGCTCGATCTCGCGCGTGGGCCCATCGAGCACCTCGCGTCCGATCGCCGGGGACTGCCCGGCGCGCAGGCGATCGGCCCAGGCCCGGGGATGCTTGGCGTTCCAGAACCGGGTGCCGCCGATGTGCGAATGCGCCCCGGCCCCGTAGCCCCACCAATCGGCGTTGTGCCAGTAGGCGAGGTTGTGACGGCACCGGTGCTCATCGCCGCGGGCCCAGTTGCTCACCTCGTACCAGTCGTAGCCGGCGGCGGCGAGCAGTGAGTCGGCGAGTTCGTATTTGTCGGCGAGGTCGTCCTCGTCGGGCATCGGCAGCTCCCCGCGGCGCACCTGCATGCCCATCCGGGTGCCCGGTTCGACGATGAGCGAATAGGCGGAGATGTGGTCGGGGGTGCAGGCGAGCGCGGCCTCGAGCGAGGTCCGCCAGTCGGCGAGCGATTCTCCCGGCGTGCCGTAGATGAGGTCTAGGCTGACGTCGAGGCCCGCAGCGCGCACCCAGTCGACGACCTCGGGGATCCGCCGGGCGTCGTGGGTGCGGTCGAGGGTGGCGAGCACGTGGGGCACCGCGGACTGCATGCCCAGCGAGACGCGGGTGAAGCCGGCGGCGGCGAGCTCGGAGAGGTACTTCGGGCTCAGTGTGTCCGGATTGGCCTCGGTGGTGATCTCCGCGCCCGGAGCGAGCTCGAACCGCTCCCGGATGTCGGCGAGCACCCCAGCGAGCACGGCGGCCGGCAGCAGGGTCGGGGTGCCCCCGCCGAAGAACACCGTCTCCACCGGACGCCGCGGCACCTCGGCCCGGTCGAGCACGGAGAGGGAGAGGTCGAGCTCGGCGCGGATGCCGTCGCGGAAGTCCGCGCGCGAGGCGCCGGGACCGAGCTCCTCGGCGGTGTAGGTGTTGAAGTCGCAGTAGCCGCACCGGACCCGACAGTAGGGCACGTGGACGTAGAGGCTCAGGGAGCGCTCCCGGGCACCGGATGCGGCTGCGGGCGGGAGTGCGCCGTCGAGCGGCGGGGTGTCCCCTTCGGGCTGTGCGGGCATCCACCCATCGTGGCACATGTGCACAGGCCGGTCAGCCGCCTATGATGTGGGGTACGTCGCTACCCGGAGGGAATGCATGTCCGCCCCGTACAGCTCGCCGTCGTCCGAACCGCACCGCTCCCCCGCCGGAGAGCCGATGCCGGCCGACGACCGCGGGATATCCGCCCCGCGCACCTGGCGCACCGCGGGCCTGTCCGAGCACCCGCCGGCGGCCCCCGCGCCGATCTCCCCGACGCATCCGCCCGAGCGCGAGATCCGGTTCGTCGACTTCCCCGGGATCGAGGTGACGAGCACCGGCGTGCACACACCGGCCGGCACGATCCCCCTCGACCAGGCGCGCTTCTTCCTCGCCGACCGGACGTGGACCACTCGCAGCACCCCGGGCTGGGCGATCGCGCTGGCGATCGGCGGATTCTTCGTGGTGACGTTCTTCAGCCTGCTGTTCCTGCTCGCCAAGGACGAGCGGACGACGGGCTATGTCGACGTCACGGTGACCGGCGCCGGGGTGAGTTACACGTCCTCGGTGCCGATCGCCTCGGCGCGGGCACGCGCGGAGATCCACTCCCGCTGGGCCTACGCCCAGCAGCTCGCCGGGCGCATCTGAGACCGGCCGCGGGGCCGGCGGCTACTTCTTGGCGGACTTCGAGTCGTCGGTGGAGAGCGCGGCGATGAAGGCCTCCTGCGGCACCTCGACCCGGCCGACCATCTTCATCCGCTTCTTGCCCTCCTTCTGCTTCTCGAGCAGCTTGCGCTTGCGGCTGATGTCGCCGCCGTAGCACTTGGAGAGCACGTCCTTGCGGATCGCGCGGATCGTCTCGCGGGCGATGATGCGCGAACCCACGGCGGCCTGGATCGGCACCTCGAACTGCTGGCGCGGGATGAGGTCCTTGAGCTTGCCGGCCATGAGCACCCCGTAGGAGTACGCCTTGTCGCGGTGCACGATCGAGGAGAAGGCGTCGACGGGATCCCCGTGGAGGAGCACGTCGACGCGCACGAGGTCGGCGACCTGCTCGCCGTCCATGTCGTAGTCGAGGGAGGCGTAGCCCTTGGTGCGGGACTTGAGCTGGTCGAAGAAGTCGAACACGATCTCCGCCAGCGGCATCCGGTAGCGCAGCTCGACGCGGTCCTCGGACAGGTAGTCCATGCCCTGCATCTGCCCGCGCTTCGACTGGCACAGCTCCATCACCGCGCCGACGTAGTCGCTCGGCAGGAGGACGGTGGCGCGCACCATCGGCTCGCGCACCTCGCGGACCTTGCCGTCGGGGTACTCCGAGGGGTTGGTCACCTCGTGCTCGGTGCCGTCCTCCATGGTGACGTGGTAGACGACGCTCGGGGCGGTGGAGATGAGGTCGAGGTCGAACTCGCGCTCGAGCCGCTCGCGGACGATCTCGAGGTGGAGCAGCCCGAGGTACCCGCAGCGGAAGCCGAAGCCGAGCGCGGCCGACGTCTCCGGCTCGTAGACGAGCGCGGCGTCGTTGAGCTTGAGCTTGTCGAGCGCGTCGCGCAGCACGGGGTAGTCGGAGCCGTCGATCGGGAACAGTCCGGAGAACACCATGGGCTTGGGGTCCCGGTAGCCGCCGAGGGCCTCCTCGGCGGGCTTCCGGGCGGCCGTCACGGTGTCGCCGACGCGCGACTGGCGGACGTCCTTGACGCCGGTGATGAGGTAGCCCACCTCGCCGACGCCCAGGCCCTTGCTCGGGGCGGGCTCGGGGGTGGAGGCGCCGATCTCGAGGAGCTCGTGGGTGGCCTGCGTCGACATCATCACGATCTTCTCCCGCGGCGAGAGCTGCCCGTCGACGACGCGGACGTAGGTGACGACACCGCGGTAGGTGTCGTAGACGGAGTCGAAGATCATCGCGCGGGCAGGTGCGTCGGCATCGCCCTGCGGCGGCGGGATCTCCTCGATGATGCGGTCGAGGACCTCCTCGACGCCCTCACCGGTCTTCCCGGAGACGAGCAGGACCTCCTCCGGCTCGCAGCCGATGAGGTTCGCGAGCTCCGCGGCGTACTTCTCCGGCTGCGCCGCCGGCAGGTCGATCTTGTTGAGCACCGGGATGATCGTGAGGTCGTTCTCCATCGCCAGGTAGAGGTTGGCCAGCGTCTGCGCCTCGATCCCCTGCGCGGCGTCGACGAGCAGCAGCGCGCCCTCGCAGGCGGCGAGCGAGCGGGACACCTCGTAGGTGAAGTCGACGTGGCCGGGGGTGTCGATCATGTTGAGCGCGTACGGGGTGCCGCCGACCTCCCAGGGCATCCGCACCGCCTGGGACTTGATGGTGATCCCGCGCTCCCGCTCGATGTCCATCCGGTCGAGGTACTGGGCGCGCATGTCGCGCTGCTCCACCACGCCGGTGATCTGCAGCATGCGGTCGGCCAGCGTCGACTTGCCGTGGTCGATGTGCGCGATGATGCAGAAGTTGCGGATCAGCTCCGGCGGCGTCGAGGCGACCGCGATCTGGGGGACTGCGGACGCGCTCACCTGAGGTGCCATTGACGTGGGTTCCCTTTCTTCTGGACCGGACACTCATTGTTCCACACCGGCACCGCCGCGCCGACTCGCACCGGGGCCCGCGCCTGCCGCGGGGACGCCGTCCTAGACTGGCGGCATGCCGACCGAGGAGCCTGCACCCGATCCGCTGTCCGTGATGTCGTACAACCTGCGCTACCCGGCGCTCGACCGGAATCCGTGGCGCCGCCGCCGGCCGGTCGCCGCGGCGATGCTCCGGGAGTCCGCGCCGCACCTCGTCGGCTCCCAGGAGGGGGTCCACCGGCAGCTCACCGAGCTCGTCGACGGCCTGCCGGAGCACTACGCATGGCTCGGCGAGGGGCGCGAGGGCGGGGACCGCGGTGAGTTCACCGCGGTGATCTACGACTCCCGCCGGATCGGCATCGACCACGTCTCCGTCGAGTGGCTGTCCGAGCGGCCGCGGGTCGCCGGCTCGGTGTCCTGGGGCGCGCGCACTCCCCGCACCCTCACCGTCGTCGACTGCACCGATCTGCTCACCGGCACCGACCTGCGCTTCCTCAACACCCACCTCGACCACCGCTCCGAGCGCGCCCGAGAGCACTCCGCCGACGCCCTGCTCGCCGCGGTCGCCGGCGCCGGCGGACGGGCGTGCATCCTCACCGGGGACTTCAACGTGACACAGGATTCGGCGATCCACGCCCGCCTGCTCGACGAGGGCGGGCTCGCGGACGCCGTGACCGGGGCGCCCTCGCCGGACGCGGACATCAACACCTTCCACGCGTACCGAGGGCCGAAGCGGGAGGGGAATCGGATCGACTGGATCCTCCACTCCCGCGAGCTGCGTCCGGTGCGCACCGCGGTCAACCTGTTCGGCCGGGGGAAGCAGTACCCCTCGGACCATTTCCCCATCGAAGCCGACTTCGTCCCCGCCTGAGCCGGGAGTGAGCTGCGCCCGCCCGGTATCGTGGAACGCATGAACTTCAAGAATCTCGCTCGGCGCGCCGTCAACGCCGGGGTGCGCAGCGGCGTGCGCTATGCGACCCGCAAGCTCCGGGACCCGGCCGCCCGCAATGCACTCGGCGGTCTGCTCGGCGGGCGCGAACCCGCCCAGGTCCTCGAGGAGTACCGCGACCGACCGGACGGGCGCACGCGCTCCACCGGCGCCCGCGCCGGAACGAAGCGCTCCGGCTCCGCAGCGAACCCGCCCGCACCCGCCGGACCGCGCGACGGCTTCGACCGCGCCAAGCCGGCACCCCGCTCCCGGCCCAGGCAGCGCTTCCCGCAGCGTCCCGCCGGCGGCTACCCGGGCGACCACACCGGCCCGATCCGGCCCGTCTACGCCCCCGACCTCGACGGCGACGCCGATCCCGGGGAGGTCGTGTGGGGGTGGGTCCCCTACGAGGAGGACCACACGCAGGGCAAGGACCGACCGGTGCTCATCATCGGCCACGAGGGCCGCTGGCTGCTCGGCCTCATGCTCACGAGCAAGGACAATGTGCCCGGCGGGGTCGGCGAGGTCCGCTCCGACGGGCGGTCGCGCTGGATCAACATCGGGAGCGGCGACTGGGACTCCCAGGGCCGGCCCTCGGAGGTGCGACTCGATCGGGTCATCCGGATCGACGACCACGCCGTGCGGCGCGAAGGGGCGATCATGCCGATGGAGCTGTTCTCCCGCGTCGTGTCCGAGGTGCGCGCCGGCACCTGAACCGTGTAGTCTGGTGTGCTGTATGTTCACCACGGTGTGTGTCTCACCTTGGTCGGGTGGACGTACACCTGCTCAGCATTGAGTGACGCTCGTGTTTCCCCGCGATGTCGTCCACCGGTGGGCGGGCAGCCCTCACGACCATCCATGAACACGAACACGAAAGAGTGTCGAAGTTGGCAAACATCAAGTCCCAGATCAAGCGGAACCTGACGAACGAGAAGGCCCGTCTGCGCAACAAGCAGGTGCGCACCGAGGTCAAGTCCGTCACCCGCGTCGTGCGCGAGCAGGTCGAGGCCGGCAACGCCGATGAGGCGAAGACCGCTCTCCAGGCGGCCTCGCGCAAGCTCGACAAGGCCGTGTCGAAGGGCGTGCTGCACAAGAACACGGCAGCCAACCGCAAGTCGAAGCTCGCGAAGCTCGTCAACGGTCTCTGAGCCGCATCCCACGCGCAGAGCCGGTTCCCGCAGTGCGGGGGCCGGCTCTCGTCATGTCCGGGCCCGCGGGCACTGGGCTCAGTGCCGGCGGGCCTGCGCGCTCACCCGGGTGACGAGCCGTTCGACGGCATAGACCGGGTCCCGGCCGGCGCCCTTGACCTCCTCGTCCGCGCGGGCGACCGCGAGGAGCGCCTGGCCGAGTGCGAGGTCGTTCCAGGAGCGGAGGTCGCGGCGGGCGCGGTCGACCTGCCAGGGGGCCATCTTGAGCTCCGAGGCGAGCTGGCCGGGACTGCCGGAGACCCCCTGGACGCGGGCCATGGTGCGCAGCTTGAGCGCGAGCGCGGCGACGAGCGGCACCGGGTCGGTGCCGGTGGCGAGCGCGTGACGCAGCAGCGTGAGGGCCTCCGCGGAGCGGCCGGCGACCGCGGCGTCGGCGACCTTGAAGCCGGTCGCCTCGACCCGCCCGCCGTAGTAGCGATCGACCATCGCCTCGGTGATCGGCCCCGTAGTGTCCTGGAGGAGCTGCTCGATCCCGGCGTTGAGCTCGGACAGGTCCGCGCCGAGCGCGCTCATGAGCGCGGCGAGGGCCGGGGGCTCGATGGTCCGCTCGGCGCGCTTGAACTCCGCGAGTGCGAAGTCCTGGCGGTCGGATTCGCTCTTCATCACCTGTGCGTCGATGCGCGGGTAGCCGGCCTTGTCGATCGCGGTGAGGAGCTTGGAGCCGCGGTTGCCGCCGGAGTGCTTGAGGAGGACGACGGCGTCCTCGTTGACCTCGCCGACGTAGGCGAGTGCGTCCTGGAGGAAGTCGTCGCCGCACTGGGCGACGGAGTCGACGATGACGAGCTTGCGGGTGGCGAACAGCGACGGCGCGGCGGCCATCGCGAGGTCGCCGGCCTCGTAGCGAACGGCGTCGAGGTGCGTGGTCTCGAGGTCCTTGTGCTTGCGGCAGGCCGCGACGATGCGGTCCTGCGCCTTGCGCACGAGCACGGATTCACCCCCGGAGATCACGACGACGGGCGCCGGCTTGGCGCGGGTCCACGGCACGAGGGTCTTCTTGGCTGCCACGTGCTCCACCCTACCGGTGGGCGCAGACACGGGACTCCCTCACACCGGGCATCGCGCACCTCCCCCGGCGGCCGCGACCCGCGGGCCCGGGGTGAGCGCGAGCGTGCCGCACTCGTCGGTGCGCAGTACGGGTGCGGTGCCGAACGCCGCGAGGCTGCCGGCACTCGGGTGACCGTAGCCGTTGTCCTCCCCCACCGACACGACGCCCAGGCGCGGTGCGGCCGCGGTGTAGAACTCCGGGCTGAGATCGCTCGAACCGTGGTGCGGGGCGAGCAGCACGTCGACGGGCGGCACGACGCGGGCGAGCCGGCGCTGCTCGGCCTCCCCGATGTCCCCGGGGACGAGCACGGTGAGACCGGGCACAGTGACGAGGACGACCGCGGAGGAGGCATTCGTGTCCTCCGCTGCGTTCTCCCGGTCCGTCCCGTTCCCGCGGACCGTCCCGGCGCCGGTCGCTGTACCGTCCGGCGCCGCCCCCGTGCTGGCTGCCCCCGCTCCTGCCGTCACCGCGCCTGCTGGCCCCGCCGGCGGCCAGAGGATCTCCCAGCTCGCCCGGCCCGCGGAGAATCGCGCACCCGCCTCGACCTCGGTGACGGCGACCCCCGGGTGCGCGCCGAGGAGCGCACGGGCCCGCCGGTGTCCTCCGGCCCCGGCCGGGAACTGGATCGCGGTGAGGCTGCGGCCGCGCACCACGCCGGGGTGCCCGGCGACGTGGTCGGCATCGAAGTGGGAGACGAGCAGGTGCACCTCACGGATCCCCGCCGCCGACAGGCAGGAATCGACGGCGGCGGAATCCGGTCCGGTGTCGATGAGGAGGGCCTGCTCGGCTCCGAGCCGCACGAGGGTCGCGCTCCCCTGCCCGACGTCGCAGACGAGGACCTGCCAGTCCGCCGGCACCCGCCGGTGCACCACCGGGAGGAGAGTGCCGGCGAGCAGGCAGAGGACGAGCACCGCGGCGCCGATGGCGGGGCCGGCCCGGAGGCGGAGGAGGACGGCGAGAGCGAGCCCGAGCGCGGCACCGGCGGCCAGGACGATCCCCAGGGCACCGGCGGGCCACGGCCACACCGCGGCGGGCAGCTCCGTGCCCACCCGGGCGAGCCTGGCGATCCACCACGCGCACCCCGTCGCCGGCAGTGCGAGCAGTGAACCGCACAGCTCGATGGCTGCGAGCACGGGTCCGGCGGCCGCTGCGGCGAGCAGTCCGAATGCCAGGACGAGCATCCCGAGCAGGGTCGCCGGTGCGACGAGCGGGGCGGCGAGCACGTTCGCCGGGACCGCCCAGGCGCTCAGGGTGCCGCCGATTCCGAGGAGAACCGGGGTCACCCCGATCTGTGCGGTGATCGGCACCGCGAGGGCGGCGGCGACCGGATAGGGCACCCGCCGGGCCTGCAGCAGCTCGGTGAGCCCGGGGCCGAGGAGCACGAGGGCCGCGGTGGCGGCGACGGAGAGATGGAAGCCCGGTTCCCCGGCGAGAGCGGGCCGCATCACGATCACCCCGATCACGGCGCTCGCGAGGACGGCCGGGCCCCGCGTGCCGGTGCCGCGCAGGAGCACGATCGCACCGACGAGGCCCATCCCGGCGGCCCGGATGACGCTCGGCTCGGGTCCGACGACGAACACGTAGCCGGCGGTGACGGCGACCGCGGCCCCGATCGCCCAGCCGCGTCCCGCTCCGGTGCGCCGCACCGTCCACATGACGCCGAGGGCCACGATGGAGATGTTCGAGCCGGACACCGCGGTGAGGTGGGCGAGCGACACCGTGCGCATGTCCTCCTCGAGGCCGGGCGCGAGCCCTTCGACGTCGCCGACGACGAGCCCGGGCAGCAGCCCCGCCCCGTCATGGTCCCGGGCTCCACCGAGTGCCGCCGCTCCGCCGTCCGTCCCTTCACCGAGCGCGCAGCGGGCGAGGAAGCCGCGCACCTCTGCGCGCAGCCGCCACGCCGGGCCCGGCTCCTCGAGGACGGTGAGCGGCCCGTTCGCGAACAGGGCCGCGGCGGCCCCCTCGGGCTCGATCCGTCCGGTCACGTGCACCCGGGAGCCGGCGGGCGGGAGCGGCTCGCGGGAGATCACGGTGACCGGACCGGCGGCGGTGCGCAGCTGGGCCCGGTGCGCACCCGAAGGCCCGGTGACGGGATCGGTGAGGACCGTCGCCTCGCCGGCGTACTCCCCCGGTGCATCGGGCACGACGGTGCGCGCGGTCCACACCCCGGCGCTCACCGCAGCGGCGAGCAGTCCCACCGACAGCACCCAGGCCAGCAGGCCGCGTGCGCGGACCGCGCGCCTCAACAGGAGCAGCGCGGCGGCCAGGGTGCACAGGAGCGCGGCGACGACGGGCGCCCAGCCGTGCACGGGGACCACGGCAGCCACCCAGGCGCACGTCGCGGCGAGGACGAGCCGAGCGGTCGCGGCCCGTTCGAGGAGCCAGGTCCTCACGGCGCTCATACCGTCACCAGGTCACGGAGGCGTGCGAGGGTCGCGTCTCCGATCCCCGGCACGTCGATGAGGTCGTCGACGGCGGCGAAGGGCCCGTTCTCGGTGCGGTGGGTGATGATCGCCTCCGCCGTGGCCGGGCCCACGCCGGGCAGCGTATCGAGGCCGGCGGCATCGGCGGTGTTGATGTTGACGAGCGCCTGCCCGGGCGGTCCGGGACCCGGCCCGGCCGGCGGTGCGCCGGGCGCCGGTGGGACCGCAGGCGGTGCAGCAGGTGCCGCGGGTGCGGCTCCCGGTGGGTTCTCGCCGTGGGCGGGCACGATGATCTGCTCGCCGTCGGTGAGCACGCGGGCGAGGTTGATCGCACTCGTGTCGGCGTCGTCGGTAGGGCCTCCGGCGGCGGTCAGGGCGTCGGCGACCCGGCTGCCGTGCGGCAGCCGCACGACCGCGGGGCGCGCGACGGCGCCGACGACGTGGACGGTGATCTCCACCGGCGCGCTCGTCGCGGCAGCCGGGCCGGACTCGGCAGTGCTGCTCGCCGCCACCGGCTCGCCGGCCGGCAGGTCCGCGGGCTCCTCCGTGGGGGCCAGCACCACGAAGGCGACGATCCCGGCGAGCACGACGCCGAGCACGGCGAGGACGGCGAGCTTCGCCGGCACCGGTCGGGAGCGCGGAGCGGGATCCTCCTCGGGCTCCTCGTCCTCGGGCAGCCAGCCGTGGGTGCTGCTCCGTCCGACGAGGAGGGCGAAGCGGTCGTCCGGTGAGGGTGCCATGCGCCCGAGGCTAGGTGCCCGGGCATCCCGGTTCACCGACCCTCGACGACCTGTGGATGAGCGCGCGGCCGTCCACCGCAACCGACCGCAGGCGAGGCCGGGGCTGTGACCCGAGGACGGGCCGGACCCTCAGCCGGTGTCAGGGGCGCGTCTGCACGGCGACGCCGAGCGCGCCGGGTCCCACGTGGGCGGTGATCACCGTGGAGAGCACCTCGGTGCGCACCACGGTGCCGGCGGGAAGATCCGCGGCGGCGAGCTTCTCCTGCATCCGCCGCACCCCGGCCCCGGCGGTCTCCGGGGTCGACTCGGGGTGGAGGAGGACGACCTCGAGCGCGGCGTCGGCCGCCCGCTCCCGGTACTCCGCACAGGATTCCGCGACGAGCGCGACGAGCCGGTCCTCGGCCTTCGCCATCGTCCGCACCCGGGCCAACGGCACCACCGCGCCCTCGCGCAGCCCGAGCACCGGGGTGATCGCGAGCGCCCGCCCGAGCAGCGAGGCCGCCCGCCCGATCCGGCCGCCGCGCCGCAGGTACTCGAGATCCTCAGGGACGAAGAAGGTGCGGGTCTCGGCCTCGCACCAGTCGGCGACCTCCCCGGTGACGGCCGCCGGCGGCAGATCGGAGGCGATGCCGGCGACGGCCACCGCGACCGCTCCGGCGAGTCCGGCCGAGGTGGTGCGGGAGTCGATGAGGTGCACGGTGAGCTCGGGGTGCTCGGCCGCAGCGGCGACCGCCGAGCCGTGCGTGCCGGAGAGCACCGCGGGCAGGGTGAGGACGAGCACCTCGACCGCACCGCGCTCCGCGAGCTCGCCGAGCGCGGCGGAGAACGCCTGCGCGCTCGGCATCGACGTCTGCACACGGGCGCCGGAGCGCATGTGCTCGCACAGCTCGTCGGGCGACCATCCGCCGTCGGCGCGCATCTCCTCACCCACCTCCACGCTGAGGTCGACGACGCGGAAGAGACCGCCGAGCGCCGCCTCGAGCTCCGCACGCCGGGCGGCGGACAGCTGGGCGGTGGAGTCGACGACGACGGCGGTGCTCATGGCCGACCCAGCGCCCGATACGTCCAGCCGGCTGCGCGCCACTGCACGGGGTCGAGGACGTTGCGGCCGTCGACGATCGCCCGGCCGCGCACCAGGTCCGCCGCGTGCTCGGGCTCGAGCTGCCGGTACTGCGGCCATTCGGTGAGGAGGAGCACCGCGTCGGCATCGCGCAGCGCCGTGTCGAGGTCGGGCTCGTAGCCGAGGTCGGGGAACATCCGGCGTGCGTTGTCGATCGCCTGCGGGTCGGTGACGGTGACGGTGCCGCCCTGGAGGCTGATGAGGCCGGCGACCGCGAGCGCCGGCGAGTCCCGGACGTCGTCAGAGTCGGGCTTGAAGGCGGCTCCGAGGATGGTGATGTGCTTGCCGATGAACGAGCCGTGGACGACTTCGCGGGCGAGGTCGACCATGCGCACCCGGCGGCGCATGTTGATCGAGTCGATCTCGCGGAGGAACGCGACCGCCTGGTCCGCGCCGAGCTCCCCGGCCCGGGCCATGAACGCCCGGATGTCCTTGGGCAGGCAGCCGCCGCCGAAGCCGAGGCCGGCGTTGAGGAACTTGCGGCCGATCCGGTCGTCCATCCCGATCGCGTCGGCGAGCAGCGTGACGTCCGCCCCGGCGGCCTCGCACAGCTCGGCCATCGCGTTGATGAAGGAGATCTTCGTGGCGAGGAAGGAGTTCGCCGCGGTCTTGACGAGCTCGGCGGTCGCGTAGTCGGCGACGAGGCGCGGGGTGCCGGCGGCGAGCGTCGCCGCGTACACCTCATCCAGCGCGGCGGTCGCCTGCTCGCCGGCCGCGCCCTCGGGCACGCCGTAGACGAGCCGGTCCGGGGTCACGGTGTCCTCCACCGCATGGCCCTCACGGAGGAACTCGGGGTTCCACGCGAGCTCGGCGCCGGTGGGTCGGATGAGCTCGGCGAGGCGGGCGGCGGTGCCGACCGGCACGGTCGACTTGCCGACGACGAGGTCCCCGGCCTTGAGGACCGGGAGCAGCGATTCGACGGCGGCGTCGACATAGGTGAGATCGGCGGCGAACTCGCCGCGACGCTGCGGGGTGCCCACGCACACGAAGTGGACGGTCGCCTCAGCAACCGCCGCGATGTCGGTGGTGAAGGTGAGGACGGCCGGGGCGTCGGCGTCGTCGCTCTGCGCGGAGGCGAGCAGCTCCTCGAGGCCGGGCTCGAAGAACGGCGCACGTGCGGCGGAGAGCGACTCGATCTTCGCCTCGTCGACGTCGACGCCGACCACGCGGTGTCCGAGCGACGCCATGGCCGCGGCGTGGACCGCGCCGAGGTACCCGCATCCGATGACCGAGATCGTGCTCATGTTCCACCTGTCCTTGTGTTCGCTGTCGCGGCGGCAGGGCCCGCCGCCTCCCAGCATAGAGCGACCCGCCGCCGCACCGCTCACCGGCCGGCGGGTCGGATGCGCGTGGGCAGGCTGCGCATTGAGTACCCTGGGGGCGTGAAGCGATTCGGTGATTTCCTCGTCAACTCCCCCGCCGCACTGCAGCTCGGGGGGACGACGGTCGTGCTGCTCGTCCTCTTCCTCATCCCCGCTCTCCATCCGATCGCTTGGATCATCGGTCTGCTCGCCGTCGTCGTGCTCGCCGGGGTGCTCGTGCTGTGGTTCCTCGAGTGGCGGCGCACCCAGGACCGGATCGACCAGCTCAACGCCCGCCTGGCAAAGGCGCACGCGGCGATCGGCGGGGTCAGCCTGAGCCCGGTCGCCGAGGACGAGCCGTCGGCCGACACCGTGCGCGCCGAGCGCATCCGGGAGCTCTTCCCCACGGGCTCGGGCCTCGTCCAGGAGCTGCGGGTGGAGTCCGGCTTCAGCCCTCTGCCGACCGCACTCGTGGCCCCGCTGCGGGAGTTCCTCGACGAGTTCTCGCACGCGAGCTTCGAGAACCCCGCCTCGCATTTCGCCTTCATGGACCTCTACCGGGCCGGCACCGCGCTCACCGAGTGGCTCGACTCGCAGACCCAGGACACCGCCGGGAAGCTCGAGATGGTGCCCGGTGACGTGCGTGAGGGCGGCTGGCGCGGCTTCGCCGAGGCGCGCGAGGCCGGGCAGCATCGGATCGATGCCTTCCTCACCACCCGTCAGGCCTTCGAGCGCACCGCCCTGGAGAACGACGTCCTCGGATGAGTCGGCGCCTGCCGCCCGGTGCGGCCGCGGCCGCGGTGGCCGCCGGCGGGCTCCTCGGCACCCTCGGCCGGTTCGCGCTCACCGGGTCCCCCGTCTCCGAGCTCACTGCGCTCGCCCTCGTCAACGGCGCCGGCACCCTCGCCCTCGCCGTCCTGCTCAGCGCCCTGCACGGCATCGATTCGGCGCGCGCGAGCGGCTGGCGGCTGTTCGCCGGGACCGGCGTGTGCGGCTCGCTCACCACGTGCTCCGCGCTCGGGATCGCACTGCTCCGGACGGATCCCGCGACCGCGCTGCTCGCCGGCGCCGGGTTCGCCGTCGGCGGGACGCTGTGCGCGGGGCTGGGCTGGTGGGCCGGCCGGCGTCTCAGGCCGCGCCCATGATCGTCCTCGTGGGGCTCGCCGGGGCGGCGGGCGCGCTCACCCGCTGGCAACTCGATGCGGTGCTCACCCGGGTCCTGCCGCAGGCCTGGCGGCCCCTGTCGATCCTGCTCATCAACGTCCTCGGCAGCGGTCTGCTCGGCGTCCTCGCCGGGCATCCGGCGCCGGTGCCGGTCATCGCGGGTGCAGGGTTCCTCGGCGCCTTCACGACCTTCTCCACCGCTTTCGTCGACGTGCTCCGTCTGCTCCTGGCGCGGCGCCGGGCCGCGGCGGTGCTCTACGGCGCGGCGACCCTCGCGCTCAGCGTCGCCGCCGCGGCGGCCGGGTGCGCGCTCGGCGGGTGGTGAGGGGCACGTGGCCGAGGTGCCCCGCGGCCGGCAGGCCCGACGCCGGGTCGGTCGGTGGCATCGAGCTCAGCGCCGGATCCACCCCGCTCAGCGCCGTCGAGCTCAGTGCCGGATCCACCAGCTGTCGCTCGGGGCCACCGGCATCTGCCGCTTGTGCTCGCTCGACCGGTAGCGGTCTTCGATCCGCTGAGCGACCTCCGCTGCGACCTCGCGGCCCTCGAGGTAGTCGTCGATCTGCTCGTAGGTGAGCCCGAGCGAGGACTCGTCGGTCTGTCCCGGCGCCTCGTCGAGGAGATCCGCGGTGGGCGCCTTGAGATAGGTGCTCTCCGGGGCCTCCAGGTGGGCGAGCAGCGCCCTCCCCTGGCGCTTGGTCAGACCGGCCAGCGGCACGATGTCGGCCGCCCCGTCCCCGTGCTTGGTGTAGAAGCCGGTGACCGCTTCCGCGGCGTGGTCGGTGCCGATGACGAGCCGCGACTTCTCCGCGCCGATCGCGTACTGCACGACCATGCGCATCCGGGCCTTGACGTTGCCCTTGTTGAAGTCGCTGATCGGGTGGCCGAGCGCCTGCTCGAGATCCGCCGCCGTGCCGTCGGTGCCGCCGGCGATGTTCACCGTGAGCACCTCGTCGGCTCCGATGAAGTCGAGCGCGGTCCGGGCGTCGGCCTCGTCGTGCTGCTCCCGGTAGGGCAGGCGCACGGCGCAGAAGCGGGCCTCGTGCCGGCGGCGGCGCAGCTCCTCGGCGGCGAGCTGGGCGAGCCGCCCGGCGAGCGTCGAGTCTTGCCCGCCGGAGATCCCGAGCACGAACCCGGAGGCGCCGGCGGTGAGGCAGTACTCGACGAGGAACTGCACGCGCCGCTCGACCTCCACGGCGGGGTCGATCGAGGGCTGGACGCCCAGGGCCTGTCGGATGGAGTCGGAGAGTGCGCTCATACCCCCAGACTACCGACTCGATGTGACACCGGTGTTACCGCGTCAGGCGTCGGGCACGATGTTGACGAGCTTCGGGGCGCGCACGATGACCTTGCGGACTCGCGCGCCGTTGAGCGAGCGCTGCGCGCCCTTCGAGGCGAGCGCGAGTGCCTCGAGCTCGTCGGCGGCGATGTCCGGAGCGACCTCGAGCCGCTCGCGCACCTTCCCCTTGACCTGCACGACGCAGGTCACGGTGTCGGGCACCAGATAGCGCTCGTCGTGCACCGGGAACGGCACGTAGGTGATCGTCCCGGTGTGGCCGAGCAGCTCCCAGATCTCCTCGCCGAGGTGCGGGGCGAGCGGGGCGAGCATGACGGTGAGGGGCTCGATCACCTCGCGCGGGGCGACGCCCACCTTGGTCAGGTGGTTGGTGAGCACGATGAGCTTGGCGATCGCGGTGTTGAACCGCAGGTGCTCCATGTCCTCGCGGACCCCGGCGATCGTGCGGTGGAGGACCGCCCGGGTCGCATCGTCGGCCGGCTCCTCGGTCACGCGCGAGGCGCCGGTCGCCTCATCGACGACGAGGCGCCACACGCGCTGCAGGAAGCGCTGCGCGCCGCTCACCGCGCGGGTCTCCCAGGCACGGGACTGCTCGAGCGGACCCATCGACATCTCGTACACCCGGAAGGTGTCCGCGCCGTACTCGGCGTACATCTGGTCCGGGGTCACCATGTTCTTCAGCGACTTGCCCATCTTCCCGTACTCGCGGGAGACCTGCTTGCCCTCGTACCAGAACGTCGACTCGGAGCCCTCGACGCGCTCCTCGACCTCCTCGGCGGGCACATAGGCGCCGCGCTCGTCGGTGAAGGCGTAGGCCTGGATGTAGCCCTGGTTGATGAGCCGGTGGAACGGCTCGAAGGAGCTCACGTGGCCGAGGTCGAACAGCACCTTGTGCCAGAACCGGGCGTAGAGCAGGTGGAGCACGGCATGCTCGACGCCGCCGACGTAAAGGTCGACGCCGCCGGACTCGCCCGGGGCGTCCGGTCCCAGCCAGTAGGCCTCGTTGGCCGGGTCGACGAGCTTCTCCGCGTTGTGCGGGTCCGCGTAGCGCAGCTGGTACCAGGATGAGCCGGCCCAGTTGGGCATGGTGTTCGTCTCCCGGCGGTACACCTTGGGGCCGTCGCCGAGGTCGAGCGTGACGTTCACCCAGTCGGCATTGCGTCCCAGCGGCGGCTCGGGCTCGCTGTCGAGGTCGTCGGCGTCGAAGGTGCGCGGGGAGAAGTCGGGCACCTCGGGCAGGTCGACGGGCAGCTGGTCGGCGGGCAGCGCGATCGGCGTGCCGGCCTCGTCGTAGACGATGGGGAACGGCTCGCCCCAGTAGCGCTGGCGGGAGAACAGCCAGTCGCGCAGGCGGTACTGCGTGGTCGCCCGGGCCAGGCCCTTGCCCTCGAGCCAGGCGAGCATGCGGTCCTTGGCCTCGTCGACGGATGAGCCGTCGAGGTCGATCTCCGCGTTCCGCGAGTTGATCTTCGCGCCCTCGCCCGTGTAGGCGGAGTCCTCGTCGTGACCCTCGGCCGGCTGCACGGTGCGGATGTAGGGCAGGCCGAAGGCGCGCGCGAAGTCCCAGTCGCGCTGGTCCTCCGCGGGCACGCCCATGACCGCGCCGGTGCCGTACCCCATGAGGACGTAGTCGGCGACGAACACCGGCATGGACTCCCCCGTCGCGGGGTTGGTCACCGAGGTGCCGGTGAACACGCCGGACTTCTCACGGCTCTCCTGCCGCTCGACCGGGGTGAGGCGGGCGGCCCGCTGCTGGTAGGCGGCGACCGCCTCGGCCGGGGTGGCCGCTCCCCCGCGCCAGGATTCCGGCACGTCCGCGGCGTAGGACTCCGCGGTCACGGCGTCGACGAGCGGGTGCTCGGGGCTGAGCACGAGCGAGGTCGCGCCGAACAGGGTGTCCGGGCGAGTCGTGTAGACCTCGAGCGGGAGGCCGCCGGGGCCGTCGAAGGCGAGCACGGCACCGGTCGAGCGGCCGATCCAGTGGCGCTGCATGTGCTTGACCGCGGCCGGCCACTCGACGGTGTCGAGGTCGTCGGCCAGCCGGTCGGCGTACGCGGTGATCCGCATGTTCCACTGCTTGAGCCTGCGGGTGTAGACGGGGAAGTTGCCGCGCTCCGAGCGGCCCTCGGCGGTGACCTCCTCGTTCGCGAGCACGGTGCCCAGGCCGGGGCACCAGTTGACCGGGGCTTCGGAGATGTAGGCGAGGCGGTGCTGCTGGAGCACGGCCTCACGGGCCGCTGCGTCGAGCTCCGACCAGGGTGAACCGGTGCCGGTGTCGCGGCCGGCCTCGAACTGCGCGACGAGCTCGCTGATCGGGCGCGCGCCGCCCTGTCCGTCGCGCGCCTCGGGGTCGTACCAGGAGTCGAAGATCTGCAGGAAGATCCACTGCGTCCACTTGACGAACTCCGGGTCGGTCGTCGCGAAGGTGCGGGCGTCGTCGTGCCCGAGTCCGAGCCGCCGCAGCTGCCGGCGCATGTTCGCGATGTTCTCCTCGGTGGTGACCCGCGGGTGCTGGCCGGTCTGCACCGCGTACTGCTCCGCCGGCAGGCCGAAGGCGTCGTAGCCCAGCGAGTGCATGACGTTCTTGCCGAGCATCCGATTGAATCGCGCATAGACGTCGACGGCGAGGTAGCCGAGCGGATGCCCGACGTGCAGCCCCTTGCCCGAGGGGTAGGGGAACATGTCCATGAGGTACACCGGCTCGAGGTCGGCGGCGCGCACGCCCCGGGGCACCTCGGTGAGATCGCCGACGGGGTTGGGCGCCGCGAAGGTCCGGTTCTCCTGCCACCGCTGCTGCCACTTCGTCTCGATCCGTCCGGCGAGCTCCGCGTCGTAGCGGAAATCGACGGGATCGGGCTGCTCGGCGGCAGAGGTCATGGGTGTCCTTTCACAGGCGGATCAGGGGCCCCTCCATGGTACGCCCTGGCCCCCGTGGCTGCGAGGCGACGGCACGGCGGCGATCGCCGGTAGGCTACCGGCCGGTAGCCACGGCGCTCGGCCGCGGATTCCGCGCGCCTCCCGCCGGATGCGTGCGGAAGTATGGAGAAACGGCAACGATTCGCCTCCGGACTCCCACCCGGGTCCGCGATCCGCACTAGGATCGAGGGGACGCCCGCACCCCGAGTCCGTGGCCGTACGCACCGGTCGCAATCGAAGGAGACTTGCACATGACAGCGAACACCATGGTCCAGTCGGTCACACCGGTCGAGGGATTCGTGCTCGACACGACCTCGTCGACCACCGACACCCTGCTCGCCCGGGTCGCCGTCGACCCGCAGGCGCCGCTGCTCGCCAAGCCCGCCGGCGACGGCTGGACCGAGGTCACCGCCCAGGAGTTCCTCGACGACGTCCGGTCGGTGGCCCGCGGGCTCATCGCCAAGGGCGTCGAGCGCGGACAGCGGGTGGGCCTGTTCGGGCAGACCGCCTACGAGTGGACGCTCGCGGACTACGCGATCTGGTACGCCGGCGGCGTCACCGTGCCGTTCTACGAGACCTCGTCGAACGACCAGCTCATGTGGATGATCGAGGACGCCGAGGTCACCTGCGGGTTCGTCCAGTCCCAGGAGCACGCCGCGCGGATCGTGCGGGCCACCGAGGGCCGCGAGGCGACGATCTGGGTGTACGACGGCGCCGGCCTCGCCGAGCTCCGGGCGGCCGGGGAGGCAGTGTCCGAGCAGCAGCTCGAGGAGCGCCGCTCCTCCGTCACCTCCGAGGACGTCGCGACCCTGATCTACACCTCGGGCACCACCGGCAAGTCGAAGGGCTGCGTGCTCACCCACGCGAACTTCGTGCAGACCTCGCAGGCCGCCGCCCACCAGATCTCCGAGGTCGTCAGGCCCGGGAACCGGTGCCTGCTGTTCATCCCCCTCGCACACGTGTTCGCCCGCTTCATCCAGGTGCTGTCGATCAGCAACGGCGTGGTCCTCGCCCACAGCGCGGACCTCACCAAGCTCACCGACTCCCTTGGCACGTTCAAGCCGAACTTCATCCTCGGCGTGCCGCGCGTGTTCGAGAAGGTCTTCAACTCCGCGCTCGCCAAGGCCGAGGCCGGCGGCCGGGGGAAGATCTTCCGTCGCGCCGAATCCGTCGCCGTCGCCTACTCCCGCGCCCTCGACACCGGCTCCGTGCCGCTCGGCATCCGGGTCCAGCATGCGCTCTTCGATCGCCTCGTGTACTCGAAGCTCCGCGCGGTGATGGGCGGCGAGGCCACCCATGCGGTGTCCGGCGGCGGGCCCCTCGGCGAGCACCTCGGCCACTTCTACCGCGGCATCGGCCTCACCGTCCTCGAGGGCTACGGCCTCACCGAGACGACCGCGCCGATCACCGTCAACGTGACCGCGAACTCGAAGATCGGCACCGTCGGCGTGCCGCTGCCGGGCTGCGCGATCGCGATCGCCCCCGACGGCGAGGTCCTCGCCAAGGGCGTGAGCGTGTTCCGCGAGTACTGGAAGAACGAGAAGGCCACCGCGGAGTCGTTCGTCGACGGCTGGTTCGCCACCGGCGACATCGGTGAGCTCGACGCCGACGGCTACCTCCAGATCACCGGCCGCAAGAAGGAGCTCATCGTCACCTCGAGCGGCAAGAACGTCGCCCCGGCGCCGCTCGAGGACCAGCTGCGCCGCCACCCGATCATCGGCCAGCCGGTGGTCATCGGCGATAACCGGAAGTTCATCTCCGCGCTGATCTTCCTCGACCCGGAGATGCTCCCGGCGTGGCTCGAGAACAAGGGCCTGCCGGCGATGTCGCTCGAGGAGGCCGCCGGGCACGAGCGCGTGCAGCAGGCGGTGTCCCGCGCGATCGAGCGGGCCAACCAGACGGTGTCCAAGGCCGAGGGGATCAAGGAGTTCCGGATCGTGCCGACCGAGCTGTCGGAGCAGAACGGCTACCTGTCGGCCAAGCAGTCGGTCAAGCGCCACCTCATCGACCGCGACTTCAGCGAGGTCATCGAGTCGATCTACTCCACCGACACGCGACCCGGCACCACCGGCACCACCGGCGCCTGACGCCGGGAGCCGTCTGCGCCCACGCGGGGCGGCCGTCCGGACTCAGGTCCGGGCGGCCGCCCCGTTCGCGTTGCGCCGCCGGTGCTCCCGCCAGGTCACCGCGGCACCGGTGCCGGCGAGGACGAGCACGAGCGCCACGGTGCCGCCGATCGTCGTGTCGAGCACGCGGTGGGTGAGGATGAGCGACACCGGCGCCGGGGCGGAGAGCTGCCCGACGAGCAGCGCGAGCGGGGTGATGAACAGCAGCGCGAACCAGTACACCTGCCCGACGAAGAGCTCCGCGAGCACCTGGCACACCGCGGCGATGACGATGGTCACCGCGATCGAGGGCTCCGTGAGCAGGATGAGGCCGGTGACGACCACCCCGACGGCGGTGCCGAGGATCCGGTGGGCGATCCGGGTGACCTGCCGGGGCGCGTGCGGGCGGGGCATGCAGGCCGCGACCGCGACCGCCGCCCAGGAGGAGTGGCTGAGCCCGAGGCCCGCGGCGAGCAGCAGCGCGGTGACCACGCCGAGCGCGGTCTCCCCCGCATGGAGCCAGACGACGGGATCGCGCAGCGCGGCCGGCGTGCGGGTGACCTTCCGCAGCCGCTGGAGGTGCCGCCGGTGCCCGCCCCGGACCCTGCGGGGCAGCCACCCGAGGAGCGCGACGAGCACGCAGAAGATCACGGTGCCCACCGACAGCGCGTAGCGGGGCCAGAACTCCCCGGCGGTGAGCGGGATCGAGGAGATCACCGCGAAGGCGAAGACGAAGAACACCGAGCCGAACGGCACCCAGCCCATGACGGAGGACAGCACGACGCCGAGCGCGGAGACGAGGATGAGCCCGATCACCGTCGCGACCGGCGGGCCGCCGAGCAGCGCGACGAGCATCGCCGCGGCGATGATGAGGAGGAGCGTCGCGCCGGCCGTGCTCACCGTGATCCAGCGGGAGCGGTAGGCCTCCGAACGGCCGTAGAGGGAGGTGAAGGCGGCGAAGGCGACATAGGCCGACAAGTGCGGGACGCCGGCCAGCAGCAGCGCGAGCAGCGGCACGAGCACGCAGATCCCGGCGCGCAGCCCGGCCTCGACGTCGAGGCGGCCGAGAGACCTCGGCCACATCCAGCCCGGCACCCGCACCGCCCCCATGCTCCGCGCCCCCTGTCCGCTCCCGCTCTCCGGTCCCACCCCGGCCGTCCGTCCGGCGGTGCGCGAGTCCTGAGGCCCGGCGTCCGCCGCACCGGATCGTCTCACATCCGCGGCACCGGGTGCATGTGACAGGATGAATGGAGACCCGCTCGCCGCCGCCCGGGACACCCCCGAGGCGGCACCGGAGTCACCTCATCACCCCAGTCAGCGACAGGAGGACACCGTGGACGCGGAGCACGACACCAAGCGCAGCTACGTCACCCAGGGCCAGGAGTTCAACCGGGACACGAACTACATCACCGACCGGATCCTCGACGACCCGCAGGCCAAGTGGCCGGTCGAGGTGGGCCGCTACCGGCTCATCGCCGCGCGCGCCTGCCCGTGGGCGAACCGCACGATGATCGCCCGCCGGCTCCTCGGCCTCGAGGAGGCGATCTCGATCGGCATGCCCGGTCCCACCCACGACAAGCGCTCGTGGACCTTCGACCTCGACCCGGACGGGCGCGACCCGGTGCTCGGCATCGAGCGCCTCCAGCAGGCGTACTTCGCCCGGTTCCCCGACTACCCGCGCGGCATCACCGTGCCGGCGATCGTCGATGTGCGCAGCGGCCAGGTCGTGACGAACGACTACAACCAGATCACGCTCGACTTCTCCTCGCAGTGGCGCCGCTTCCAGCGGGAGGGCGCACCGGACCTCTACCCGGAGGCGCTGCGCGCGGAGATGGACCCGCTCATCAAGCTCATCTTCACCGAGGTCAACAACGGGGTGTACCGGTGCGGCTTCGCCGGTTCGCAGGAGGCCTACGAGAAGGCCTACGACCGGCTGTTCACCGCCCTCGACACGCTCGAGGCCCGGCTCGCCGACCGGCGCTTCCTCATGGGGGATGCGATCACCGAGGTCGACATCCGCCTGTTCACCACGCTCGTGCGCTTCGACCCGGTCTACTACTCCCACTTCAAGTGCAACCGCAACCGGCTCAGCGACTTCGAGAACCTCTGGGGGTACGCCCGGGACCTCTACCAGACGCCGGGATTCGGCGACACCGTGGACTTCGTGCAGATCAAGGAGCACTACTACATCGTCCACACCGACATCAATCCCACGCAGATCGTGCCGGTCGGCCCGGACCTCTCCGGCTGGCTCAGCCCGCACGGCCGCGACGAGCGGTTCGGCGGCTCGCCGTTCGGCGCCGGCACCCCGCCCGAGGCGCCGCTCCCCCACGACACCGTGGACCCGGCGCACACCGCGGCCGCCTGGACCTGAGCCGCGCGCTCATCACCTGACCCGCGCGCTCAGCGCGGGGCCCGGCACTCCCGGTGCCGGGCCCCGCGTGCGTCGAACCGGTCCCGTCAGCTCGGTGGTGGCGGAGTGCGAGGGGCGCGTCGCGCACGCAGCTGCCGGACTGCGGACCACACTGCGATCAGCAGCGCGAGGACCGCTCCGAACGGCAGGACGCTGTTGCCGATCATGATGAGGATGATCGTACCGATCGCGTTGTACCCGCCCGCGAGGAAATCACTGAGATCGAAGATGGCCCCGACCAGCGTGGGGCCCGCTGCAAGGAGGAACCCCAGACCGAGAACGACCGCCAATCGCCGTTCCGGGACGAGCAGCCACGCACCGACGGCCCCCGCCGCCACAGCGAGGACTCCCAGGGCGATCCCTTTCACCAGGCTCGGCACGACATCGACGCCGCCGTCCATGAACACGACCAGGACACTGCGACACATGAGGTAGCCCACCGCTGAGACCAGCAGGGCGGCGTACCCTGCGATCGCTGTGAAGCTCTGCGTGCTCATCGTCCGTCCCCGATCCTCGCTGACCGTGGTCCGATCCCGCTCAGCGCGCCTCGGGGCCCTCGGCCTCGATCTGCTCGGTGAGGTGCTTCTCCCTCCGGTTGCGGCGGATGCGGCGGGTCACCCACCACACGACGGCGATGACGATGACCGCGATGACGATCTTCTGGAAGACGCCCGCGTAGTTCTCCACCACGTGCCAGTTCTCGCCGAGCAGGTAGCCGGCGACGACGAAGATCGTGTTCCAGATCGCGCTGCCGGCGGTGGTCAGCGCCATGAACAGCCACAGGTTCATCTTCTCCACACCGGCGGGGATGGAGATGAAGGAGCGGAAGATCGGCACCATCCGACCGAAGAACACCGCAGCCTGACCGTGGCGCTCGAACCACGCGACGGTCTTGTCGATGTCGTCGATGTCGACGAGCGGGATCTTCGAGGCCCAGCGGCGCAGCCGGTCGAGGCCGAACACGTAGCCGATGTAGTACAGCGCGATGGCGCCGACGAGCGAGCCGATGGTCGCCCACACGATCGCCGCGACGAGGTTCATCGACCCCTGGGAGGCGGTGAATCCGGCGAGCGGCAGGATGAGCTCGCTGGGGATCGGCGGGAAGATGTTCTCGAGCGCCACCATGAGGCCCACGCCCACGGCACCGAGGCTCTCCATCACCGAGACCACCCAGCCGGTGAAGCCGGTGAGCGCCTGTCCGGACCCGGCGGCCGCGATCGTCGTCACGTCTGCAGTCATGCACGACAGCCTAACGACCCGGTGACAGCTCCCCCTCCAGGCCACGCCCAGGGCGACGGGGCTCCCCGGGTACGATCGTGGGTGCAGTACAGTCGGATCCGCAGCCCCGCATGCCGAATGTCGAGTGACGAGCAAGGAATATTGAGGACATGGAATCCAGCGAACGCCTCCTGACGAATTCGCAGTCGGCCGCGAAGGCGGGCGGCGGCTTCATGCGCAAGCCTGCCGTGCGCCACCTCATGGCGACGGTCGAGCGCTTCAACCTGCGGCTCGGCAACCAGTTCGGCGCGGCGATCACGTACTTCCTCGTCCTCGCCCTCATCCCCACGCTGATGTTCGCGTTCGCCGCCCTCGGCTTCGTGCTCGACGTCGTGCGCCCCGAATGGGTGGGCACGATCACCGATTTCCTCGAGGACGCCGCACCCGGGCAGGACGCCCTCGTCGAGATGCTCCAGAACTTCCTCGACAACTGGCAGGCCGTCGGCCTCGTCGGTGTGCTGTCGGCGCTCTACACCGCGCAGGGATTCATCGGCAACCTCAAGGACGCGATCCGCGCCCAGCTGCGCAGCGAGATGGGTGCCAAGCCGCAGGAGAACTTCATCGTCCGCACGGTGAACAACATCGTCACCCTGCTCGGCATCCTCGTCGGCGCCGCGATCACCATCGGACTCACCGTGATCGGCACCGGCCTGCAGACGACGATCGTCGACTGGCTCGGCCTGCCCGGCTGGGTCACCCCGGTCCTCACCATCACCCCGATCCTCATCACGCTCGCGATGTCGTGGCTGATCTTCATGTTCATGTTCACGATGATCCCGGTCACCCCGATCCCCAAGCGCACCCGCATGCTCGGCTCCCTCATGGGCGCCGTCGCCCTCACCGTTCTCCTCAACCTCGCCACCCTGCTCATCGACCTGTTCTCCGGCTCGCCCACCGCCGCGCTGTTCGGGCCCGTCATCGCGATCATGCTGTCGATGAACGTGTTCGCCCGCATCATCCTCGTCGTCGCCGCCTGGATGGGCACCGCCGACGACCAGCCGATCTTCGGCGAGATCCCGCCCGCGCCCCGGAAGTACGAGGAGAAGCAGGAATCCGAGCTCGGTGCTTCGATCCTCGCGCTCGGCGCGGGCGCCGGCCTCATCGCGCTCACCATCCTCGGCTTCAAGCGGATCAGCGACGACGAGGACGCGTGATCGACCGGGCCTTCTTCGACCGGCCGGTCCTCGAGGTCGCGCCGGAGGTGCTCGGCGGGGTCCTCACCCGCCGGCAGCCCGGTGTCGAGCCGGTGTCGATCAGGATCACCGAGGTCGAGGCGTACGACGGCCGGATCGACCCCGCCTCCCACGCCTACCGCGGTCGGACCCGCCGCAACGCCACGATGTTCGGCCCGCCCGGCCACCTCTACTGCTACTTCATCTACGGCATGCACCACTCGCTCAACATGGTGTGCGAGGCCGCCGGCGCCCCGACCGGTCTGCTGCTGCGCGCCGGCGAGGTCACCGCCGGCCATGAGCTCGTGCGCGCCCGCCGCTCCGTGCGGCGCCGCACCCCGCTGCGCGACCGCGACCTGGCGCGCGGGCCCGGCTGCGTCGCCCAGGCCTTCGGGGCGGGTCCGGAGACCGATGGCGCGGACCTGTTCGGCGGCGAATGGACCTTCGCGACCCCGCCGGCGCCGGTGGAGCATGTCACCGGCCCGCGCGTGGGGGTGAGCGGGGACGGCGCCGATCCCGCGGTGTTCCCCTGGCGGTTCCGGATCCCCGGCGACCCCACGGTGTCCGCGTTCGTCCCGGGGCGGAGGAAGGCCCGCCGATGACGTACCGCAAATCCGCCTCCCACGTCCCCGACGGGTTCTTCGCCACCGAGGCCGCCGGACTCCGCTGGCTCGCCGAGACCCGGACCGTGCCCGTCGTCGAGGTGCGCGCGGTCCACGCCCACGCGCTCGACCTCGAACGGCTCACCGAGGTGCCGCCCACCCCTCAGGCCGCCCGCACCTTCGGTGCCGGGCTCGCCGCCCTCCACCGTGCGCCGTGCCCGCCGCACGGCACCCTGCCGCCGGGTGTCGAGCAGTACTTCTTCGGCCCGCTGTCCGAGCCGCTGCCCATCGACACCGCGATCTCGGAGTCGATGGGCGAGGCGAGCGCCGTGCGGCTCGCCTCCCTCGCCCGCCTCCTGGACCCCGGCATCCCCGCACTCGGTGCGGTGATCGACCGGCTCGCCGCCGGGGAGTTCGACGACGATGCCCCGCCGGCCCGCCTCCACGGCGACCTGTGGGCGGGCAACCTCCTCTTCACCGGGGTCGGCGGCACCCTCATCGACCCGGCCGCGATCGCCGGCCACCCGCTCGTCGACCTCGCCATGCTCTCCCTGTTCGGCGCCCCGCACCTGCAGCACATCCTCGCCGCCTGGGAGGACGCCTACGGCACGGCGGAGCTCGGCGCCGATTGGCGCGAGCGCCTGGGCCTCCACCAGCTGTTCGGGCTCACCGCCCACGCGGTGCTGTTCGGCGGCGGCTACCGGGAGTCCACCGCCCGGCTCGCCGAGCGCTACGCCTGAGATGAAAGGATGGAAGACATGACAGTCATCAAGATCAACGCCCTCACCGTCCCCGCGGAGACCGGCGACGAGATCGTCGCCCGGTTCGAGCCGGCGATCGGTCGGCTGCCGGACCTCGAGGGGTTCGTCCGGTTCCAGCTCCTCAAGCCCACCGACGGCTCCGAGCAGTGGTTCGTGCTCACCGAATGGGCCGACGAGGAGGCCTACGAGGGCTGGAAGGCCTCGCGCGCCTTCTCCCGCTCCCATGATTCGGACGGCGACCGGCCGGCACCCGTCGCCACCGGCTCCCAGCTCCTCGAGTTCGTGCCGGCGCTGAGCATCGGCGGCTGATCCGCTCCGGCGCGATCGCTCGGCGCACCCGACCACACCGCGGACCCGCGCGGTCCGCATTCCTGGACACACCGGGTAAAATCGATGCGTATCCTCTGTTCGACGTTGAAGGGACCGACAGGTGACTGACCAGACCACTGCGAAGATGCAGGAGTGGGCGACCAAGCAGGACGCCGCAGAGAGGATGATCCCCGTCGTGGGCCGCCTCTACCGCAACAACGATGTGCTCCTCACGGTGTACGGCCGCAGCCTGCTCAACAAGTCGGTCAACGGCATCATCAAGGCCCACCGCTACGCCCGCCACTTCGACGGCACCGACCTCGACGTCGAGCAGACCCTCGCGATCGTCGAGGGTCTCGAGAGCCTCAACCTCGGCTCCTGCGGGATCGACCTCGGCCGGCTCGCCGCCGCCCACCGCGAGGCCGGCGACACCGACCTCACCGCGTTCCTCCGTGAGCAGCTCGGGGATGCGATCGGCGGGGCGGCCGAGGACGAGCCCGCTCCCCGCGATGTCGTGCTCTACGGCTTCGGCCGGATCGGCCGCCTGCTCGCCCGGATCCTCATCGACCGCGCCGGCGGCACCGGGATGCGCCTGCGCGCGGTGGTGGTGCGCCGCGGCGGCGACAACGACATCGTCAAGCGCGCCTCCCTGCTCCGCCGCGACTCGGTGCACGGCAAGTTCGACGGCACCATCGTCGTCGACCAGGAGAAGAACACCATCCTCGCCAACGGCGTGCTCATCCAGGTGATCTACTCCGACGACCCCTCCTCCGTCGACTACACGCAGTACGGCATCACCGACGCGATCATCGTCGACAACACCGGCAAGTGGCGCGACGAGGCCGGCCTCCGCAAGCACCTCGCGTGCCCGGGCGCCTCCAAGGTGCTGCTCACCGCGCCGGGCAAGGGCGACGTGAAGAACATCGTCTACGGCGTCAACAACGCCGACATCCTGCCCGAGGACACCGTCGTGTCCGCCGCCTCGTGCACGACGAACGCGATCACCCCGGTGCTCAAGGCGCTCAACGACGAGTTCGGCGTGCGCAACGGCCACGTCGAGACCGTCCACTCCTTCACCAACGACCAGAACCTCATCGACAACTTCCACAAGGGCGAGCGTCGCGGCCGGGCCGCCGGCCTCAACATGGTGCTCACCGAGACCGGCGCGGCGAAGGCCGTCGCGAAGGCGCTGCCGGAGCTCGCCGGGAAGCTGTCGGGCAACGCGATCCGCGTCCCCACCCCGAACGTGTCGATGGCGATCCTCAACCTCAACCTCGCGCGCGAGACCACGGTCGAGGAGCTCAACACCTTCCTGCGCGAGACCTCGCTCCGCTCCCCGCTGCGCAACCAGGTCGACTACATCGCCTCCCCCGAGGTCGTGTCGAGCGACTTCGTCGGCTCCAAGCGCGCCGGTGTGGTCGACGGGCTGGCGACGATCGTCGACGGCGACCGGGTCGTCGTCTACGTCTGGTACGACAACGAGTTCGGGTACTCCTGCCAGGTCGTCCGCTGCATCGCCGACATGGCCGGGGTCGACACCCCGTCCTACCCCGCGCGCGCCTGAGCCATGGGCTTCGTCCTGGCGCTGGACGAGGGCACGACGTCCACCCGTGCGGTCATCTTCTCCGAGGATGGCCGCACGGCGGCGTCTCACACCCAGGAGTTCACCCAGCACTTCCCGGCCACCGGGCACGTCGAGCACGATGCCACGGAGATCTGGCGCACGAGCCGTGAGGTGATCGGCCGCGTCATGGGGTCCGCCCAGCTCACGCAGGGCGATATCACCGCGCTCGGCATCACCAACCAGCGCGAGACGACGATCCTGTGGGACCGGAGCACCGGCCGCCCCGTCCACCGGGCGCTCGTCTGGCAGGACACCCGCGGCGGTGAGCACGTCGCCGCACTCGCCGAGCACGCCGAGGAGATCCAGCAGATCACCGGGCTGCCGGTGAACACGTACTTCTCCGCGATCAAGCTGCTCTGGCTGCTCGACTCCGACCCCGGGATCCGCGAGCGCGCCGAGGCCGGGGAGCTCCTCTTCGGCACCGTCGACACCTGGCTGATCTGGAACCTCACCGGGGGCACCGACGGCGGGATCCACGTCACCGACCCGACGAACGCCTCGCGCACCATGCTCATGGACCTGCGCACCCGCACCTGGTCGGACCGGATGCTCGAGCTCACCGGGATCCCGGCGGCGCTGCTCCCGGAGATCCGGCCCTCGGTGGGCGAGTTCGGGCGGGTCGCGGACCGGCAGCTGCTCGGCGGGGTGCCGATCACCGGGGTGCTCGGCGACCAGCAGGCCGCCGCGTTCGGGCAGTGCGCCTTCTCCCCCGGCGACACGAAGAACACCTACGGCACCGGCTGCTTCCTGCTGACGAACACCGGCGGGGACATCCGACGCTCCGAGCACGGGCTCGTGAGCACCGTCGCCTACGAGATCGCCGGTGAGGATCCCGTGTATGCGCTCGAGGGGTCGATCGCCGTCGCCGGCTCGCTCGTCCAGTGGCTGCGCGACTCCCTCGGCATCATCCGCACCTCGCAGGAGGTCGAGGAGCTCGCGGCGAGCGTCGAGGACTGCGGGGACGTGTACTTCGTGCCGGCGTTCTCCGGCCTGTTCGCCCCGCGCTGGCGCTCCGATGCCCGCGGCACGCTCGTCGGCCTCACCCGTTTCTCCACTAAGGCGCACATCGCCCGGGCTGCGCTCGAGTCCACCGCCTTCCAGACCGCCGAGGTGCTCACCGCGATGCGGGAGGACTCCGGGTTCGCGATCCGCCGGATCGCCGCCGACGGCGGGATGAGCGTCAACGACGCCCTCATGCAGTTCCAGGCCGATGTCGCCGACTGCGAGGTCGTCCGCCCAGAGCTCGTCGAGTCCACCGCGCTCGGGGCCGCCTTCGCCGCCGGGATCGGCGCCGGGGTGCACTCGGGCACCGCGGAGATCGCGGCATTCGCCGTGCACCGCGAGTCGTGGACGCCGCAGATCTCCGCGGACGAGCGCAACCGTGTTCTCGCACGCTGGGACCAGGCGGTGCAGCGCTCGCTCGGCTGGGTCGAGTGACTCCTCAGCCGGCTGCGTAGCCCTTCTCGACATCGACGGGGCTCAGCAGCGGCTCCCCTGCGAGCCAGCGGTCCCAGTTCGCCATGAACTGCTCGGCCAGCCGGTCGGTCCAGCCGTGCGTGTCACCGCTCATGTGCGCGGTGATCATGAGGTTCGGGCACGACCACAGCGGGTGCTCAGGCGGCAGCGGCTCGGTGTCGACGACATCGATCCCGGCCCCGGCGATCTCCCCGCTGTGCAGCGCGGCGACGAGGTCGTCGGTCACCACGGTCGCGCCCCGGCCCACGTTGATGAGCCGGGCGTGCGGCGGCAGGGCGGCGAGCACCTCGGCGTCGATGAGCCCGGTGGTCGCCGGGGTGAGCGGGGCGATGTCGATGAGCCAGTCGATGTCGCCCACGAGCCGCGGGAGCTCCGCGGAGTCGAGCACGTCGCCGAAGTCCGGGTCCCCGGACCGGGCGTGCGAGCCGGCTCCGCGCACCTCGACGCCGAGCGCGGTGAGGAGCCGGGCGGTCTCCCGGCCGATCGAGCCGGTGCCCACGACGAGCGCGCGGGAGCCGGCGAGGTTCTCCGTCTCCCGCCACTGCCAGGTGCGCTCGGCCTGGAGCTCGAGCGAGCCGGGGACGTCCTTGGCGAAGCCGAGCATGAACGCGAGCACGAACTCCGCGATCGGCCGATCGAACACGCCGCGCGCGTTCGTCACCCGCACCCCGGATTCCCGCAGTGCAGGGAACATCAGGGAGTCGACCCCGGCGGAGGCGGCGTGGATCCACTGCAGCCGGTCGGCGGCGGTGAAGGCGTCGACGAGTGCCGGGGAGAAGAAGTCCCACATGAGGAGGACATCGGCGCCCGGCAGCGCCTCGGCGAGGCCGGACGCCTCGGTCCAGCGCACCTCGGCGGTGTCATTCAGGCGATCGAGCGCCGGCGGGCGCGGCCTGTGGGCTGCGGTGAGGATCGTCAGCACGGTCATCGTCGGCCTCCTGGGGGTCGTCGGCTCCCTCTACGGTAGCGCGCTCCGGGTCCGCGGCCTCGGTCTGCTCGGTGCCGTCGATCTGTTCGGCGCCGTCGGTCTGCTCGGTGAGCGGGACCACGCTGCGGTCGTCGCCGCGCTCGATCTTCGTCGCCAGCGGCCGCTCCTGGATGAACAGCACCGCGACGAAGCCGATGAAGACGAGCGGGCTGACCCACAGGAAGAGCGGCATGAGGGCGTCGTTGTAGGCGGTGACGACGAGCTCGTGGACCGGTCCCGGCAGCCCGGAGACGGCCTCCGGGGTGAGCCGGTTGGCCGTGGTCCCCGAGCCCGCGCCCGTGCTCGGCAGCGAGGTGGCGAGCTGGGTCATGAGGCGTTCGGTGAACATCGAGCCGATGACGGCCATGCCGAGGGTCGCCCCGATCTGGCGGAAGAAGTTGTTCGAGGCCGTGGCGGTGCCGACGACGGTGACCGGGAACGAGTTCTGCACGATGAGTACGAGGAGCTGCATGGTCAGTCCCAGGCCCAGCCCGAGCATCGCGAGGTGGACGACCGACCAGTAGGCCGGTGTGTCGGCCTTCATGAAGGACATGAGGACGAGGGAGGCGAAGACGCAGAGGAAGCCGAGGATCGGGTAGATCTTGTAGCGCCCGGTCTTCTCGACGACGAACCCGATCGCGGTGCCGAACACCAGCATCGTCGCCATCATCGGCACCATCATGAAACCGGCGACCGTGGCGTCGATCCCGTGGACCATCTGCAGATAGGTGGGCATGTAGCTCAGCACCCCGAACATTGCGACGCCGATCGTCAGACCGGCGACCGTGCAGAGCACGAAGTTGCGGTCCTTGAACAGCCACATCGGGATCACCGGTTCGTTCACCCGGCGCTCGACGAACACGAACACGACCGCGGCGACGAGGGCGATCCCGACGAGCCCGATGATCTCCGGGGAGATCCAGTCGTACTGGTGGCCGCCCCATGCGGAGGCGAGGATGATCGCGGAGGTGAAGAGGGCGACGAGCGCCATGCCTGCGCCGTCGACCTTGGGCCGGACGGCGTTGTGGGTGCGCGGGATGCGGAGGAAGACGAGCGCGGAGATGATCGCGAAGATCCCGAGCGGGAAATTCATCGCGAACGCCCAGCGCCAGCCGGGCCCCTCGGTGAGCCACCCGCCGATGAGCGGGCCGGCCACGGAGGACACGGCGAACACCGAGCCCATGAAGCCCATGTACTTGCCGCGCTGGCGGGCAGGGACCACGGCGGCGATAATCGACTGCGCGAGGATCATCATGCCGCCGCCGCCGATCCCCTGGAACACGCGGCCGAGGATGAGCAGGGTCATGTCCTGGGCGATCATCGCGAGCAGCGAGCCGACCATGAACATGATGATCGCGAAGACGAAGAGCGGCTTGCGGCCGAACAGGTCGCCGATCTTGCCGTAGATCGGCATCATCACGGTGGAGGCGAGCATGAACGCCGTCGACACCCAGAGCATGAGGTCGACGCCGTCGAGCTCGCCGACGATCGTCGGCAGCGCGGTGGCGAGGATCGTCTGGTTGAGGGAGAACATGAACATCGCGACCATGAGACCGATGAAGAGCAGGAGGATCGCGGCGGTCGACATCTGCTCGCCAGCCGCGGGCTGCGCGGCGGGGCGGGATGCGGTCGGTGATCCGGGTGCGGCGCCGGCGCGGCCGGCGCGGGTGATGCGCTTCATGCGGTCGGGCCCTTCATGACGTCGAGGAACAGCTGGACGGAGCGGTCGAAGAGTTCGGGGTCATCGCCGGTGTCGGCGCCGGAGTCGTCGCGCTCCGCGAGTCTGCGCGCCGCGGCGCGCAGCGGGGCGCTGCACACGAGGACGATCATGTCGGCGATCGCCTCCGGGGACTCGGCGGTGTCGAACTCGATGTCGTGCTGCCGGATGCGGGTGGCGACGACCTCGGCGACCTGCGATTCGAGCTGCCGGTTCTTCTCGAACTGGCGCCCGAGCAGCTCGGGATGCTGGGCGAAGATGCGCCGCCGCGCGGTCGCCACCTCGTCGTCGTTGAAGGTGAGGAGGAACGCGGTGTGGAGGAGCCGGGCGACCTCGGAGGCGAGGCCTGCGCCGTCGACGGGCCCGACGAGGAAGTCGCCGATCTGCTCGTCGTCGAGCAGCCGGTCGGCGATCCCGACGATCGCGTCCTCCTTCGAGGCGAAGTAGTTGAAGAAGGTGCGCGTCGAGACCCCGGCCTCGGCCGCGATCTGAGCGATCGTGGCCTGATCGAGTCCGTGCGCATTCACCTGATTGACGGTGGCGACGTGGATGGCCCGCCGGGTGAGGCGGGCCTTGCGGTCGCGGAGCGATTCCTCCGCCGGCGCGGTGGGCGCAGCGGTGTCATGAGAGATGGTCACCCGACAAGTTTGCACCGTGTGCAAGTTTTCTTCAAGTGCATCTTTGCACGTCGTGCAGTGATCTGAACCACCTGTGGCGCAGCGGACCACAGCGCCCGGGCTGCGTGGCGCAGTGCATAATCGAGGTGGGTCGCCGATCGCGCGGCCGCACCCGCGGAGCATCCCAGGAGGACGCAGTGAGCACAGTCATCTGGATCGGCGAGAAGGACCGGCAGGTCCTCGACATCCTCGAGGAGGCGTTCGCCGCGGAGCCGCGCGCCACCCTCGTGATCCCGGCCGGGGACTCCCCCACCGATACCGAGCTCGCCGAGGCCGAGGCGATCCTCAACGGCGCCGGCACGATCTCCGCCGAGCTCATGGACCGCGCCCCGAAGCTGCGCATCATCCAGCGCGTGGGCGCCGGCACCGACGGCATCGACTTCGCAGCCGCCGCCGAACGGGACGTCCTCGTCGCGAACCTCCCGGGCGCCAACTCCGTCGCCGTCGCCGAGCTCGCGATGGCCTCGCTGCTCGCCTGCGCCCGGCACCTGCCGGGCCTCGACGCGAACACCCGCCGCGGCGAGTGGACCCCCAACGAATGGCTCGACCAGAGCTACGAGCTCGCCGGCCGGAAAGCCGCGATCATCGGGCTCGGCCACATCGGGCAGCTGCTCGCCCGGCGGATGAAGGCCTTCGACATGACGCTCGCGTACTACGACGTGTTCCGGCAGCCGGAGGAGGTCGAGCGCGAGATCGGGATCGAGTACACGGAGCTCGCCGAGCTCCTGCCCGGTGCCGACGTGCTCTCGATCCACGTCCCGCTCACCGAGGACACGCGCGGGATGATCGGGGCCGAGCAGCTCGCGCTCATGAGCGACACCGCGATCGTGCTCAACATGTCCCGACCGGGGATCGTCGACGAGTCCGCGCTCGCCGAGGCGCTGCGGGGCGGCACGATCGCCGGCGCCGGCTTCGACGTGTTCTCCGGCGAGCCCGACATCGCCGGCAACCCGCTCCTCGACGCGCCCAACGTCGTCGCGACCCCGCACGCCGGTGCGCAGACGCGCGACACCGTCAAGCGGGTGTTCACCAAGGCGCTCGCGAACGTCCTCACGCTCGCCGAGGGCGAGACCCCGCAGCACGTCATCGGCTGACCCGAAACGGCAATTTCAGGAGGAATCTGTGAGCCATTCCGCCGAGAATTGCGATCCCGCGCCCGCCTGCGCTCTCACATGAGGGAGCGGAGGCGGGCGCGCTGCCGCTCGAGGATCTGCAGCTGCTCGAGCAGGCGGCCGCTCGTCGCCGCGTCGGCGGGATCGGCGCGCTGGAGCCGCGAGTGGAGCTCGTCGGCGATCCGCACCATGTCCTTGTCGAAGAGACGCGCGATGATCCCGCGCGCATAGCGCTCGACCCCCGCGGCGTCCTGGGCCGGGAGCGGTTCGACGGCGAGGCGCCCGACGAGCCCGCGCAGCTGCTCCGGCGCGGCCTCGAGCACCTTCTCCGGCCAGCTCTCCGGGTCGGCGAGCCCGGCCCGGATGCCACCGGCGGCGCGCATCGCGTCATGGACCCCGCGGTGGGCGGGATCGGTGAACACCTTGCCGTTGAGCCCGTCGAACAGGGTCGCGTTGACGAAGGTCGGCTGCTGGAGGGCGACCTGGAGCGCGCCGCGCTCGACGCGCAGCCCGGTGACGTCGACCGGTCCCCCGCCGAGCTCCTGGGCGTAGGCGTCGACGGCCGCAGCGGTCTCCGCCGGGGATTCGGTGGGTGCAGGCAGTCCGCCGCGCTGGTCCCGTCCGCGCTGGTCCCGTCCGCCAGGTCCCGCCGGTCCGGGACCGCCCGGGCCGCGCCCGGCCGCCGGATTGCGCCCGGCAGCGGGATTGCGACGTCCGTCGCCGCGGCGCTGCGCGGCACGCACGGCCTGGGCCACCTCGGCGGGATCGATGCCGATGTGTCCGGCGACGAACCGTTCGTAGCCGGGACGCATCGCGGCGTCCCGGATCTGGGCGATGACCGGTGCGGCGGCGCGCACCGCCCCCACCCGGCCCTCGACGGTGCTGAGATCGAAGCGGTCGACGCTCGAGGTCAGCGCGAACTCGAAGAGCGGGCGGCGCGAGTCGATGAGCTCGCGCACCGCGGCGTCCCCGTGGGCCTGCCGCAGGTCGCAGGGGTCCATGCCGGAGCGCTCGACGGCGACGTAGGTCTGGGCGACGAAGCGCTGGTCCTCCTCGAAGGCCTTGAGCGCGGCCTTGCGACCGGCCTCGTCCCCGTCGAAGGTGAAGACGACCTCGCCGCCGTGCGTCTGGTCGTCGCCGAGCAGCCGCCGGGCGATCTTGATGTGCTCGGCGCCGAACGCGGTGCCGCAGGTCGCGACCGCCTGCTCGACCCCGGCGAGGTGGGCGGCCATGACGTCGGTGTACCCCTCGACGATGACGATCCGCTTGGTGCGGGCGATCGCGCGCTTGGCGAGGTCGAGGCCGTAGAGCACCTGGTTCTTCCGGTAGAGCACGGTCTCCGGGGTGTTGAGGTACTTGGGCCCCTGGTCGTCGTCGAACAGGCGCCGGGCGCCGAACCCGATGGTGCGGCCGGTGACGTCGCGGATCGGCCACACGAGGCGCCCGCGGAACCGGTCGTAGATGCCGCGCCGGCCCTGGCTGACGAGCCCGGAGGCGATGATGTCCTCGGTGACGTAGCCGCGGCCGCGCAGGTGGCCGAGCAGCGCGTCCCAGGACTGCGGGGCGAAGCCGACCCCGAAGGTCTGCTGCGCGTCCTCGTCGAAGCCGCGCTCGGCGAGGTAGGTCCGCCCGATCTCCGCGGCCGGGGAGCGCAGCTGCTCGCGGTAGAAGTCCGCGGCGACCTGGTGCATCTCGACGAGGCGCTGCCGGGTGCCTGCGGCCTCCCGATCCGGCCCGCGGCCCTCCTCGTACTGGAGTGCGACCCCGGTCTTCTCCGCGAGCCGCTCGACGGCCTCGACGAAGGTCATCCCGTCGATCTTCTGGAGGAACGCGAACACGTCCCCGCTCTCCCCGCACCCGAAGCAGTGGTACATCCCCACCTGGGGTCGGACGTGGAAGGACGGGGTGCGCTCGTCGTGGAAGGGGCACAGGCCCTTCTTCGAGCCGACGCCGGCGCTCTTGAGGGTGACGTGCTCGCCCACCACCTCGTCGATCCGGGCGCGTGACCGGACCTCGTCGATGTCCTCGCGGCGGATCAGGCCGGCCACTAGAGCAGGCTCGCTTCGTCGGCCTGCATCCGGTGGTAGGCCGCCCAGGCGGAGTGGTCGGTGAGCGAGGCGACCTGGTCGACGACGACGCGCAGCCGTTCGGCATCTGACGCAGCCTCCCGGTGGTCGAGGAGGAACATCGTGTCCATCGCCTCGGGCCGTTCGCTGAAGTACTCGCCGAGCGTGGTGAGCACCCGGGCCTGGATGCGCTGCAGGCGCAGGCGGTCCTCGGCGACCATGACGGTGACGGTCGCCAGCCCCTTGAGGACGGCGATCTCGTGGCGGGTGGCCTCCGGCACGACGAGGTCGCCGTCGTAGCGGCCGAGCGGCTCCCAGCCGAACTCCTCGCGCGTCGCGGCCTCCGCGGCCCCGGCGAAGCGGCCGATGAGCTGGCTCGTCATGTGCTTGAGCCCGGCCTGCGAGCGACGGGAGCCGTCGTAGCGCTCGCGCGGCCAGTAGGCCGCCGACTGGAGCCGGTCGAGGGCGGAGATGATCTGCTCGTCGCGCGCCTCCGGCAGGTACCAGGAGCGGGTGATGTCGATGAGCCCGCCGAGCGCGTGGTCGTGGTGGTAGGCGAAGAGGTCGAGGTGGCCGGCGAACACCGCGTCCTCGACGTCGTGCACGGAGTAGGAGATGTCGTCGGCGAGGTCCATGAGCTGCGCCTCGATGCAGCGACGCGTGTCGGTGCGCCCATCGCGGAAGAACGCGAACACCGGCAGGTCGTCGGCGTAGGCGCCGAACTTCCGCAGCGGCGCCCCGGTGGTGGGCTTCACCGGCGCCTCGTCGCGCGACCAGGGGTACTTCGTGCACGCGTCGAGGGTCGCGCGGGTGAGGTTGAGCCCGGCCGAGGCGCCGTCCTCCGTGAGGACCTTGGGCTCGAGCCGGGTGAGGATCCGCAGTGTCTGCGCATTGCCCTCGAAGCCGCCGATGTCCCGGCACAGCTCGTCGAGCACGGTCTCCCCGTTGTGCCCGAACGGCGGGTGGCCGAGGTCGTGGCTCAGGCACGCGGTGTCGACGATGTCGGGGTCGCAGCCGAGGTAGCGGGCGAGCTCACGACCCACCTGGGCGACCTCGAGGGAGTGGGTGAGCCGGGTGCGCACGAAGTCGTCGCTGCCCGGGGACACGACCTGCGTCTTCGCCCCGAGCCGGCGCAGGCCCGAGGAGTGGAGCACGCGGGCGCGGTCGCGCTGGAAGGCCGAGCGGCGCGGGTTCTTCGCGGCCTCGGGCACCCACCGCTCCTGATCGTGGGCGGAGTACTCCGCGAGGCCGCCCGGGATCCCCGTCATCCTCAGCCCCCCGAGACGTCGAGCTCGGCGAGCGCGAGGTCGGCGCGCCGGGATTCCTCCATGACGCGGGAGTCGAGCCAGCCCTCGGGCAGGTGGGGCCGCTTGGGCCGGGTGGTGCGCCCGCGGGAGCCCTCGGCGTCGCGGCCGGGGTAGGGCGCGCTGCGGTCGAGCCCGTCGAGGTGCTCGCGGAGCTCGGCGAGCGAGGACACCATGGCGAGCGCGCGGCGCGCCTCGCCGCCGACCGGATAGCCCTTGAAGTACCAGGCGATGTGCTTGCGGAGGTCGCGGACGCCGTAGAACTCGTCGCCGTAGTACTCCGCGAGGTACACCCCGTGGGTGTGGACGGCATCAGCCACCGCGCCGAGATCCGGGCGGATCCGCTCCTCGCTGCCGGCGAAGGCGTGCGCGAGGTCCCCGAACAGCCACGGGCGACCCTGGCAGCCGCGGCCGATCACGACCCCGTCGCAGCCGGTGGTGCGCATCATCTCCAGGGCGTCCTCGGCGGCGAAGATGTCGCCGTTGCCGAGCACCGGGACGGTGTCGCCGAGGTGGTCCTTGAGGCGGGCGATCGCGTCCCAGTCCGCCTGCCCGGAGTAGAGGTCCGCGGTGGTGCGGCCGTGCAGGGTGATCGCGGCGACCCCGGCGTCGCGGGCGATCCGGCCGGCCTCGAGGTAGGTGAGGTGGTCGGCGTCGATGCCTTTGCGCATCTTGATGGTCAGCGGGATGCCCCCGCGGGAGGCCTCGCGCACCGCGGTGGTGACGATCGCGGTGAACAGGTCGGTCTTCCACGGCAGCGCGGAGCCCCCGCCCTTGCGGGTGACCTTGGGGACCGGGCAGCCGAAGTTGAGGTCGATGTGGTCGGCGCGGTCCTCCTCGACGAGCATCCGCACCGCCTGCCCGATCGTCACCGGGTCGACGCCGTAGAGCTGCACGGAGCGCGGGGTCTCGTAGGGCTCGTGGTGGATGATCCGCATGCTCTTGGGGCTGCGCTCGACGAGAGCGCGGCTGGTGACCATCTCGGTGACGTAGAGACCGGCCCCGTACTCGCGGCACAGCCGCCGGAAGGCGGTGTTCGTGATCCCGGCCATCGGCGCGAGCACGACGGGCGAGGACAGCTCGATCGGCCCGATCCGCAGGGCGGGCCGGGCGGCTTCCTTCGCGGTGGGCGCAGGGGCGTGGAGGAGGGATGCAGCAGTCACCGCACCATTGTCCCACCACGAGTCAAACCGGGGTGCGGTGTCCACAGCTCCCGGCACCGGGGACGCGCACGCCGGTGCGAGCCCGGACTCACCCCTCCCGCGGCGGGTTGAAGGCGGGGATCCCGGTGAGGTGGGCGCCGAGGATGAGCGTGTGGACCTCGTCGGTGCCCTCGTAGGTGCGGACGGCCTCGAGGTTGTTCGCGTGGCGCTGCGGCGAGTACTCCGCCGACACCCCGTTGCCGCCGAGGATCGTGCGCGCCTCACGGCAGATCGCGATCGCGTCCCGGGTGTTCGCCAGCTTGCCCACGGAGATCTGCACCGGGTCGAGCTCTCCTGCGTCCTTGAGGCGCCCGGTGCGCTCGGCGACCAGCAGCCCGCGCTGGATGTCGAGCGCCATGTCGACGAGCTTGCGCTGGGTGAGCTGGAAGGACGCGATCGGCGCACCGAACTGCTCGCGGTCCAGGGCGTAGGAGCACGCGGTCTCGTACGAGTCGCGGGCCGCGCCGAGCACACCCCACATGATCCCGTAGCGGGCGTCGTTGAGGCAGGTGAACGGACCGGACAGGCCCTCCGCGCCCGGCAGCCGGGCGGAGTCGGGCACCCGCACCTCGGCGAGCTCGATCTCGCACTGGATCGAGGCGCGCATCGCGAACTTCGGCTCGATCACCGTCGCCGTGAAGCCGGGGGTGTCGGTGGGGACGACGAAGCCGCGCACCCCGTCCTCGGTCCGGGCCCAGATCACCGCGAGCTGCGCGATCGAGGCGAGCCCGATCCACCGCTTGCGCCCGCTGATGACCCAGTCGCCGCCGTCGCGGCGGGCCACGGTCTCCATCGAGGAGGGATCGGAGCCGGCGTTCGGCTCCGTGAGCCCGAAGCAGCCGATGACCTCGCCGCGCGCCATCGCCGGCAGGTGCTCGGCCTTCTGCTCCTCGGACCCCCAGTGGTGGATCGCGCCCATCGCGAGCGAGCCCTGCACGGACACGAAGGTGCGGATGCCGGCGTCGGCGGACTCGAACTCGAGGGAGGCGAGCCCGTACTCGACGGCGCTGCGTCCCGGGCAGCCCGGCGAGTCGAGGTGGATGCCGAGGTAGCCGCGCTCCCCCATCTCGCGCACGAGCTCGCGGGGGAACTCCGCGTGCTCGAACCAGTCGGCGACATGCGGGCGGATCGCCTCGTCGACGAAGCCGCGCACCTCGTCGCGGAATGCGAGCTCCTCGGCGCTGAACAGCGACTCGAGGCCGAGCAGATCGGCCCGGGTGCGGAGTTCCCGGGTGCGCTCTGCAGCGGTGCTCTGGGCGATGGTGCGCTCGGTTCCGTGGGCCATGGCGTGCTCCTTCGTCGGCGATCGCCGTGTCCCGCGGGGCCGCGCGACACGCGGTGGATCTCGTCCGTCCCAGTCTGTCACGCCGCGGCGTAGCCTGGCACCGGGATGCGGGATCGCCCGCACCGCCGTGCACACGAGGAGGACCATGATCGCACTGCTCGCTGCGACGCCGATCCTCGTCGCCGTCCTCGTGCTCGTGCTCGGCAGGCCCGCGACCTGGGCGGCCGCAGCCGCCCTCGTCACCGCGGCAGCTGCCGCCCTCCTCGCCTTCCGCACCCCGGCCGGAGTGCTGGCCGCGAGCGGTGCGGACTACGCGCCGCTCCTCGCCGAGGTGCTGCTCATCCTCCTCTTCGGGATGATCCTCGCCCGGCTCCTCGAGGCGACCGGCGCGATGGCGCTGCTCTCCCGCTGGCTGCAGGACGCCTCGACCTCCGTCCCGGCCGGCACCGCGCTCGTCGTGTTCGGGGTGGTGCCCTTCGCGGAGTCCGTCACCGGGTTCGGGATCGGGATCACCGTCGGCATCCCGATCCTGCGGCGCCTGGGCCACCGTCCGGCACCGGCCGCGCTGCTCGGGCTGCTCGGGCTCACCGCGGTCCCCTGGGGCGCGCTCGGGCCCGGCACCGCGGTGGCCGCCTCGCTCACGGGACTCGGGCTCGACGAGCTCGGCGTCGCCACCGCGTGGGTCAACGCGCTTCCGGTCGCGGTCGCGGTGGTCGCCGTGGCGGTACTGTGCGGGGCGCGCCGGGATCCCCGGGCGGCCGTCCCCGTATTCGCCGCCGGCGCGGTCCTGTGGGCGGGTGTGCTCGGTGCGAACATCCTCGTCGGCACGCCCCCGGCCGGTGTGCTCGGTTCGCTCTCGGTCATCCTGGTGCTCCTGCTGAGCGCACGCCTGCGCGGTGCCCGGCTGCGCGGCACCCGGCGCACCGTGCTCGCCGCGGTGCCCTACCTGGTCCTCACCTGCGGCCTGCTCGCCGCCGAGGCGCTCGCCGGTCTCCTCGACGCCGTCTGGCTCGACGTCCTCGCGTCTCCCCCGGTGTGGCTGCTCGCCGCGTGCCTCGTCGCGGTGCCCGCCGCTCCGGGGCCCGTCGACGGGCCCGCGGTGGTGGCCCGGGCGGCGCGCGCCTGGGTGCCGGTGGGCGTGGCGACGGGTCTGTTCATGATGCTCGGCTGGCTCATGACGGCGACCGGGATGAGCGCGGCGATCGGGGCCGCGCTCGCGGTGCTCGGCAACGCGCCGGGTCCGCTGCTGCTCGCGCTCGGCGGCATCGTCGCCGGTTCGAACACGGGGGCGAACGCGATGTTCGCAGGCACGGTGGCCTCGATGGCGGAGTCGACGGGCGCTTCGGTGCTCGGACTTGTGGCGGTCGGCAACGCCGCCGCGGCGTTCGCGAACATCGCGACCCCGCCCCGGGTCGCGCTCGCGGTGCAGGTCGGCGCCGGGGACGAGGCGCCGGCCGACGGCGGGGAGGACACGGCAGACGGATGCCGGACCGACCCGGCGGCGCAGCGGGCCGAGCTCGAGCGCGCCGTCGTCCGGGTGCAGCGGGCCACCGTCCTCTGCGTGCTCGCCGCGACCGTGCCGCTCGCCGTCCTCGCTGCGCTGCTCTAGCCGTTCCGGCCGGGATCGGCCGCCCCGCGGTCCCGCTCCCGCGGGCGCACGCCCTCACCCGAGCGGACGACGAGTGCGGCGATGGCGGTGGTCGCGGGGATCGCGAGCACGAGTCCGATCGAGCACACGAGCAGGCTCACCACCTCGATCGCGAGGCCACCGAGGGTGAGCGATTCGAGGAAGGACCGGGAGGACGATGCGACGAGGAGCAGCACGGTGAGACCGCCGCCGGCGAACGCGAAGGCGATGGTGTAGACGGTCGAGGCGATGTGGTCCCGGCCGATCCGCATCGCCGAGGCGAACAGCTCCCGGGCCCGGGCGTGCGGGCGGGCGAGGGCGAGCTCCCACACCGCCGCCGCCTGGGTGATCGTCACATCGTTGAGGACGCCGAGGCCGGCGATGAGGATGCCGCACACCACGAGGTCCCCGGTCGACAGCTCCGCCGACCACGACAGCAGGTAGGTCTCCTCGGAGTAGATCCCGGCGAGCTTGGCCCAGCGCGTCCACAGCGCGCCGAGCACCCCGGTCACGGCGATGCCGGCGAGGGTGCCGAGCAGGGCTGTGGTGGTGCGGGCGGAGAACCCGTGCGCGAGGTAGAGCACGACGAGCATGATCACCGCCGCCGCCACGACCCCGACGAGCACCGCCGGGGAGCCGGCGAGCAGCGCCGGCAGCATGAACACGAGCATGACGCCGAAGGCGAACACGAGCCCGAGGAGCGCACGCAGCCCGCGCAGCCCCGCGACGAGGACGACGAGCAGCGCGTAGACGGCGGCGAGCACGGTGAGGGACACGTTCCGGTCGAAGTCGACGAACACGTAGTCCGCCGCTCCCGGATCCCCCGGGTCCGGGGCCGCCCCGCCGGGCGGGGCCTCGCCTGGCCCGCCGGTGATCGCCTCGGCGGCGGGATCGGAGGCCGCCTCGGCGTCCATCCCGATCGCCTTGACCCGGTCTCCCGGCGCGAGGCCGGCGCGCATCGCCTCGGGCGGGACGAACAGCGAGCCCTCGGCGCCGTCGACCTCGACCGCGATCGCCGCGCACCCGGAGGACTCCGCATCCGGACACGCCCGGAGGTCGACCATCGTCACCGTCCCGGACACGTACGTCGTCCCCTCCCCGAGCGCCGTCGGATCCCAGCCGCCGTCCTCGCCCGCGGCCGGCCACAGGAGCACGAGCCCGGAGACGGCGAGGACCGCCAGCGGGACGAGGAGTCCCAGCATGACGGTCCAGGCGCGCCTCGACGCCCGCGGAGCCCGGCTCCCGGCGATGAGGTGCATGCGCGGCGGGTCAGCCGGCGAGGTCGGTCGCGAGGTACGCGACGACCTCGTCGAGCGGGATCCGCTCCTGCGACATGTCGTCGCGACGCCGGATGGTCACCGCGTCGTCGTCGAGCGTGTCGAAGTCGACGGTGATGCAGAACGGGGTGCCGATCTCGTCCTGGCGGCGGTAGCGGCGGCCGATCGCCCCGGCGTCGTCGAAGTCGACGTTCCAGCGCTTCCGCAGGTCCGCGGCGAGCTCCTTGGCCTTGGGCGAGAGCTTCTCGTTGCGGCTCAGCGGCAGCACCGCGGCCTTGACCGGGGCGAGCCGCGGGTCGAGCTTGAGCACGATCCGCTTGTCGACGCCGCCCTTGGTGTTGGGTGCCTCGTCCTCGGTGTAGGCATCGACGAGGAACGCCATCATCGAGCGGGTGAGTCCGAAGGACGGCTCGATGACGTAGGGCGTGTAGCGGGTGTTCGCCGCCTGGTCGAAGTACTGCATCTTGTGTCCGGAGTGCTCGGTGTGATTGCCGAGGTCGAAATCGGTGCGGTTGGCGATGCCCATGAGCTCGCCCCAGGTGCTGCCCTGGAACCCGAACTTGTACTCGATGTCGACGGTCGCCGCCGAGTAGTGGGCGCGCTCGCCGTCGGGCACGTCGAAGCGGCGCATGTTGTCCGGGTCGATGCCGAGGTCGACGAACCAGTCCCAGCAGGCCTCGACCCACTCGTGGTAGTACTTCTCCGCGTCGTCGGGGTGGGTGAAGTACTCGATCTCCATCTGCTCGAACTCGCGGGTGCGGAAGATGAAGTTGCCGGGGGTGATCTCGTTGCGGAACGCCTTGCCGATCTGGCCGATGCCGAACGGGGGCTTCTTCCGGTTGGCGGTGACGACGTTGGCGAAGTTGACGAAGATGCCCTGCGCGGTCTCCGGGCGGAGGTAGTGGAGGCCCTCCTCGTTGTCGACGGCGCCGAGGTAGGTCTTCATGAGGCCGGAGAACTGCTGGGGCTCGGTCCACGCGCCCTCCTGCCCGGTCTCCGGATCGCGGATGTCGGCGAGCCCGTTCTCCGGCTCGCGCCCGTGCTTGGCGACGTAGGCCTCGATGAGGTGGTCGGCGCGGTAGCGCTTGTGGGTGTGGAGGGATTCGACGAGCGGGTCGACGAAGGTCTCGACGTGCCCGGAGGCCTCCCACACCGCGCGCGGCAGGATGATCGAGGAGTCGAGCCCGACCATGTCCTCGCGGCCGCGCACGAAGTTCTGCCACCACAGGGCCTTGATGTTCTCCTTGAGCTCGACGCCCAGCGGCCCGTAGTCCCAGGCCGAACGGGATCCGCCGTAGATCTCACCCGCCTGGAACACGAAGCCGCGCCGCTTGGCCAGGGTGATGACGGAATCCAATGTCGATGCCACAGATGTCTCCTCGGTTCGGGGGCGAACGGCTGGCTGTCGTCCGCATGCGGATCCAGCGTATCGAATGCGCGCCCGGTTCGGACCCGCGTCCCGGTGCGCGGCCGCGCAGCCGCCCCGGGCGCGGCTGTGTCTTCCCTCACCCTCGGCGCCGAACCGCCCGGCTCGGGCACCGCGGCATGTAGACTGGCCGGACACCCAAACCTTTCACCGCCGTCATGGTGCCAGGAGTTCGACTGCCCCGGGCAGCGAGCACTGCTCGACGCACCGCGTGCCGCCCGGCACATTGCGTTCGTTGCGCGTCACGCGTCCTCGATTCGACGGCACCGGCCGATCTGCTCACCACCGTTGCAGTGCGGCTGCGCATGGGTCGATCGCCAAACCCGTCCACTGCGATCAAGTGTGTGCCGATCCGCGAAGAGAGCCTTTGATGTCCGCTGAGGATATGACCACCCCTGCCCCCGTCTCCACCGAGAAGACCCCCGAGAGCACCGCTCCCGCCCAGGCCGCACCGGCCGAGGCCGGGTCCGCCGCCGCTCCGGCAGCGCCCGCCGACGAGCTGCCGCCGTTCGACGCCTTCGACCTCGATCCCGCCGTGCTCGCCGCGGTCAAGGACCTCGGCTACGAGACCCCGTCCCAGATCCAGGCGCAGACGATCCCGCTGCTGACCTCCGGCCGCGACGTCATCGGCCTGGCGCAGACCGGCACCGGCAAGACCGCCGCGTTCGCCCTGCCCGTGCTCAGCCACCTCGCGCACGCCGGCCGCGCCTCCGAGGGCCCGTTCGCCCTCGTCCTCACCCCCACCCGCGAGCTCGCGCTCCAGGTGGCCGAGGCGTTCACGAGCTTCGCCGCCCACCTCCCGGACTTCTCCGTGCTGCCGATCTACGGCGGCCAGTCCTACGGCCCGCAGCTCGGCGGCCTGCGCCGCGGCGCGCAGGTGGTCGTCGGCACCCCCGGGCGCGTCATCGACCATCTCAAGCGCGGCTCCCTCAAGCTCGGCGACCTCCGCCACCTCGTGCTCGACGAGGCCGACGAGATGCTCAAGATGGGCTTCCAGGAGGACATCGAGGAGATCTTCGCGCAGGCCGGCACCGCCCGCCAGGTGGCGCTGTTCTCCGCGACCATGCCGAAGTCGATCCACCGGATCACCGGCCAGTACCTCAACGACCCGGCCGAGGTGCGGGTCAAGTCGAAGACCACGACGGGCGCGAACATCCGCCAGCGGTTCCTCACCGTCATGCACTCCCACAAGCTCGACGCGCTCACCCGCATCCTCGAGGTCGAGGAGTACGACGGCATCATCATGTTCGTCCGCACCAAGCAGGCCACCGAGGAGCTCGCCGACAAGCTGCGCGCCCGCGGGCTGTCCGCCGCGGCGATCAACGGCGACATCCCGCAGCAGGCGCGCGAGCGGACGGTCGAGCAGCTCCGCAGCGGCGCGATCGACATCCTCGTCGCCACCGATGTCGCCGCCCGCGGCCTCGACGTCGAGCGGATCTCGCTCGTCGTCAACTACGACATCCCGCACGACACCGAGTCCTACGTCCACCGGATCGGCCGGACCGGCCGTGCCGGCCGCTCCGGCGAGGCGATCCTGTTCGTCACCCCGCGCGAGAACCACCTGCTGCGCCAGATCGAGAAGGCCACCCGCCAGCGCGTCGAGCAGCTCACCCTGCCGACCGTCGAGCAGCTGACCTCGACCCGCATCGAGCGCTTCCAGAACCGCATCACCGAGGCGCTCTCCGGGCTCGACCTGTCCGAGGTGCGCCCTGTCATCGACCAGTACGAGCAGGTCCACGACGTGCCCGCCAAGGAGATCGCCGCCGCACTCGCGGTGCTGCTCCTCGACGGCGAGTCGCTCACCGCGCAGCCGCTCCCCGAGCCCAAGCGCAAGCAGCGCGAGGACCGGGGCGAGCGCGGCGAGCGCGGGCCGCGCGGTCCGCGGTCGCGTGAGGGCATGCGCACCTACCGGCTGGCCGTGGGCCGCAACGAGCGCGTCCAGCCCGGCGGCATCGTCGGGGCGCTCGCGAACGAGGGCGGCCTGACCTCGGGTCAGATCGGCCACATCGACATCCGCTCGAACCACTCGCTCGTCGACCTGCCCGACGACCTGCCGCAGTCGGTGTTCGACCGCCTGTCCGGCACCCGTGTCCAGGGCAAGCGGATCGATCTGCGCCCGGACACCGGCCGCCCGGGCCGCTCGTTCCCCAAGAAGAACTTCGACAAGGGTCCGGGCGAGGGCCGCAAGTTCCGCCAGGAGCGCGACGGCAAGAAGGGCTTCTACCGTGGGGGCAAGGGCCGCTGAGCCCCACCCGCACACCGCCTCGTCGCGGCTGAGCACACCCGCCGGGCTGTCCCGGCCGACCGCCGCGCCGCCCGGTACCGGACATGCCGCCCGTCATAGGATGGGCGGCATGTCCGTTCGCGTCTCCGCGCTCTTCCGCTACCCGGTCAAAGGCTTCCCGGCCGAGCCGCTCGACTCCGGCACAGTGCGCGCCGGCACGGGCTTCGACGGCGACCGGGCGGCGGCCTTCAGCAGCGGGCGCCTGCCCGTGCCGGCGGACTCGTGGAGTCCCTACCGCGGCTTCGCCGTCCTCAAGACCGACATGAGCCTCGAGGCCTGGCAGGTGAGCTCGACCGCCGCCGAGGCGCCCGCCGGGTCCGCATCGGGCGGCGACCCCGGGATGGTCGGCGGCTCCCCCGGCGCCCCGGCCCGGGCGATCACGCTACGCGCCCCGGACGGTGAGCGCACCGGGTTCCGCACCGATGACGCCGACTCCCTCGCGGCCGCCTCGACGTTCCTCGCCGCGCGCCTGCGCCCCCAGGGCGAGCACCCGCGCCGCCTCGTCGTCGCAGGCCAGGGGATGTTCGACTCCCGCGCCTCGGGCGTGTCGCTCATCAACCCGGCAACGGTCGAGATGCTCGGGGAGGCCGCGGGCGTCGACCTCGATCCGCTCCGCTTCCGCGGCAACGTCCACCTCAGCGGCCTGGCTCCGTGGGAGGAGTTCGGACTCATCGGGCGGGTGGTGCGCGTGGGCTCGACGCGTCTGCTCATCCGCGCCTCGATCGAACGCTGCCCCGCCACCCGGGTGAATCCCCGGACCGCGGAGGACGACGTCAACGTGCCCCGGCTGCTCGCCGGGGTGTTCGGGCATCTCCATCTGGGCGTCTACGGGATCGTGCTCGAACCCGGCACGGTGGGGGTGGGCGATGCGCTCCTCGTCGAGGGCGGATCGTGCGCTGAGCTCGGGCCCGGCACCGAGGAGCACCACCACGACGCCGGAGCGCCCGCGGCTATCGACCCGCGGGTGAAGTCCCCGCTCACCACCCCGCGCCCGGCCACGGTCCTCGACTCCGCGGAGATCGACCCGGGGCGCGTCCGGGTCCGCCTGCGCGACGAGCTCGGCTGGTTCGCCGCCCTCCACCGACCCGGCATGCATGCGCGCGTCCACCTCCTCACCGAGGCGGGGCCGCTGTGGCGCACGTACACCGTCACCGCTGCCACCGGGAGCATGTTCGAGCTCGGCGTCGGGGTCGACGGCGTCGGCTCCCGCACCCTCACCGCACTGCCGCCGGGGGCGCAGGTGCTCGTCTCCGGCCCGTTCGGCCGGGTCACCGCTGGCACCCTGCGTGCCCCGCGCACCCTCGTGCTCACCGCCGGGATCGGCATCACCCCGGCGCTCGGGCTGCTGCCCGGCCTGGGCGATCGGTCGGTCGATGTCCTCCACGTCGAACGCGGGCGGGCCCCGAGCGGCTTCTTCCACGCACTCGTCGACACCGCCGGCGCACTCCCCGCGGCGTGCGTGCGGCGCTGGTCGACGCAGGAGCGCGGCCGGCCGGATGCTGATGCGCTCAGCGCAGTGCTCACCGAGATGCTCGGCCGGGACCAGGATGCGTGTGCGGACGCAGTGCGCACGGGTCCCGGGGAGCCGGCCGTCCCGGGGACAGCGGACCCTGCCGGTGCTGCGGTCGATGTCGTGCTCTGCGGCCCGCCCGGCTTCCTCGCCGCGGCCGCCGCTGCCGCGCGTCGCGCCGGGATCCGGGCCGCGCGGGTCCACCGCGAGATCTTCTCCTCCCCCGCACCGATCGACGCCGGCGGCACGGTCGACCTCACCGCGTGGGAGCCGGCGCGGGTGCGCACGGTGGCGGCCGACGGCTCGGAGGGTCCCGAGGCGGCCTGGACCCCGGCCGCGGGATTCCTCCTCGATGCGCTCGAGGCCCGCGGGTTCGACGTGGCGAGCTCGTGCCGGGGCGGCTCGTGCGGCACCTGCGCGCTGCGCCTCGTGTCCGGCCAGGTCGCCTATCCGGTGGAGCCGGCGGCGGCCTTCGACGACGACGAGGTCATCACGTGCTCGGCGGTCCCCGTCGGGGATGTCGAGCTCACCCTCGACGAGTGAGCCGCGCCCACCTCGGGCACGGCGAGGGCTCCGTTCCGCGGTGCGGTGCCGGGCCGGACCGCCTCAGCGCCCGGCTGCGGTGTCGACCGCTCCGCCGAAGCGCCGGTCGCGGCGCGCGTACTCCTCGATCGCGGCCCACAGGGTGCGGCGGTCGACGTCGGGCCACAGCACGTCCTGGAACACGAGCTCGGCGTAGGCCGACTGCCAGAGGAGGAAGTTCGAGGTGCGCTGCTCACCCGAGGACCGGAGGAACAGGTCGACATCGGGCACCCCGGGAGCGTAGAAGCGGGAGGCGAGCGCCTTCTCCGTCACCTTCCCCGGGGTCAGCCGGCCGGCGGCGACCGCTTCGGTGATCGCGTTGACCGCATCGAGGATCTCCGCGCGCCCCCCGTAGTTCACGCAGAACTGGAGGACGAGCCCGGTGTTGTGCCGCGTCATCTCCTCGGCCGCCTCGAGCTCGGCGATGACCGAGCGCCACAGCCTACCGCGCCGGCCGGCCCACACGATCCGCACCCCGAGGGCGTGGAGCTCGTCGCGGCGGCGGCGGATGACATCGCGGTTGAAGCCCATGAGGAACCGGACCTCCTCCGGGGAGCGCTTCCAGTTCTCGGTGGAGAAGGCGTAGGCGGAGAGGTGGTCGACGCCGGCCTCGATCGCCCCGTGGATGACCTCGAGGAGCGCGAACTCCCCGGCCTTGTGCCCCTCGGTGCGCGGCAGGCCCCGGTCGTTCGCCCAGCGCCCGTTGCCGTCCATGACGACCGCGACGTGCCTGGGCACGAACTTCCGCGGGATCTCCGGCGGGCGCGCTCCGGACGGGTGCGGCGGCGGCACTGCGGGGTGCCCGCCGGCGGTCGGAGCGGGATCGGGGCGACGGGGGCTCATGCGTTCTCCAGGACCGTGAAGGACTTGACGTGGCGCTCGAGGTGCCACTGGACGTACAGCGTGACGAGGCGGGAGGCCTCGGCGGCATGGTGGGGTGCGGTCGCCTCGGCCCGGGCCCAGTCCCCGGACAGCAGGGCGGCGAGGTGGAGGACGGTCTCCGTGGTCGGCAGCGCGGTGCCGTGCTGGCGGCAGGCCGAGCACACGGCCCCGCCGAGCGCCGGGGAGAACGCCCGGTGCGGGCCGGGTTCGCCGCACTGGGCGCAGTTCCACAGGCTCGGCGCCCAGCCGGCGACGGCCATCGCGCGCAGCAGGTAGGCATCGAGTGCGAGCCTGGGTGGGTGCTCGCCCCTGCACAGGGAGCGGATCGCGGACACGAGGAGGAGGTACTGGGCGCGGGAGCGGGGTTCGGCCTCGGTGAGCCGGGTGCAGGTCTCGGCCATGACGTTCGCCGCGGAGTACGTGCTGTAGTCGGCGCCGATCGCGCGGGCGAAGGGCTCGATGAGCTCGACCTGGGTGACGACGTCGAGGCTGCGTCCCACGTGACACTGGACGTCGACGAGCATGAACGGCTCGAGCCGGGAGCCGAACCGGGACTTCGTGCGTCGGATCCCCTTGGCCACCGCCCGGACGAGCCCGTGGTTGCGGGTGAGGATGAGGACGATGCGGTCGGCCTCGCCGAGCTTGTGGCCGCCGACCACGATCCCCTCGTCCCGGTACTGCTTCATCCCTCCATTATCGTCGCCCGGCCTGGGAGGCGGCTGACGCACACGCCGGGGACGCACCGCCGGAAGCACCGCAGGTGGTCGCAGAACCATGATCCCGGCGGGGGAATCGTGGATCTGCGACCACCTGACGGCGGGGCGGGAGCTCGGGCCGGCGGCTCAGCCCTGGCGCACGGCGCGGTTGACGGCGCTGATCACGGCCTTGAGCGAGGACTTGGTGATGTTCGGGTGGAGACCCGCACCCCACAGCACCCGGTCGCCGACGGCGAGCTCGACGTAGGACGCCGCGACGGTGTCCGCACCGGTGCCCACTGCGTGCTCGGTGTAGTCCTGCAGCCGGATGTCGAGGTCGAACTGCTCGGTGAGGAGGTTGACGAGGGCGTTGATCGGGCCGTTGCCGCGGCTCTCGTAGGTGCGCTCCTGGCCGTCGACGAGGAGGTCGACCTCGATGGTCTCGGAGTTCTTCGTCGTCGGCTCGTCGGCGATGTTCGCCGACGCGGTGCGCAGGCCCATGATCTTGAACCGGCCCCAGGCCTCGGCGTCGCCGTCCGACGGCAGGTACTCGTCGTTGAAGATCCGCCAGATCTCCGGTGCGGAGACCTCGCCGCCGGACTCCGAGCGGCCCTGCACGACCTGCGAGAACTCGACCTGGAGGCGGCGCGGCAGGTCGAGTCCGTGCTCGGTCTTGAGCAGGTAGGACACTCCGCCCTTGCCGGACTGCGAGTTCACGCGGATGACCGCCTCGTAGGAGCGGCCCAGGTCCTTGGGGTCGACCGGCAGGTAGGGCATGTCCCATTCCATCTGCTCGATGGGTACGCCGGCGGCCTGCGCCCGCTTCTCCCGGTCGACGAACGCCTTGTTGATCGCGTCCTGGTGGGAGCCGGAGAAGGAGGTGAAGACGAGGTCGCCGCCGTAGGGATGGCGCTCGTGCACGCCGATCTGGTTGCAGTGGGTGACGGTGCGGATGACCTCGTCGATGTCGGAGAAGTCGAGCTCCGGGTCGATGCCCTGCGAGTACAGGTTGAGGGCGACGGTGACGAGGTCGAGGTTGCCGGTCCGCTCGCCGTTGCCGAACAGGCAGCCCTCGATGCGGTCCGCGCCGGCCATGATGCCCAGCTCCGCGGCGGCCACGCCGGTGCCGCGGTCGTTGTGCGGGTGGAGGGAGACGGCGACGTCCTCGCGGTAGGGCATGTGGCGGCAGAACCACTCGATCTGGTCGGCATAGGTGTTCGGGGTGCCGCGCTCCACCGTGGCCGGCAGGTTGACGACGGTCTCCCGGCCGGCGGCCGGCTGCCACATGTCGAGGACGTTGCCGACGACGTCGAGCGCGAACTCCGGTTCGGTGTCGACGAAGATCTCCGGGGAGTACTCGTAGCCGAAGTCGGCGTCGCCGAGCAGGCTCTCGGCGTGCTTCATCACGGCCTGGGTGCCGCGCATCGCGATGTCGCGGGTCTCGTCGAAGCCGTCGCCGTCGAAGCCGAACACGACCTTGCGGAACACCGGTGCGGTCGCGTTGTAGAGGTGGACGGTCGGCATCTTCGCGCCGACGAGACTCTCCACGGTGCGCTCGATGAGGTCCTCGCGGGCCTGGGTGAGGACGGAGATCCGCACGTCGTCGGGGATCGCGTCCTCTTCGATGATCTGCCGGACGAAGTCGAAGTCGGGCTGGCTGGCCGCCGGGAAGCCGACCTCGATCTCCTTGAAGCCGAGCTTGACGAGGAGATCGAACATGCGGCGCTTGCGACCCGGGGTCATCGGGTCGATGAGCGCCTGGTTGCCGTCGCGCAGGTCGGTGCTGAGCCAGCGGGGAGCGCGGGTGATGCGTTGGTCGGGCCAGGTCCGGTCGCGCATGTCGATCCGGATGCGGTCGAAGAACGACTTGTACTTGGCGAACGGCATGGGGCTGGGCTTCTGCAGGTGGGTCACTTCAGGGTCCTTGATCTCGACGGGTTTCGACCGACAGCATCGACTCCGCAGCGAGGATGCGGCCTGAGTCAGGCCTCGCCGCGGCACTGAAGAAGAAGAAGGAGCGCCTGCCTATTCATGCTCCTCACTGTATGCGCAACCGCCGTCGAGGTCACCCGGCGCGCCCACCATGTGGGACGACGATGCCGTGGTCTCAGTTGACGAAGTCCGCGCCGGCGCGGGCGACGGTGAAGCCCTTGCCGGTGGCGTCCGAGGTGCACGACATGCCGTCGCGGGCGGAGGTGCACGTCATCCCGTGCGCCTCGATCGACTCGCCGTAGTCGAGCGGCTCGGCCTCCGGGGCCTCCGGGGCCGGGGCGCAGGAGAACCCGGCGCCGTCGTCGTTGGCGACGACGATCCCGCCCCAGTTGTCGATCTCGCAGTCGGCCGGCTTCTCCGGCGGCTCGTAGTCGAAGCTCGCGATCGTGCAGCGGGCGCGCTCGGCGTCGATCGTGCAGCTGATGTTGCCCGAGGGGGCAGCGAAGGAGCGGACCTCGGAGGCCGGGGTGCTCGGTGCCTCCGAGTCCTCCTCCCCGGGCGATTCCGGTGCCCCAGCGGGCGGCGGCGGGGCGGGCATCGCGGCGTCGTCGCCCCGGTCCTGCCCGCTGAACATGTCGAACAGGATGTAGCCGATGATGCCGAGGACGAGCAGCACGGCGATGACGATGACGGCGATCGCCGCTCCCGGCATGCCCCGCTTCCGCTGCGCCGGCCGCCCGGCACCGTAGTGCTGGGCACCGTGCGGCGGCTGCGACGCACCCGCGCCGCCTCCGACCATCGGGGGCACGGGAGGCGGGGGCGGGACCGGGGCACCGCCCACGGTCGGGGCGGCGACGGGGGCCGGATCGCGGCCGGGCCAGCGGCTCGGCGGGGCCTGGCGCTCGGCCCATGCGGAGTGGGCGGCGGTCGCCCTGGGGCCGTCGTGCGCCTCGGGCCGTTCACGCGGGCCGTCGAGGCGGTCGTCATGGGTCTCCGCCGCGATCTGCTGGAGCTCCTCGAGACTGAGCACGCGGGTCGATTCGCCCTCCGGCGCGGCATCCGCGGCACGGAGCTGCGCGACCTCCTCGGCGCTGAGTGCCTGGGTGTCGTCCGTCGGGGCGGCGGGCTTCGCCTGGCCCACGAACAGCTGCGTGGTCAGGGAGTCTTCCGGCGGCGTCCCGGGGGTCGGCCGCCGGCGCGGCGGACGACGGTCGGGCGGAGGAGGAATGCTCATGGGAATCCAGTGTAGACACCCGCCCCGGAGCGCGCGGTCAGCCGTCGGTCAGGCGGCCCCGGCCGGTCCTGGGCCGTGGCGTCGGCCGGACCCGGGCCGTGTCGTCGGGCCCGGCGGGGAGCGCCCATGGCACGATGGACGCATGGTCCATCCCGCCGTCCGGTCCGCCGCACCGCTCCTGCTCGTGGCGCTGCTCGCCACCGGCTGTGCGCGTCCTGCCGGTGGCGACGCCGTGGCCGCCGCCGCATCGGGTCTCCGTGCACCGGCCCAGAGCGCACCGCGCGACCTCCCCGCCCCCGCCCTGCGCACACCCGCCGGGGCCGAGGCGCCCGCCGGTCCCTCGCTGCCCCCGCTGCCCGGCATCGGGCCGGAGACGCTCGCCGAGGTCCCGGCCGACACCCGCCAGGTGCTCATCTCCTCGACCCCGGGGCCCGCGGACACGACCGCGACGACGGTGCTGTTCGAGCGCGCCGGCGACGGCTGGGAGCGCACCGGCGAGTACGCCGGCCACAACGGGGGCGCGGGCTGGAAGCGCGACCGGCGCGAGGGCGACCGCACCTCGCCGATCGGGGTGTTCTCGCTCAGCGATGCCGGCGGATCCCTCCCGGACCCGGGCTCGCTCCTGCCCTACACGCACGAGCCGGCGCTGCGCACCGGTGCGGCGGCCGCCTACGGCGAGGACTACGCGGCGGTGTTCGACCGCGTCATCGCCATCGACTACAACCGGCAGCCGGGCACCCCGCCGAACGACGACACCCGCCCGCTCGGCTGGGACGCCGGCGGCAAGATCTGGCTCCACGTCGACCACGACTCCCCCACCCGGGGCTGCATCACCGTCGACGCCGAGGACATGGTGCACCTGCTGCGGACCCTCGACCCCGCCGCGCATCCGCACATCATCATGGGACCCGCCGATGACCTCGCCCGCTGACGCGTCCGCGGCGGCGGCCGGGCCCGCTGAGCTCCGCGTCCTCCTCCCCTCCCCCGAGGTGCTGCCGCCGCGGCGGGCCACCGCGGAATCGAGCGCCGACCCCGCCGGGCCCGAACCGCGGCTCGTCGAGCTCTACGACTCCGGCCCGCTGTCCGGGCACACCCCCGGGATGCGCGTGCAGGCGAACATGGTGACCACCGTGGACGGGGCGATCGCCGGTGCCGACGGCCGCTCGTCGACGATCTCGACCCCTGCGGACATGCGGGTGTTCTCCGTGCTCCGCTCGCTCGCCGACGCCGTCGTCGTCGGGGCGCAGACCACCCGCATCGAGCGCTACACCCGGCTCACGGAGAAGACCGCCTACCGGGCGCAGCGGGCGGCCCGCGGCCAGGAGCCCGTCCCGCTCCTCGTCATCGTGTCCGGGACGGGCAGCATCGACACCGCCCGACTCGCCGAGCAGGGCACCTCCCCGATCGTGGTGCACACCGCGACGGACGACCCGGAGACGCTCGCCGGGCTCCGTGGGTTCTGCGGCGCCGGAAACGTCGTCGTCCACGGGGACATCACCCCGCAGGCGGTGCTCGCCGACCTCGCCGTCCGGGGCGTGCGCCGGGTGCTGTGCGAGGGCGGGCCGACGCTGCTCGGCAGCTGGGTGTCGGCCGGGCTCGTCGACGAGCTGTGCCTCACCGTCTCCCCGCTGCTCGCCGGCAGCGGTACCGAGGATCATCCCGGTCTGCTCGGGACGGTGCGCCTGCCCGCGCCGGTGCCCGCGACCCCGCTCAGCCTGCTCACCGATTCATCGACGTACATCCACCGCCTGGCCCTGCCGGCCGGACCCGCGGCCGCTGCGGCCGCAGAAGGAGAATCCCCATGACGAAGACGATCGCAGTCACCGGAGCCGCCGGACAGATCGGCTATGCGCTGCTGTTCCGGCTCGCCGCCGGCGCGGTGTACGGTGACGAGCCCGTGCGGCTGCGCCTGCTCGAGATCCCGCCGGCGCTGCCGGCGCTCGAGGGTGTGGTCATGGAGCTCGACGACTGCGCCTTCAACACGCTCGCCGCAGTCGACATCACCGACGACCCGCGTACCGCCTTCGACGGTGCGGACGCGGCGCTGCTCGTCGGCGCCCGCCCGCGGGCGAAGGGCATGGAGCGTGCGGACCTCCTCGAGGCCAACGGCGCGATCTTCTCCGCCCAGGGGAAGGCGCTGGGCGAGGTCGCAGGCTCCGACATCCGGGTCGTCGTCACCGGCAACCCGGCGAACACGAACGCCCTCATCGCCTCCACGCACGCCCCGGACATCCCCGCCGCGCGGTTCACCGCGCTCACCCGGCTCGACCACAACCGGGCGCTCGCGCAGCTCGCGGCCCGCGCGCAGGTGCCGGTGAGCACCATCGAGCACCTGGCGATCTGGGGCAACCACTCCGCCAGCCAGTACCCGGATGCCACCCGCGCCACTGCGGACGGCCGCCGCGTCCTCGACATCATCGACGACGAGGCGTGGGTGCGCGAGGACTTCATCCCGACGGTCGCGCAGCGCGGGGCGGCGATCATCGCCGCCCGCGGATCGTCCTCGGCGGCCTCGGCGGCGAACGCGACGATCGAGCACCTGCGCGACTGGGTGCACGGCACCAGCGGGCAGTGGGTGTCGATGGCGGTGCCCTCGAACGGCGAGTACGGCGTGCCCGAGGGCCTCATCAGCTCGTTCCCGTGCACGGTGGACGGCGGGGAGCACCGGATCGTCGAGGGACTCGAGATCGACGCGTTCTCCCGTGCGCGGATCGACGCCTCGGTCCGGGAGCTCGCCGAGGAGCGCGAGGCCACCCGCGCGCTCGGACTGCTCTGAACCGGCCTGACACCGGGCGCCGGCCCGCTCCGATCAGCGGGTGATCGGTCTCAGCGGGTGATCTCGGCGAGGTCGAGGACGTGCATCTCGATGAAGTTCGCGACGTCGTCGTTCCACCGGTCCGGGTCGACGTTCCACTCCTTGGTGTGGCGCGCCTTCTCGTAGTGCGGCATCGTCACGAGGTCGCGCCGGACGCTGGCGAGCGCGTGCGAGGGACCCGAGGGCACGAAGTCGTCGTCGTCGGAATGGATGAGGAGGACGCGCGTGTCGAGCTCGGCGGCCCGGCGCACCCAGTCCATCCGGTTGAGGTCGAGCGGGGTCTCCAGGCCGGTGATGCGCCGCGCCCACGGGCGGGTGAGCATGTCGAGCGCGAGCCGGGCGACCGGGGTGGGCAGGAAGTTGATGCGCGCCTGATGGTCGAGCACGTCGTACCAGTCGACGACCGGGCCGTCGAGGACGAGAGCGGCGATGTGCTCCCGGTTGCGGCCGCGGGAGGCGGCCTGGAAGGCGATCGCGGCACCCATCGACCAGCCGAACACTACGACCTTCTTCGCCCCCTGGGCGAGCGCGTGGTCGATCGCGACGTCGACGTCGATCCACTCGGTGTCGCCGAGACCGTAGCGGGCCGTCGAGCCGACCGGCACCTCGGGGTCGTTGCGGTAGGAGATCGCGAGCGCGGGGATCCGCAGGTCGTTGAGCACCGGGGCCGCCTTGAGGCCCTCGGCCCGGGAGCCGCCGCGACCGTGGACGAGGATCGCCCAGGTGTCGAGCGGGGTGTCGGCGGTGGTCGGGAAGAACCAGGCCGGCAGGTCGCCGACGTCGGATTCGAGGGTGACGTCCTCGTACGGCAGGCCGGTGGCGTCCGGGTGGGGGTAGAACACGCCCGTCCAGCGGCCGCGGCGGGCGGTGCGGAGGTCTCCCGCGGTCACGGCGAGCACCTCGCGCGACACGGTGCGCGACACCGGGTCGTACTCGACGATGTCGCCGATCTGCGCGTGCCCGGCCCCCGAATCGAAGTGCAGGCCGTACCGGCCGTTGACGAGCGTCTCGTCGTCGGCGGCGAGGTGGACGTGCATGTCGTCGTCGAAGCCGTCGACGTGGAGGATCTCGAGCTCCTCCGGCGCCTGCTCGGGGATCACGACCCGGCGGGCGAAATAGGCCGCGAGACCGGAGGTCGCGACGGAGGCGAGCAGGCCGATCCCGGCCCCGACGCCGAGGCCGGCGGCGGCGATGCGCACGGCGCGCCGCTTGGGGTGCGCGACAGGATCAGGGGACGACGTCACGGGAACCTCCTCATCACCAGGGGTGTCATGCGGACAGTCTACTGTCCGGGTCACCGGAGTAGCATGGGGCGCAGCGAACCGACAGCGGAGGAGAAGGCTCATGAGCAGCGAACAGAACGCAGCACCCACCGTGCAGCGGACCGACGCCGAATGGCGTGAGATCCTCAGCCCGGAGGAGTACGCGGTGCTCCGGCAGGCCGGCACCGAGCGCCCGTTCACCGGGGAGTACACCGACACCACGACCGCCGGCTCCTACCGGTGCCGGGCCTGCGGCGCCGAGCTGTTCCGCAGCGAGACGAAGTTCGGCTCCCACTGCGGCTGGCCGAGCTTCTACGCCCCGCTCGCCGAGGACCGGGTGCGCTACATCCGCGACGACTCGCTCGGCATGCAGCGCATCGAGGTGCGCTGCGCGGCCTGCGACTCCCACCTGGGGCACGTGTTCGAGGGCGAGGGCTACGACACCCCCACCGATCAGCGCTACTGCATCAACTCGATCAGCCTCGTCCTCGCCGAGGACGGTGCGGACACCGCGGGGAACGACGCCGGGGACGGAGCCGCCCGGGAGTCGACCGATGCCTGAGCCGGTCGCCGAATCCGCGGTCCGGCGGGCCGCTCCGGCGGACGCGGTGGTCAAGCACTTCTCCGAGCTGACGAGCGAGGAGCTCTACGGGATCCTGCAGCTGCGCAGCGAGGTGTTCGTCGTCGAGCAGGACTGCGTGTTCCTCGACCTCGACGGGGTCGACCTCTACCCGGACACGCTCCACGCATTCATCCCGCATGCCGGTGCACCCACCCCGTTCCGCGACTCCCACGGCGAGCAGACCGGCCTGTCCGTCATGCCCGCCGCCTACGCCCGGCTGCTCCCCCACGGTCTCGTCGACGGACCGGCCGGGCACCCGGACGGCCGGAGCATCGGCCGGGTCGTCACCGATCCCGCGGCGCGCTCCACCGGCGCCGGGCGTGCGGTCGTCGGCCGGCTCGTCGAGGACTTCGCAGGTAGCCTGCTCACCCTCAACGCCCAGTCCTACCTCGAGCGCTTCTACGCGGGGTTCGGCTTCGAGCGCAGCGGGGAGGACTTTCTCGAGGACGGGATCGTCCACATCCCGATGCGCCGGGCGGCCCGCCCGGCCCGCGGCTGAGCCGTTCCCCGGCGGGGCCGCTCCCGAGTCCCGCATCCCGGCCCGCACCGTTCCGACGACCGACCCGGAGGAGAGTCCCGTGCACATCGCAGTCATCGGCGCCGGGGTGCTCGGTCTGTGCACCGCCCTCCACCTCGCCGAGCGCGGGGAGGACGTCGTGCTCCTCGAGGCGGCGCACCCCTTCGCAGGGGCCAGCGGGCGGTCGTTCGCGTGGATCAATGCGAATCACAAGGAGCCGCGCGCCTACTACGACCTCAATGCCGCGGGTATCGCGGCCCACCACCGTTTGCAGGAGCGGCTGGCCGTGCACGGCCGCTGGTTCCATCCGAGCGGCGGGATCCTCGTCGACACGGGGCCGGACCGGATCCGCACCTATGAGGAGCGCAGCACCGAGGCGCGGGCCTACGGCTACCCGTGCCGGCAGGTCGACCGGGCGGAGCTCGAAGCGCTCGAGCCGGCGGTCGACTGGCCGGACAGCGCGGACGGCGGTCTGCTCTTCGAAGCAGAGGGCTACGCGGATGCCGAGCTCTTCAGGGACGCGCTGCTCTCCGCACTGGCGGACCGCGGGATCGCACCGCGCATCATCACCGTCGAGTCCTGGCAGGCCGCAGGCGACGGCGTCGACCTCCACCTGGCCGGGGGCGAGGTGCTCTCGGTCGATCGTGCGGTGCTCGCCGCCGGGGCCGCATCAAGGGAGATCGCCGCACGGTCCGGCGCGCTGGTGTCCGTGGCGGACCTGCGGGAACGCAGCGCACGGACGCACAGCTTCCTCGGCATCACCGAACCGGTCGGCACTCTCCCACTCGACATCGAGCTGCACCGGGTCATCGTGTCCGACCGGATGAATGTGCGCCCGCAGCACGACGGGCGGCTGCTCGTGCAGGTGCCCTCGGTCGAGCACCGGGCCGCCGAGGAGTCCACCGCAGAGCAGCTCGCCGAGGTGCGCGCGGAGATGGACGCGGTGCTCGCGGAGTTCTTCGGAGACCGCGCGCGGCTCGAATCGGTGACGCTGAGCGGGCGCAGCCTGCCCGACGACGAGCTCACCATCGCCGGCTTCCTCGACGAGCAGCAGCGCGTCTACGCCCTCGTCACGCACAGCGGAATGACCCTGGCCCCGCACCTCGGGGAGGTCGCCGCCGCCGAGGTCACCGGCACCCCGGATCCGGGTCTCGAGCTGTTCCGGCCCGGCCGGTTCGCGCGGCGCCGTGCGCAGGCGGATGGGGCCGGTGACGGGGAGGCGACCGCCGGGACGCGCGAGGAGTTCATCGGTCGGCAGTGAACACGGCCCGGGCGATCGAGCAGTCCGAGACCAGAGCGGCCGGGGAGCTGCGCAGCCGAACAGCCGTGCGCGGGAACAGTGCGGCTCCGAGCACTTATCCACAGGTTCGAACAATTCCGTGCGCTCCGGGGTGGGCTGCATTACCGTAGACAGCACCCGCAGCACTCCTCCCCCAAGGACACCCGATGCCCCTCGTGTTCTCTCCCCCGCCCCACCGTTCCCGAGCGCGCGACGGCCGCCCGGCCTCGAGTTCCTCCCGCCTGCCGCACTCCGTGCGCCCGGCCGCACGGATCGGCGCCCTCGCGGGAGTCGCGGCGCTCGTCCTCTCCGGCTGCACCTCCGAACCCGAGGAGCACACGCTCGCCACACCGACAGCGGCGACGCCCACGGAGACCGAAGGTGCCGGCCCGGAATACACCACCGATCTGCAGCTCAGCGAAGAGGAGAAGAAGGCGGTTGAGGAAGCACTGAAAGTTCTCAATCGCTACGCAGAAGTTTCTACCGAGGTATTCACCGCAGGGGGCGCAGGCGCAGAGAAGTTTGACGAAGTAGCTAAAGATAGCATCTTACTTAGCTTAAAAGAAGAAGCAAAAGGCCTGCGAGACGACAAAGTGCAAATGGTCGGCGAATTCGGATTCGACCAGGTCCAAGTTTTCGAAGTCGATTTAGATAAGTCAGACTCAACCGCTATCCCGCTGGTCAATTTCCACGCATGCGTTCCGGTAGATCGGTACTCGTATACCGACCAATCACCCATGTCAACTGAAACAGGCAACCCCGAACTCAATACCTTTGAAGTGATAGTCGCTGATTACGATGGGGAATGGTTCGTCTCAGAACAATACCTTTGGGCAGAAGAATGCGACATATAACAATCGGAATCTTGATCGCGTTATTTGCGATAACTTTCACTGCTGCAGATCCCGCAGTTGCATTCAACCCAAACTGCAAGATTCGATCCGCAAAGAACAATGATTGTCGTGTGACACAACCGGGCCCCGATCGCCCAGGCGGTGGAGGCTCGGATCGCGGTGGATCGAACCCGGGCGGCGGCGGCTCCGACCGCGGTGGGCGCGGAGGTGGATCGGGCGGTTCCGGCGGTGGCGGCGGAGGCGGTCCGGCCGGTCCGCCCGGCGGCTGCGAGCGGGTGAACCTCCCGTCCGCGGGTGAGACCGTCGAGGTCTGTGCGGAGCTCGATCCCGGGGGCGGGGGCGGCGGCGCCGGGGGTGGCGGCGGGGAGGCCGCACCGACCCCGGTGGTCACGGAGGAGGACTTCCAGTCCTTCGAGATCCCGCCCTCGACGCTCCACTCCTGGCCCGATGCCTGGGCGGTGACGAATCGGCGGACGGCGTTCTGGGCAGACTCCGCGGTCCGCTATATCGACCTCGTCCTCTTCGACATCCCGGTGCAGGTGCGGGCCACGCCCGTGGCCTATGTCTGGGACTTTGGCGACGGCACCACGGACCGCACGACCTCCCCGGGCAGCCGCCCGCGGTCCGTCCAGAACGCGCAGATCCACCACACGTACTCGGCGCCCGGCACCGTCTCGGTCACCCTGACCACGTACTACGCGGGAATGTACTCCGTGGCCGGCGGCCCCTGGCTGACGATCCCGGGCCAGGCAGCGGTGCCGAGCGACCCGCTCGAGCTCGAGGTGTACCGCTACCACCGGTTCCTCGTCGACGAGGACTGCCTCGACGACCCTTCGAGCCCCGACTGCGAGGCTCCGGAGAACTGACGGGAGCAGTCGCTGCAGCACCGATCCGACGCCGCGCGGCTCCGGGGTGCCCCCCGGAGCCGCGCGGTGCCGGTTCGACGTCCGGCGGCGGTTCGACCGCCCGGTGGCGCGCGCCTCGGCACCAGGCGACGGTTCAGCGCCAGGCGGCGATGATGTCGGCGAGCTCGCGGCGCGGGCCGGTGAAGAACGGGAGCTCCTCACGCACGTGGAGGCGCGCCTGGGTGGCGCGCAGCTCGCGCATGAGGTCGACGATCCGGTCGACCCGCGAGGCCTCGAAGGACAGCAACCACTCGTAGTCGCCGAGCGCGAACGCGGAGATCGTGTTCGCCTTGATGTCCTTGTAGTCCGCAGCCGCCATGCCGTGCTCGCGCAGCATCTGCGAGCGCTCCTCTGCCGGCAGCACGTACCATTCGTAGGACCGCACGAACGGGTACACGCAGATGTAGTCGCCGGGCGTGCTGTCGGTGAGGAACGCCGGCAGGTGGGACGTGTTGAACTCAGCCGGGCGGTGCATGCCGATGACCGACCACACGGGCTCGAGGATCGAGCCGAGGACCGAGTGGCGCACGGCGGCGTAGGCGGCCTGGATCGCCTCGGTGGTGGGGGCGTGCCACCAGAACATGACGTCGGCATCGGGACGGAACGCGGACACGTCGTAGACGCCGCGCACCACGAGGCCCTGGTCGCTGAGCGCGGCGAGCCGGGAGTTGACCTCCTCGGCGAGCGCGGCGCGGTCCTCCTCACCGATCTCCCCGGCGACGGAGAACACGCTGTAACCGGCGTAGCGGATCTCCTGGTTGAACTTCTCGATCTCTTCCGGGGTGGGCTGGCGGTAGTTCGACATGGTTCCTTCTTCCTCGTGGTGGTGTCCGTCGCTCAGGTCTGCTGATGGTGCGGGGGCGGTGTCTCCGTGCTCAGCCGGCACGTGCGCAGTGTGCACACGCTCAGTGCCGGTGAGCTCCGTGCGGGTGAGCGCAGTGCGGGTGAGCGCAGTGCCGGCGGGCGCAGCCGGCTCGGCACGATCACGGCGGCGGGCCGCCGGTGAGCCGGGCGATCTCCTTCTCCGCCCGCGCGATGCAGGCGGGGATCCCGACCCCGTCGTAGGCGGAACCGACGAGCGCGAGGCCCGGGATGCCGGCGAGCACCGCGTCGATGCGTGCGGTGCGCTCGAGGTGGCCGGGCGTGTACTGGGGCAGCGCCGCGGTCCACCGCTGCACCTCGGAGTGGAGGACGGGCGCGGCCCGGCCGGTGATGCGCCGCCAGTCCGCGATCGCCCGGGCGGCGAGCTCCTCGTCGGGCAGCGGCTCCCACGCGTCCGGGTCGTCGCCGAACCGGCCGACGCTCATCCGCACCACGGCGGTGTCCGCGGGCAGCAGCGCCGCGAGCCACGGCCACTTGTTCGAGGCGTAGGTCGAGGCCTTGATGAACGCGGTCTCCGTGGGAGGGACGAGGAAGCCGGAGCCCTCGAGCGGGGCCTCGGCGACGTCGATGACGACGGTGACCACGGCGGAGCTCGCATGGTCCACTCCCCCGATGATCCCCGCGATCTCCGCGTCGACCCCGGCGAGCAGACCGGTCGCGGCGTGCGCGGGCACGGCGAGGACGAGAGCGTCGAACTCCTCGACTCCGCCGCTCACGCTCTCGACGGCCCAGGTGCCGCCGCCGGCCTGTCGCACGGCGCGCACCGGAGCCCCGAGCCGGAACTCGACCCCGGACTGCGCGAGGTGCTCGGCGAGCGCGGTGACGAGGCGGTTCATCCCACCGCGCAGCGACATGAACACGGGCGGCGCCTCGGCGGGCTGGGAGCCGGGGACGTTCGCCCCCGGCGTCGCCGCGCGCCCGGCGGCCCGCGCGCGGAGCACCTCGGCGACGGCGTCGAGGACCGGGGTGCCGGCCCGGGCCGCGGGCAGGAGCGCGGGGATCGTCGCGGCGAGGGAGAGGTCGCGGCAGCGTCCGGCGTACACGCCGCCGAGCAGCGGGTCGACCACGGTGTCGACGAGCGCGTCGCCGAGCCGGGCTGCGAGGAAACCGCCCACCGACACGTCGCCGGCGGCCGGCGCGGTGAGCTGCTCCTCGCTCACCCGGACGATCTCGGACTCGGTGAGCAGGCCTGCGAGTGCCTGCGGGTCGGCGGGCACGCCCATGAGGGTGCCGGCCGGGATCGCGTGCATGGCGCCGTGGGCGTGGATGCGGGAGGAGTGCGCGCGGGACGGGAACTCGAGTTCGAGGCCGAGCTCGCGGCACAGGCCCACGGTCTCCGGGCGGACGTACAGGCTCGCCTCGGCACCGACGTCGGCACCGGCGGGCGCATGGCCGTTCAGGTCGGAGCCGCGCAGGCACCCGCCCAGCCGGTCCGAGGCCTCGTACACGGTGACCGCGGTGCCGGGCCGGGTGCTGATGAGCCGGTGGGCGGCGACGAGGCCGGAGATCCCGCCCCCGACGACAGCGGCGGTGCTCACCGGCGGTCGCCCGCCTCCGCGGCCGGATCGACCCGGGCCGTGCTGTCCCCGGCCCCCGAGGCGTCCCGGCGCTCGGCGAGGACCTCACGGGACACCCGGTGGACCTCCTCGACGACGAGGCCGGGGACGGCGGGGTCGGTGGCCGGCAGCACCCCGTGGCCGAGGTTGAAGACGTGGCCGCCCGGATGGTCGAGACCGGCGCGCACGATCTGCTCCACGCGCGGCCGCAGCACCTCCCACGGGGCGAACAGCATCGCCGGGTCGAGGTTGCCCTGGAGCGCCTGACCGGGCTGCACCCGGGCCGAGGCAGCGGCGAGGTCGACGCGGAAGTCCACCCCCATGACGGTGGAGCCGGCCTCGGACATCGGGGCCAGCAGCTCCCCGGTCTGCACACCGAAGTGGAAGCTCGGGACGTCGTGGCGGCTCAGCGCTGCGAACACCTCCTGCGAGTGCGGGAGCACAGCGGCGCGGTAGTCCTGCGGGCCGAGGTAACCGGCCCAGGAATCGAAGAGCTGGAAGGCGCGGGCGCCGGCGGACAGCTGCACGTCGATGAAGGTCGCCGACATCCGGCCGAGCTTGGCGAGGATCGCGGAGAACAGCTCCGGATCCCCGAGCATCATCGCCTTGGTCTTCTCGTGGTTGCGGCTCGGCCCGCCCTCGATGAGGTAGCTCGCCACCGTGAACGGCGCGCCGGCGAACCCGATGAGCGGGGTGTCGCCGAGCTCCGCGACGATCCGGGTGACGGATTCGGTGATGTCGGACAGCGCCTCGGCGTCGAGCTCGGGCAGCCGGTCGAGGTCGGCGCGGGTGCGCACGGGGGTGCTGATGACGGGTCCGACCCCGGGCTCGATGACGACGTCGACACCGGCGGCCTGGAGCGGGACGACGATGTCGGAGAAGAAGATCGCGGCGTCCACGCCGTGCCGACGGACCGGCTGCAGGGTGATCTCGGTGACGAGGTCCGGGGTGCGGCACGCCTCGAGCATCGCGTTGCCCTTCCGGAGCTCCCGGTACTCGGGGAGGGAGCGACCGGCCTGCCGCATGAACCAGACGGGGGTGTGATCAACCGGCTGCGAGAGGGCAGCGCGTACGAGAGTCGAAGCCATTGCTCCATGGTCTCATCTGCGCGCGGCCGGAAGAAACCGTGTCGTACCGCAGGACCGCCCGTCTCAGAGCGGGGCCGCCCGCACCGCCGGTTCCGGGATCGGGCGCCGAGGCGCCGCTCAGGGCAACGGGGTGTCGGCGGTGAGGGCGTGGAAGGTGCGGTCGACATAGACGAGCGGAGGACGCGGCGCGTCGGCGAGGATCTCGCGGACCGCGGCGACGACCACGATCGACTCCCCCACCTCGACGTGCTCGAGGTGCTCGCACAGGAGGGCGGCGTGCACCCCGGGCAGCACCGGCTCGCCGCCCGGCAGGGTGCGCCAGCCCTGCTCGGGGGTGAAGCGCGGAGCACCGGGCACGGCGAAGGACCGGGCGATCTCGACCTGGTCGGCGCTGAGCAGGTTGACGACGAAGGACGGAGCCGCGAGCACGCGGGAGGCCGAGCCGCGCCGCGAGGTCACGGAGAACAGCAGCGCCGGCGGCGCCGCGGACACGCTGGCCACGCTCGACACCGTGAGACCGACCGGCCCGTCCGGTGAGGCCGCGCTGATCACCGCCACCCCGGCGGGGTGATGACGGAACGCGTGCTTGAACGCCTCGGGGTCGAGCTGGTTCACGGGTGCGGTCTCCTTCGCAGCGGCTGGACGGATGGTTCGAGGGGTGCCCTCGGTTCGAGGGGTGCCCTCGCTCCCCCAACGCCGCGCACCGGGTCCGGAATTCCCGCCGCCCGGCGCATCGGCGTGGATGCTAGGACATGTCCGCGGCGTTGCCTACCCTGGACTCGTGGTCATCCCGTCTCCGCTCAATCGCACGCCCGAACCGTTCGCGCGTGCCTCGACCGTGCTCCGCGAGGTGACCGGCCGCCCCCACGTGTCGATCTCCGAGATCCCGGCCCCGGGCAAGCTCGCCCCCTACGCCCTCGCCCTCGGGGCCGAGGTCCGCGCCGAGGACCACCCGGTCGTGCCCGCCGACGACGACGTCGACGAGCTCGCCACCGGACGCGTCGTCGTCCTCTACGACCCCGACCGTCCGAGCGAGTGGGACGGGGAGTTCCGAGTGGTGAGCTACATCCGCGCGGAGCTCGAGCACGAGCTCGGCCACGAGGCCATGCTCGGCTCCGTCGCCTGGTCCTGGCTCACCGAGGCCCTCGAGACGAACGGCTGCGAGGTGCGCAGCATCGGCGGCACCACCACCCGCGTGCTCTCGGAGAGCTTCGGCACGCTCGCCGGGCGTCCGTCGACGATCGACCTCGAGTTCCGGGGCTCGTGGACCCCGGTGATGGAGGAGCCGGAGGAGATCGCCGACCACCTGACCGCGTGGATCGACCTCCTGTGCACCGTCGCCGGCCTCCCACCGCTGCCCGAGGGCGTCACTCCCCTGCCGGGGCGCCGCCGGTGAGCTCCCACCACACCGACGAATCCCTGCCGCTGCTGTCCGCCCCCGCGGACGGGGTGCCCGACATCGTCGACACCCCGGATGCCCTCGCCACGGCGGTCCGCGACCTGGCCGCCGGCACCGGTGCGGTGGCCGTCGACGCCGAGCGCGCCTCGGGCATCCGCTACGGCGGGCGCGCCTTCCTCATCCAGCTGCGCCGCGCGGGCGCCGGGACGATCCTCATCGATCCCGAGGCGCTGCCGGACCTGTCCACGGTCGACGACGCCCTGCGCGGCGCCGAATGGGTGCTCCACGCCTCGACCCAGGACCTCCCCTGCCTCGCCGAGCGCGGGATGCGCCCCGACGCCCTGTTCGACACCGAGCTCGCCGCGCGCATGCTCGACTTCGAACGCTTCGGACTCGCCGCGGTCGTCGGCGAGACCCTCGGCGTCCGCCTGGCGAAGGAGCACTCGAACGTCGACTGGTCGCGCCGTCCGCTGCCGCCCGACTGGCTGACCTACGCCGCGCTCGACGTCGAGCTCCTCATCGAGGTCAGCGACATCCTCCAGGCGCAGCTCCAGGAGACCGGCAAGGCCGAGTTCGCGCAGCAGGAGTTCGACCACCTCCTCGACTTCACCCCCAACGTCTACGCGGAGCCGTGGCGCCGCGTGCAGGGCCTGGGCTCGGTGAAATCCCGCCGCGGCCTGGCCCGCGTCCGGTCCCTGTGGACGGCCCGGGACCGGGTCGCCGCCGCGCAGGACCTCGCACCGAGCCAGATCCTGCGCGACCGCCACCTCATCGCACTCGTCGGCATCGATGCCCGCACTCCCGACGACCTGCGGCGCGTCCCGGGCGTGCCCGGGATGGACCGCTCGGCGCGCCTGCGCTGGCACAAGGCCCTGAGCGATGCCGACGCCCTGCCCGAGGCCGAGCTCCCCGATCGCCGCTCGGCGGATGCCGAGGCACCCGCCGAGGTCGACCGGAATCGCGTCAAGGTGCGCCTCGATCTCATGAAGCCCGCCGTCCAGGAGGTCGCGCGGGACCTGCGGATGCCGCACGAGGTCGTCCTCACCCCGCGCCACGTCAAGACTCTCGCCGGCCGGCGCACCATCGGGGACGAACAGGCCGTCGCGGCGTTCCTCGCCGAGCGCGGCGCCCGGCCCTGGCAGATCGAAGCGACGGCCGGAGTCCTCGCCCGGGCCGCCGCCGCGGCCGACCGGGACTGATCGGGTCGACGTCTCCGGCGGGTCAGCCGGTGCGGGTCGCGGTGCGCTCGACGCGGTCGACGATGTCGGCCGGGAGGATCCTCAGGATCTTGTCGACCATGTCCGGCACCGCGAGGCCGGCGTACTCGAGGATCTCATCCCGGGTGCCGTGGGGCAGGAACTCGTCGGGCACGCCGAGCTCGAGCACTCCGGTGCGGGAGTCGTCGTCGCGGAGGTCCTGGCGGATCTGCGAGCCGATGCCGCCGATCTTCACCCCGTCCTCGATGACAGCGACGAGCGCGTGCTCCTTGCCCATGTCGAGCACCGACTCCGGCACGGGCAGCACCCAGCGGGGGTCGACCACGGTGGTGCCGATGCCCTGGGCGCGGAGTGCCTCCGACACGGCGAGCGCGCGATCGGCGAGCGCGCCGACGGACACGATGAGGACGTCGGCGGGCAGGCTCGCGGGCGTCTCAGCGAGCACGTCGACGCCGTCGACGGTGCGGCGCAGGGCCGCGATCTCGGTGCCGACGGTGCCACGGGAGAACCGCACGACGGTCGGGGCGTCGGACACCTCGACGGCCTCGCGGAACTCCTCGGCCAGGCGGGTGGCGTCGCGCGGGGCGGCGAGCTGCAGCCCGGGCACGATCTGGAGCATCGCCATGTCCCAGATGCCGTGGTGGCTGGCGCCGTCGGGGCCGGTGACGCCGGCCCGGTCGAGCACGAAGGTCACGCCCTGGCGGTGGAGCGCGACGTCCATGAGGAGCTGGTCGAAGGCGCGGTTGAGGAACGTCGCGTAGAGGCACACGACCGGGTGGAGCCCGCCGTAGGACAGGCCCGCGGCCGAGGCGACGGCGTGCTGCTCGGCGATGCCGACGTCGAACACCCGCTCGGGGAACTCGGCGGCGAACTTCTCCAGGCCCACGGGGATGAGCATGGCGGCGGTGATCGCGACGAGGTCGGTGCGGGTGCGGGCGATCTCGACGATCTCGGAGCCGAACACCGAGGTCCACGAGGTGCCCGTCGAGGGCTGGGAGCGGCCGGTCAGCGGGTCGATGACGCCGACGGCGTGGAACTGGTCGGCCTCGTCCTCGATCGCCGGGGCGTAGCCGTGGCCCTTCTGGGTGATCGCGTGGACGATGATCGGGCCCTGGTCGAAGTTCTTCGCCCGGGTCAGTGCCTTCTCCATGCTCTCGAGGTCGTGGCCGTCGACGGGGCCGAGGTACTTGATCCCGAGCTCGTCGAACATCCCGGTCGCCGGTGCCGCGACCATGTCCTTGAGACCCTTCTTCATCCCGTGCATCGCGGTGTAGGCGGCGCGCCCGGGAGGACCGGACTGCTGCAGGCGGTCGCGCCCCCAGCTCAGCAGCTTCTCGTAGTTCGAGCTCGCGCGCAGCGAGTCGAGGTGTGCGGCGAACCCGCCGACGGTGGGTGCGTAGGAGCGGCCGTTGTCGTTGACGACGATGATGAGGCGGCGCGGCGGCTGGGAGCTGTCGGCGGCGATGTTGTTGAGCGCCTCCCAGGCCATGCCGCCGGTCAGTGCCCCGTCGCCGATGACGACGACGACGCTGCGCTCGGACTCGCCTTTGAGCTGGTGGGCCTTGGCGATGCCGTCGCCCCAGGACAGGGCCGCCGAGGCGTGGGAGTTCTCGATGATGTCGTGCTCGCTCTCGGCCCGCGAGGGGTAGCCGGAGAGCCCGTCGCGCTGGCGCAGCGTGTCGAACTGCGCGTAGCGACCGGTGAGGAGCTTGTGGACGTAGGTCTGGTGGCCGACGTCGAAGAGGATCGTGTCGCACGGTGAGTCGAACACGCGGTGGATCGCGGTGGTGAGCTCGACGACCCCGAGGTTCGGCCCCAGGTGCCCGCCGGTGCCGGCGACGGTGGTGATGAGCGTGTCGCGGATCTCCTTGGTGAGGACCTGGCACTCGGCCTCCGACAGCGCTTTGAGGTCCGCCGGGGAGGAGATGGTCTCCAGGAAAGTCATTCGCGGGTTCGCTCCTTCGGGTGCGCCGGGTAGGGGCACGACTGTCGAAATGTTCGTCCAAGCGTAGCAATCCTACTGCCCGCTCCCTGGGTGGACGCCCAGGCTGCGGGGCATGGCGGGGTGTGCGATGCGCGATGTGCGCAGGATCGGATCACGGCGGACCGCGGCCGAGGCGCACACTGGGAGGAGCAGCGACGCACCCCGACCACTGGAGGACCCCATGCGCTCGGTCGTCATCACCCAGAACATCACCGCGGACGGCTCGATCGAGATGCTCGACGATTGGTTCGACCCGTCCGGGATGCCGGAGACCGGGGAGCTGTTCGAGCTCAACCAGGAGCAGGACGGCGCCTGCGACCTCGTGCTGCTCGGCCGGTGCACCTTCGAGGACTTCCGCGGGTATTGGCCGGGCGCCGACGATGCGGCGGGGATCTCGGACTACCTCGACTCCGTCGACAAGGTCGTCGTCTCCCGCACGCTCACCGAGCCCGGGTGGCAGAACACGACGGTCGTGCGCGACCCGCTCGCCGCGGTCCGCGAGCTGCGGGTGCGCGACGGCGGCGACATCGTCATCACCGGGAGCATCTCCGTGTGCCACGCGCTGCTGCGCGCCGGGCTGGTCGATGAGATCCGGCTCTACGAGTACCCCTGGGCGCAGGGGCGCGGCCGGCGCCTGTTCCCCGCCGACTGCGCCCCCGGCAGGCTCACGCTCCTCGAATCCCGGCTCCTCGACGGCATCATGCCCTACCGCTCCTACCGGATCGGGTGAGGGCGGCCCCGGAATCGCGGCGGTCGCGGCGGCGCATGGTGGCCTGCTCGTCCGCCTGCAATCGGGTGGCGTTCACGTCGAAGCGCGGGACTCGATCTCCGTGATCACCCGCTCGAGCCACTCCCGCGCGGCGGCGATGTCGACCAGTACCGGTGTGCTGCCGTCGACCTCCGTCTCCTGACGCGCTTCGTCGTAGGCGACTCCCCAGTCGTCCATCGGCCGCAGCGGAAGCGGCGGCCACTGCTGTGCGCGACGGAGCTCGAAGGTGCGCACACAGAGCCGCCGTACGTCGGTCGGGTTCGGACCGGCCTCCCACAGCAGCTGCAGGTCGACCAGGTCGTGCGCTCGGACGAAGTCGGGGTCCGTCACTGCGTGGATCTTCTGTGCGATCTGGTGCTCCAGGTCGATGAGTTCGACCGGCCGCAGCTCGCCGAAGCCGAATACTGCGCCGAGTTCGGCGAGCTCGCCGTCGATACTCCGTCGGGAGTGAGCACGGGGTTCGATCTCTGGGTCGGACACCTCGACGTCCAGTCCGGCCCATTCCCGGCCGAGGAACGACAGTGTGACCCGGTAGGGATGCATGACGTACTGAGGTCGGGCGAGCCCGGGATCGTGCACCCGTCCGAGCCGCAGCGCGCCGGTGAACGCCACGCGGTCCGGCGCTTCGGGGTTCGCGCGCAGAGCTCTCGTCGAGGCGGGCACCGCGCCCCAGCCGTGGGCCAGCCGCGCACGGAACTCCTCCTCGAAGCTCGCACCCCGGTCCCGGGTGGAGACATCCAGATCGGCGGTGGCCCGAGTGCCGCGCTCTCCCATCCTCAGTTTGATCCCCATTCCTCCTTTGATCGCCACGGCGTCGGGCAACATCTGCGACACGACGAGAGTGCAGAGCATCAGGCGGACGCGGGCGATGGTAACTCGCTGCTCGCGCGCGATGTCCGCGAGTCGGCGGTTGAGCTGTGCGCCGTTCAGCGGCGGGGTCACGGCTCTCATGCGCCGACGCTCCTGCTCGACGGGTCGGTGAAGTCCCGTTCCGCGATGAGCTCGCGACGACGGGCCTCAGCGACGAGCGCCGTCCAGCGGTCCGGCGGCATCCGGTACCGCATGTCCTCCAGTGCGCGCCGGACAGTGGTGCCCGGGATGCCCTCGTGCTCTGTGAGATCGTCGTCTGGGATCTCCGTGCGCGCCTCGAGCTCCATCCAGTCCGGCAGCGACCGGCGCACCCGACGGCGGGTGCCCACCCGGATACGGCGCGGGTTGAAGTGTCCCAACCCCACGAGGTCGAGCACGGCTTCGCGGTGGAGGAACGCGCCCCGGCCGGCCAGCGCGACTGCTGCCGCCGGTTCGGTGAACACGGTGATCGGAATGTCTCGGTGCGCGTACACGCCCTTGCCGTAGGGCCGCAGCGCGCCGCGATGCGCGAGCTTGCGCACCTCGACCGCAGGCACACCCGCGTCCTCGGCCTCGACCACGGTGACGATGCCGTGCCGCTCTGCGGCGATTTCCCACAGATCATGTCGGTAGCTCATGGACACACCCCCTCGCAATGTCAATAGTGTACCGTTACCGGTACGGTTTCGGCAGGGGCTCGCTTTCACCTCCCCCGCCCACCCGTGAATAGACCGCGGGCCGGGGATCCCGAAGGATCCCCGGCCCGCGGCCGTCTGCGCCTCAGCGCAGGCGATCAGTTCTCGACGAGCGAGCGCAGCACGTACTGCAGGATGCCGCCGTTGCGGTAGTAGTCGGCCTCACCCGGGGTGTCGATCCGGACCACCGCGTCGAACTCGACGGTGTCGCCGCCGCCCTTCTTCGCGGTGACCTTGACCGTCTTCGGGGTGGAGCCCTCGTTGAGCGCCGTGACCCCGGAGATGTCGAAGGTCTCGGTGCCGTCGAGGCCCAGGGTCTCGGCGGACTCGCCGGCGGGGAACTGCAGCGGCAGCACGCCCATGCCGATGAGGTTCGAGCGGTGGATCCGCTCGAAGCTCTGCGCGATGACCGCGGACACGCCGAGCAGCTTGGTGCCCTTCGCCGCCCAGTCGCGCGAGGAGCCGGTGCCGTACTCCTTGCCGCCGAGCACGACGAGCGGGATGCCCTGCTCCTGGTAGTTCACCGAGGCGTCGTAGATCGTCGTCTGCGGGCCGCCCTCCTGCGTGAAGTCGCGGGTGAAGCCGCCCTGCACGCCGTCGAGCAGCAGGTTCTGCAGCCGGATGTTGGCGAAGGTGCCGCGGATCATCACCTCGTGGTTGCCGCGGCGCGAGCCGTAGGAGTTGAAGTCCTTGCGCTCCACACCGTGCTCCACCAGGTACTTGCCGGCCGGGGTGTCGGCCTTGAAGGAGCCCGCCGGGGAGATGTGGTCGGTGGTGACCGAGTCCCCGAGCAGCGCGAGCACGCGCGCCCCGGAGATGTCCTCGACCGGCGAGGTCTCCTTGGTCATCCCGTCGAAGTACGTGGGCTTGCGCACGTACGTCGAGTTCGGGTCCCACTCGAAGGTGTTGCCCTCGGGCGTGTCGAGCTGCTGCCAGCGGGCGTCGCCCTCGAAGATCGTGCCGTACTCGGTGTCGAACATCTCGGTGTCGATCGAGGAGTCGATGACCGACTGGATCTCCTCCGGGCTCGGCCAGATGTCCTTGAGGTAGACGTCCGCGCCCTCGGAGTCCTGGCCCAGCGGCTGGTTCTCGAAGTCGAAGTCCATGGTGCCGGCCAGCGCGTAGGCGATGACGAGCGGCGGCGAGGCCAGGTAGTTCATCTTGACGTCCGGGCTGATGCGACCCTCGAAGTTGCGGTTGCCGGAGAGCACCGCGGTGACGGAGAGGTCGTTGTCCTGGATCGCTTCGGAGATCTCGTTCTCGAGCGGGCCGGAGTTGCCGATGCACGTGGTGCAGCCGTAGCCGACGACGAAGAAGTTCAGCGCCTCGAGGTCGTCGATGAGGCCGGCCTTCGTGTAGTAGTCGGTGACGACCTTCGAGCCCGGGGCGATCGAGGTCTTGACCCACGGCTTCGAGTTGAGGCCCTTCTCCCGCGCGTTGCGCGCGAGCAGACCGGCGGCCATCATCACCGAGGGGTTCGAGGTGTTCGTGCACGAGGTGATCGAGGCGATCGCCACCGCACCGTTGGCCAGGTCGAAGCTGCGGCCGTCGGGCATCGACACCGCGGCCGACTTGGCCTCGTCGCCGGGACCCACGTAGTTGTGGATGTCCTTGGCGAACTGCGACTTGGCGTCGGTGAGCTCGATGCGGTCCTGCGGACGCTTGGGCCCGGAGATCGAGGGCACCACGGTGGACAGGTCGAGCTCGAGGTACTCCGAGTACGCGATCTCGGCGTTCGGATCGTGCCACAGGCCCTGCTCCTTGGCGTAGGCCTCGACGAGCGCGATCTGCTCCTCGGAGCGGCCGGTGAGCTTGAGGTACTCGACGGTGACGTCGTCGATCGGGAACATCGCGGCGGTCGAGCCGAACTCGGGGCTCATGTTGCCGATCGTCGCACGGTTGGCGAGCGGCACGGAGCCCACGCCCTGGCCGTAGAACTCGACGAACTTGCCCACCACGCCGTGCTGGCGGAGCATGTCGGTGATCGTGAGCACGACGTCGGTCGCGGTCACGCCCGAGGGGATCTCACCGGTGAGCTTGAAGCCGACGACGCGCGGGATGAGCATCGAGACCGGCTGACCGAGCATCGCGGCCTCGGCCTCGATGCCGCCGACGCCCCAGCCGAGCACGCCGAGGCCGTTGACCATCGTCGTGTGCGAGTCGGTGCCGACGAGGGTGTCCGGGTAGGCGCGCGTGACGCCGCCGACCTCGCGGGCCATGACGACGCGGGCGAGGTACTCGATGTTGACCTGGTGGACGATGCCCATGCCCGGGGGCACGACCTTGAAGTCGTCGAACGCGGTCTGGCCCCAGCGGAGGAACTGGTAGCGCTCACCGTTGCGCTGGTACTCGATGTCCATGTTGCGCTCGATGGCGTCCTCGGACCCGAAGGCGTCGATCTGCACCGAGTGGTCGATGACGAGCTCGGCCGGAGCCAGCGGGTTGATCTTCGCCGGGTCGCCGCCGAGGTCCTTGACGGCCTCGCGCATCGTGGCGAGGTCGACGATGCACGGCACGCCGGTGAAGTCCTGCATGACGACGCGGGCGGGGGTGAACTGGATCTCGGTGTCGGGCTCCGCCTCGGGATCCCACTGGGCGAGCGCGGTGATGTGGTCTGCGGTGATGTTGGCACCGTCCTCGGTGCGCAGCAGGTTCTCCAGCAGCACCTTGAGGCTGAACGGCAGCTTCTCCGATCCTTCGACCGCCGAGAGACGGTAGATCTCATAGGACTTGCTGCCGACCTCCAGGGTGCCCTTCGACGTGAAACTGTCGACGTTGCTCATCGTGACTCCTTAAGTTCATTGGCACGCGATACCCGTTTCGCTCGGAAACCTGGCCGATGGGGCCTTTGCGCCGAATTAGGTGACACAAATGTTTCCGAAGATATCTTGACGTCAAGATAAATCGTATCGCATTCGGCCCTCGGTATCCACCGCCCCTGGGCTGTCCGGAAGCGGGTTCCCCCTCGTCCGGCGGGACCGCCTGGCCCTGTGCGATCGGTGGGAAAACCCCCGGGTGCGGAATCTTCCGGGGCGCGAGAATCGTTGTACGCAGTGAACACGCCGTCCCCGACCGGGCCGGCCGGCGCACCCCGCGCCCATGACCGACCACAGGAGGAACCCATGGATCCCATCACTCTCGGCGCCGGCTTCGGGTTCGGCGCGCTTCTGCTCGGCCTGCTCTTCGCGTGGATCTGCCGCAAGGTGGCCCGCGGCAAGAACCGCTCGACCTTCTGGTGGGGCATCTGGGGCTTCCTCTTCACCTGGGTCGCCCTCATCGTCGTCGCGGTGCTCGACTCCAAGGCCCCCGAGCGCGGGTACGCCGTCTCCTACAGCTGAGGCCGCGCCGCTCGGCCGGACCCTGCCGCCGGGGCCGCGAGCACAGCGCCCCATCCGAGCCTCTCGGGCGGGGTGCCGTCGTGTCCCGCCGCGCAGCACTGCCCCTCGCGGGCCGCGCAGCGCTACCGCTCGAGGACGCTGAGGAACTCCGCGTGGGCGGTGAGCGGGAACAGATCGAAGCCCCGGGTGCGCACGAGCCGGAATCCGCCCTCGACGAGCGCGCGGGCGTCCCGGGCGAAGGTCGCCCCGTCGCACGACACGTAGACGATCCGCTGGGCCGAGGAGTCGAGGAGCAGCCGCACGACCTCCGGCCCCACACCGGCGCGCGGCGGGTCGAGCACCACGGTGTCGGCCTCCGGCAGCGCGGACAGCTCCTCGACGCGGGCGACCCCGAACTCCAGCGGCAGACCCGCCGCGGCGTCCCGGGCGCTCGCGATCGCCGTCGCCGACCCCTCGATCCCGGTCACGGGGATCCCGTGGGTCTCGGCGACGGCGACGGAGAACAGACCGGCCCCGCAGTAGAGGTCGAGCACCCGGCGCGCGCCCGCGGTCTCCGCGACGACCCGCTCCGCGAGCACCGCCGCGGCGTCGACGTGCACCTGCCAGAAGCCGTCCGCGGCGATCTCGAACCCGCGGTCGATCCCGGCGACCCGGTGCCGCACCCGGCCGTCGCCGGTCAGCTGGCGCAGCTCCGTCCGGGCGCGGCCGCCCCGGTTCCGCCGGGCGCCCCGGCTGCGGACGAGGAGGCTCCACTCCCCCGCAGCGCCGGCGAGCGCGCCCTGCAGCGCGTCCTCGGCCTCCCCGGTCGGTCGTCCGTGGGCGACCACCGCTCCCCCGCCGCTGCCGGCGGCGAGCTCGAGCCGGGAGATCCCGGGCAGCGTCAGCCGGTGCAGGTCGAGCGCATCGAGCTCCGGCACCGCGAGCGGCAGCGTGTCCACCGGGACGACGCGGCGCGAGCGCGCGGCGAGCATCCCCGGCCGGCCGCGCTCGTCGACGGCGAGCTGCACCCGGGTGCGCCAGTCGAGCCCGGTCCCGCCGGCGGCCTCCCGGGGCGCCGCGGCGATCTCCGGCACCCGGTCGAGGCGCCCGAGGCGCGTGAACTGGTCCGCGGCCGCCTGCTGCTTGAGCGCGCGCGAGTGCGCGAGCGCGACGTGGGCGAACTCGATGCCGCCCACCCCGGCCGCACCGAGCGCCGCCCGGCGGTCGGCCACCCGGTGCGGGGAGGCCTCGAGCACGGCCGTGACCTCGGCCCGCAGCAGCCGCGTGCGCTCCTCGGTGATGCGCACGCGCACCGTCTCCCCGGGGATCCCCCCGGTGACGAACACGACGCGACCGTCGTGCCGGGCGATCGACTCCCCGCCGGCGGCCTGCCCGGTGATCTCGAGGACGAGCTCGGCGGGCGCCTCGGCCCCGGTGTCGGTCATCAATGCAGCTCCCTGAATGATTCGGCGTCGACGTCCCCGGCCCGGCGCAGGAGCTGCTCCCGGGCCCGGGTGAAGGACCTGAGCCGCCACGGCACCGTCGCGACGACGACGTTCGGCACGAACAGCAGTCGCGACTTGAGCCGCAGCGAGGTCTGGTTGTGGAGCACGTTCTCCCACCAGCGTCCCACGATGTACTGCGGGAGGTAGACGATGATGAGGTCCCGCGGCGAGCGCCGACGGAGCTCGGCGACGTGGTTCATCACCGGGCGGACGAGCTCGCGGTAGGGCGAGTCGAGGATGGTGAGCGGGACGGGCAGGTCCATCCGGTCCCAGCGGTCCTGGAGCGCCTCGGCGGCCTCCTCGTCGACGGCGACGGTGATCGCGTCGAGGAACGTCGGCCGGCTCGCTCGGGCGTACGCCAGCGCCCGGAGCATCGGCTTGTGGATGTCGGTGACGACGACGACCGCACGGGTGTTCGACGGCAGCGTGCGGGCGGAGACGTCGTCCTCGTCGGGGGCGAGCTCGGAGTCCACCCGCCGGTAGTGGCGGTGGATGAGACCCATGAGGACGTAGAGCACGGCGATCGCGGCGATCGCGATCCACGCCCCGCCGGTGAACTTCGTCACGAGCACGACGGTGAGGACGCCGGCGGTGAGGACGAGCCCGATCCCGTTGACGACGCGGTTGAGCTGCATGCGACGGCGCACCGGGGAGGACACCATGCGCCGGATCCGCACCGTCCAGTGCCGGATCATCCCGAGCTGTCCGAGCACGAACGCCGTGAACACGCCGACGAGGTAGAGCTCGATGAGATCCGGGACCGAGGCGCCGAACACGATGACGAGGACGGTCGCCGCTCCGGCGAGCAGGAGGATGCCGTTGGAGAACGTCAGCCGGTCGCCGCGGGTGGCGAGCTGGCGCGGCAGGAAGCCGTCGCGGGCGAGCCGGGAGGACAGGCCTGGGAAGCCCTCGGTCGAGGTGTTCGCGGCGACGAGGAGGACGAGTGCGGCGACCCCGGCGACGACGTAGAACATGAAGGGGAAGCCGGAGAACACCGCCTGTGCGAGCTGGCCGAGGACGGGATCCTGCTCGAAGTCAGCGGCGATCGGCCGGCCGGCCTCGGCGACGAGCTGCTCCGTCGGGGCGGCGACGTACTTGATGCCGATCCTCGCCGACAGCCAGGTCAGCCCGATGAGCATGCAGGCCGAGAGCGCACCGGTGATGAGCAGGGTGATCCCGGCGTTGCGCCCGCGCGGGGACCGGAATCCGGGCACCGCGGTCGCGACGGTCTGCACACCGGCGAGCGCGACCGAGCCCGAGGAGAACGCCCGCAGCACGATGAACACCGCCGTGAGCCCCATGAGGGCGGTGTCCTCCTCGTCGACCGGCAGCACCGCGTATCCGCTCGTCGCGGCGACCGGGGTGTCGCCGGTGGCCACCCGGTAGGTGCCGACGGCGACGGTGGTGAGCACCGCGAGGACGAACAGGTAGGTGGGGACGGCGAGCATGCGGCGGATGCTCGCGCTGCCGCGCAGCCCGGCGAGGGTGACGACGAGGATGCCCGCGACGGCGATCGCCACCTTGTACGGCTTGACCTCGGGGATCATCGCACCGATGTACCCGGCGAACACCGTCATCGACACTGCGAGCGTGAGGACGAAGTCGACGAGCAGTGAGGCGGCGACGACGAGGCCCGCCCGGGTGCCGAGGTTGGTCCTCGCCACCGCGTAGTCCCCGCCGCCGGACGGGTAGGCCTGGAGGTTGAGCCGGTAGCACGCCACGATGACGAGGATGACGATCCCGACGGCGAGGCCGATCCACGGCGACACGGTGAGGGCGACGAGTCCCGAGAGGGACAGCGCGAGGAGGATCTCGTCCGGGGCATAGGCCACCGAGGAGATCATGTCGGAGGCGAACACCGGCATGGCGAGTCGCCTCGGCAGCGCTTCCCGGCGGAAGTGATCACTGCGGAAGGGCCGTCCGACGAGTAGTCTTTTGACGGCATCGGAGAAACTGCGTGCCACGAGCACCAATGGTAGGGCACGAAGGAAGGGGACCGGCGGATGCACTTCGTCATCATGGGCTGCGGGCGGGTCGGGGCCTCCCTCGCCACCGCGCTCGACGCGGCCGGGCACACCGTCGCGGTCGTCGACCAGGACCCCGAGGCGTTCCGCGCGCTCGGCCCCGACTTCTCCGGGGACACCGTCACCGGCATCGGGTTCGACCGCGACGCCCTCGCCCGGGCCCGCACCGGGGAGGCCTATGCGTTCGCCGCGGTGTCCTCGGGCGACAACTCGAACATCCTCGCCGCCCGGGTCGCCCGCGAGACCTTCGGCGTGACGAACGTCGCCGCCCGGATCTACGACCCCCGGCGCGCGCAGATCTTCGAGCGGCTGGGCATCCCGACGGTGGCGACGGTGCGGTGGACCGCCGACCAGATGATGCGCCGGCTGATCCCGCAGGGAGCGGTCACTGAGTACCGGGAGGCCTCCGGTCGGCTCGTGCTCGCCGAGGTGCACCTCCACCCCGATTGGATCGCCCGGCCGGTGTCGGACATCGAGGCCGCGGTCCCGGCCCGGGTCGCCTACATCACCCGCAACGGCGAGGGTGTCCTCGCCCCACCGTCCATGCTCGTCCAGGACGGCGACCTCGCGCACCTCATGTGTGCCCGGGACGACCTCGATGCGATCATCCGCACGCTCGACCAGCCGCTGACCCAGGAGGACGTGGAATGAAGGTCGTCATCGCCGGAGCCGGCTCCGTGGGCCGCTCGGTCGCCCGCGAGCTGCTCGGCCGCGATCACGAGGTCGTCCTCATCGACCGCAGCTCCGCGGCGGTCCGCCGCGACCGCGTGCCCGGCGCGAGCTGGGTGCTCGCCGACGCCTGCGAGCTCGGCGGCCTGAACGAGGCCGGGCTCGGGCGCGCCGATGTCGTCGTCGCCGCCACCGGTGACGACAAGACCAACCTCGTGCTCAGCCTGCTCGCCAAGACGGAGTTCAGCGTGCCGCGCACCGTGGCACGGGTGAACAACGCGCGCAACGAATGGCTGTTCGACGACAACTGGGGCGTGGACGTCGCGGTGTCGACGCCGCGGCTCATGACCTCGCTCGTCGAGGAGGCCGTCGAGGTCGGCGGGCTCATCCACCTGCTCGACCTGGGGCGCGGGCAGGCCTCGCTCATGGAGTTCACCGTCGGCGAGAAGGCCGAGGTGAGCGGCAGGCGGGTCGGTTCGGTGTCGTGGCCCGCCGACACGGTGCTCGCCGCGATCCTCCGCAACGCCAAGGTCATCGCACCGAGCGCCGACGACGTCATCGAGGCCGGCGACGAGATGTTCTTCATCGTCGCACCCGACCGAGTCGAGGGGCTGAGGGAGCTCCTCGGCGCCGCCGCGCGCACACCCGTGTCCGGACAGCGGGATGCCGGATCGCCTGCGGAGTCCGGCGTCGCACCGCCGGCAGATCCGGGTCCGTCAGTCGGCGGCTGAGGCGATGAGCCGGTAGCCGGGGTTGACGGTGCGCACCTCGCCCTGCTGCCGGCAGAACCGCCCGTCGAGCACGATCGCCCGACCGGCGGCCACCCCGGGGATCTCCCGACGGCCGAGGAACCGGGCTGCGGCCGACCCCGTGCCGTCGCTGATGACGATGTCGAGGCGCGGCGCCTCGTGGGGCAGCGAACGGGTCACCGCGACGATGACGCCGGCCACCCGGGTCTCGGCGCGCAGCTCGAGCTCGCACAGCGGGGTCGCGCCGGGCACCGCGCTGGCGGCGTGGATGTCCGCGTCCGCCTCGGCGTCCTTGTCCGCGCTCGTCCCCCAGCGTTCGAGCAGGCGGGTCAGCGCGTTCAGTGGGTGTCTCCGTCCATGAGTGCGGGCACCAGGTCAGCGGACCTCGGTGATCTCCGGGCCGCGCTCGAAGGGATCGATGTCGTCCCTGACCGCGGATTCGGGTGCGGCGGGCGCCTTGACCGCGGTCGGTTGGGACAGAACGAGCAGGTCGCGCGGCGGCATCGCCTCGGTGCCGCGGTGCACCACGGTGCCGCGGAAGATCTGCACGAGCTCGGCGCGGACGTCCTCGTCGGTGATGGCCTTGCCGGTGAACACTGCGCGCACGAACCAGCGGGGGCCGTCGACGCCGGCGAAGCGGGCGACCCGGGCGGCGGCCTTCCCGTCCTTGGTGCGGACGGGGATGCGGGTGAGCAGCTCGGTGCCGAGCGCGGTGTAGAGCTCGTCGACCGCACCGCCCTTCTGCACGACGTTGTCGCGGATCTGGGTGCGCACGGACTTCCACAGCCCCTCGGAGCGGGGGGCTGCGAAGGCCTGGAGCTGCACGGCCCCGCCCTGGTGGACGAGGGTGACGGCGAGGATGCGGTTGGTGCCCTCCTCGGCGTCGAGCCGGACCTGCATGCCGTCGCGCACCGGGATCTGCAGGGCGCCGAGGTCGATCCTGTTCTCCTCCCCGAACTCCTCCTCGGAGTCCCAGGGGCCGTTGTCGACCCGGTCGAGCGGGGCGGCCTTCGCGAGGTCCTCCTCGTCCTCCTCGGCGGGGTCGTCGAGGGAGCCGTCGTCGGCATCCTCGTCGGTGAGGTCGGACGGCTCGCGCGCGTCGTCGTCGGCCCCGGCGTCGTCCGAGGCGTCGAGCCCGGTGTCCTCGTCGCGCTCGGCGTCGAGGTCGTCGCGCTCCTCGACCTCGTCGGTCGCCGGTGCGGACTTGCGGAAGCGGTCGAAGAGTCCCATGCTGTCCTTCCTTCGGGCTGTGAACTTCACATGATAGTGCGGTGCGTGCGGGTCAGGCGGGGTTCGCCTGCGGGCCGGTGGGCGCGGGGCCGACGGATGCCGCGAAGCCGCCGGTGGAGCCGAAACCGCCTTCCCCGCGGGCGGAGCCCTCGAGGGTGTCGGTGGGAACGAAGTCCGCGTGCACGACGCGCTGCACGACGAGCTGGGCGATCCGGTCCCCGCGGGAGAGCTCGATCGGCGTGCGGGGGTCGAGATTGATGAGGGGGACCTTGATCTCCCCGCGGTAGCCGGCGTCGATGGTGCCCGGCGCGTTGACGATCGACAGGCCGGTGCGGACTGCCAGACCGGAGCGCGGGTGGACGAACGCGGCGAATCCCTCGGGCAGGGCGATGGCGATGCCGGTGGGCACGAGTGCCCGCTCGAAGGGGGCGAGCGTGACGTCCTCCCGGGCGCAGAGGTCCGCGCCGGCGTCGGAGGGGTGCTCGTAGGCGGGCACCGGGAGCGCGGGGTCGAGGCGCCGCAGTGCGATGGTCTGCTGTTCGATGGTCACAGTGCCGCACTCTATCGGTGCGACGGGTGCTCGCCCAAGCCCGGTGTGGGAGAATCGGGGGCATGAGCATCTCCTCCGGATCGGACACCGTCGTGCACTATTCCGAGCGCCTGTGGCCGCCGGTCACGTGGTGGGTGGTGACCGTGCTGCTGTCGGCGATGACCTCATTGATGGTGTACCCGGTGTGGGAACTCGGCGCGTTCATCGTGCCCGTGGTGGTCCTCGTGCTCGCCGCCCTGTGGCTGCGTTCGCTGTCGGCTCCGATCGTCGTCAGCGACGCGGGGTTCCGGGCCGGCCCGGCGCACATCGAGCGGCGATTCATCGCCGAGGCGATCCCCTTCGACGAGCGCGGCTCGTTCGCCGCCCGCGGGGTGCACCTCGATGCACGCGCCTTCCTCATGACCCGCCCGTGGGTGAAGACCGTGGTGCGGGTCGCCCTCGACGACCCGGCGGACCCGACGCCGTACTGGCTGGTCTCGTCCAAGCACCCGCACGAGCTCGCCGCCGCCCTCAACCGGGGCTGAGCGCCGCCGATCGCCGCAGGCGGGAGCGGACGGTCCCCTGCCCCGGGTCCGCCGTCGCGCCGCCGACCGCCGCAGCACGGATGAGGCCGCCTCCCGATAGGGAGACGGCCTTCATGCAGGTGCGGTGGGCGCGGAGGCTCAGCCGGCGCAGTCGGTGCAGATCGGCATGCCGCCGTCCTCGCTCGCCATCTGCGAGCGGTGGCGGACGAGGAAGCACTCCATGCAGGTGAATTCGTCGTTCTGCTTGGGCAGCACGCGCACGGAGAGCTCTTCGTTCGACAGATCGGCGCCGGGGAGTTCGAACCCTTCCGCCGCGACAGCCTCATCCTCATCGACCTGGCTCGCCTGCTGCTGCGTCCGCTGGGCCTTGAGCTCCTCGATGGAATCGTTGCTGAGGTCCTCGTCCTGCTTACGAGGGGCGTCGTAGTCTGTCGCCATGTGGACTGATCACTCTCCGCGAATGGGTGATGGGTGGAAGCGCGTCTCGCGTGCCGCCGGGGTGCGATGTCTCAAGCATTTTGCACTGTGACCTGCGATTTGGCAAGGCAGGTTTGCCCCGAAGTGTGCAGTCTCACTCCCCGGCGGTGAGCCGCCGCTCGCCGCGGCCTGACAGGGACTCTCCTGATCTGGAAGAATGGCGGTGAATCGACCTGCTGTCCGCGGGACCCAGCCGCCACGGACCGCACGCTGCGGAAGGATGATCCATGAGCGAATTCGAGGCCGAGCTCCACCGACACGTGTCCGCATTGCGGAAGCTCATCGCGAGTGCCCGCACCGAGGGCAACGACCTCGCCGTCGATTCGCTCGTCGGGGAGCTCGAAGGGCTCATCGGCCTGGCCGAGCGCAACGACGTCGACACCGCGCAGCTGCAGCAGGTGCTGGCCGCGGAGACCGGCGCCATCCCGATCGTCGCGCCGGCCGACGAACCGAGCTGAGCCGACACCGCGGCGAGGTCCGGCCGGGGGCAGGTGCCGCACCGGCCGGATCAGAGCGCGGGATCAGCCCACGGGCTCCCACTGCGGCAGCACCGGCTTGTCGAGCTTCCCACGGCAGCATTCGATCGAGCAGGCGCCGCTGCCGGGCCCGAGCGCTCCCTGCGGAGTCACAGCCGGCGTCTCGACGTCCTCCCCACGACGCTGTGCGGCGCGCTCGAGCGCGAGGTCGACGAGCCCGGACACGAACTCCTCCTTGAGACCCACCGTCGCGGCCCGCACGTAGGCGAGCCCGAGCTCGGCGGCGGTCTCCGCGGCCTCGGTGTCGAGGTCGTACTTGACCTCCATGTGATCGGACACGAATCCGATCGGCACCGCGATGACGCCCTCGATGCCCTCCTCCTTGAGCTCGGCCATCCGGTCGTTGACGTCGGGCTCGAGCCACGGGATGTGAGGAGCCCCCGACCGGGAGCAGTAGACGAGCTCGGACGCGAGCGGCAGCTCCGCGCCGAGCTCACCGGCGATCCACTCGATGAGCTCCTCGTGCTGGGCCCGGTAACCGCGCGTCATCACCGCCGAGGCGTCCTGCATGGTGTCGGGGATCGAGTGGGTGACATAGAGGACCCGGTGTCGGTCCGGGTCGAGCTCCCCCACCTGCGCGGTGAGGTCGGCGATCCCGCGGCGCACGCACGCGAGCTCGGCCGCGGCGAACCCGGGGTGGTTGTAGTACTGCCGGATCTTGTCGAACTCGACGGCGATGCCCTCCTCTGCGAGCGCCGTCGTCGTCTGCGCGAAGTCCTCCCGGTACTGCCGGCAGGAGGAGTAGCTCGAGTAGGCGGAGGTGTCGATCGCGAGGAAGCGGGTGAAGCCGTGCTCCCGATGCTGATCACGCACCACATCGGTGAGGTAGGGGTCCCAGTTCCGGTTGCCCCACACCACCGGGGTGTCGATCCCGCGGGTGGCGAGCTCCGCCTGCAGTGCGGCGAGGAGGGCCCGGTTCTGGTCGTTGATCGGCGACTTCCCGCCGAACCCGTAGTAGTGCTCACCGACCTCGACGAGCCGCTCGTCCGGGATCCCGCGGCCGCGGGTGACGTTCTGGAGGAACGGGAGCACCTCCTCCTCGGACTCGGGTCCGCCGAAGGACATGAGGACAAGGGCATCGAAGGGCGCGAGGCTGGAAGTAGTCACGCGCCCCAGTCTAACGTTCCCCCGCTCCCACTCCTCGCCGATCACCCTGCTGAGAGTCCCGGTCTCGGAGGATGGGCAGGCGCGCACGCCGACGTCCCTTCTCGCGACTCGCCCGAGCGCTTCCCGCACCGGGTGCGGACTTCGTGAAACGATCGGCACACAGTCATGACTGGAGGTTGACGCATATGACGGAGCTGACGCTGCGCGGAGTGCACGACGACGAGGAGCACCTCGTGCTGTCGGACGGTGCCGGCCACCACTACCTGCTCCCGATCGACGAGAGCCTGTACGCCGCCGTGCGCCGCGACCGCAATCGTCTGGCCCGGATCCGCGCCGCCGGCGAGCCCGTGCGGCCCCGCGAGATCCAGGCGATGATCCGGTCGGGCATGACGACCGAGGAGGTCGTCGAGGCGACCGGCGCGACCGCGGACCACGTCCGCGTGTACGAGGGCCCCGTGCTCGCCGAGCGGCGACACATCGCCGACCGTGCCGGGCAGTGCCTCGTCTACCCCGAGAACAACCCCGACGGCACCCCGAAGCGGCTCCTCGCACTGTGCCGCGAGCGGCTGCAGATGCGTGATGTCGACCTCGGGTCGATGCGCTGGGACGCCTGGAAGCAGACCTCGGGCACCTGGTACGTCGAGCTGAGCTTCGTCGCAGCGGACAAGGAGCGCTCGGCCGGCTGGGAGTACGCCCGCGGCTCGATCTCGCCGCTCGACGACGAGGCCCGCTGGCTCTCCGACGCCGGTCCGAGCGATTCCGGCCCGATCCCGAACTTCGGCAGCGGCTCCGAGCGGGTCTTCAACATCGAGGCCGAGGACGGCAGCACCCGGATCCATGAGGATTCCCCGCGCGGCAGCCACATGGCCGAGACCGGACGGATCCTTGAGAGTCTGCGACGCCGTCGCGGCCGCCAGTCGGTCGCCGCCGCGGAGCCCGACGGCCTCGGCGACCTCGCCCGCGCACCGCGCGACACCCCGCCGCCGGGCTCGCGCCGGTCCCTGCGCGCCGTCTCCGACGAGCCCGCCTGTCACCCCGACGGCGCCCACACGGCGCTCAGCGCCCCCGAGGAGGCCGACGACGCCGGGATCTTCCCGCTCCCGGCCGATGAGCCCGCAGGGCACTCCGGGGCGCCGCAGGACGACGTCTCCGCCGACCCGCACCGGGAGGAGCCGGGCCCCGGATCACCGGCCGAGGACCATCCCTCGCTGCTCGACGAACCGGGCGTGTCGGACCATCATCACGAAACCCAGCCGATCCCGCGGCCCGGCGAAGCCGAGGCCCCGCGGAAGAAGGGCCGGTCCTCCGTCCCCCGCTGGGACGAGATCATGTTCGGCTCCAAGCGCGACTGACGCACACCCGGACAAGTCACCGGTCCGGGCAGCGACCTGTCCGGACGATCGCTGATCCGGGAGGCGGCTGATCCAGGAGACGACTGATCCGGGCGAAGCCGTACGACTCCTCAGGCGAGGACGATCCGCTCGTCGTGGGCGCCCACGAGTCCCGGATCGTGGGTGACGACGACGACAGCCACCCCGTCGAGCCCGGCCCGCAGGTCCCCCATGAGGTCCGCGCTCATCTGGGCGTCGAGGTGGGCGGTGGGCTCGTCGAGGACGATGACCTCGGAATGCGCGAGCAGGGTGCGCGCCACGGCCAGACGCTGCCGCTGTCCGCCGGACAGGAAAGCCCCCGAGGCGCCGATCCGTGCATCGAGGCCGGCGTCGGCGGCGAGATCGCGCAATCCGACCCGGGTGAGCACGGCGCGCAGCTCCGCATCGGTCGGTGCATCGTCCTTCGGCCGCCCGATGAGCAGGTTCGCCCGCAGGCTCGAGTCGAACACGTGCGCCTCCTGCGGGCACCACGACACCTGGCCGGCGAGGTCCATCGGGCCCAGTCCCCGCGTCGGTCGTCCGTTGATCCGGTACTCCCCCGCGCTCGGGTCGAGGAAGCGCAGGAGGATGCTCACGAGCGTCGTCTTGCCCGATCCCGAAGGCCCGGTGACCGCGGTCCACTCCCGGGCATCGATCCGGGCGCTGACGCCGGAGAACACCGGGGAGTCGGTACCCGGCCAGGTCGCGGCGAGATCGTCGAGCTCGATGTCCGTGATCACCTCGGGCCCGTCGCCGGAGCCCAGCCGGGCTGCGGGATCCGCGTCGTCGAGGGCGTCGACCCGGCCGAGGACGGCCACGAGCGCGGGCCACTGCTGGACGGAGGCGAGCGCATCGGTGAAGCAGTCGATGAGGGCGAGCGGCAGGAGCACGGCCACGGCGAGCAGCTCCCCGCTCAGCGTTCCGGAGGTCACGGCGCCGGCGAGGACGGGGAGCATGAGCACGCCGGTGAGCACGCCGACGACGGTGATCACGGCCTCGCCGATCCCGGTGGCGCGGACAGCGCGGGCCTCGTGCGCCCCGGCCCGCGCATCGGTGGCGAGGAAGCGCTCGACGACCTGTGGAGCAGCTCCGTTGACCTGGAGGTCCTCGCGCGCCCAGAGGAGCCCGGCGAGCGCGGTGAGCACGGTGGTGCGCGTGCGGCGCGCTGCGCTCGTCGCCCGCCGGTCGGCGAGCCGGGTGAGCAGCGGTGCCAGGCCCAGGCTCAGCAGCGCGCCGAGACCCATGACGAGGCCGGCCGCGGGATGGATGAGTGCGAGGGTCACGACGGCGGCGAGCGCCACGACGACCGCGACCACCGGCGGCAGCACGACCCGCGGGGCGAGATCGCGCACGTCGTCGACATCGGCGATGAGCCGGCTGAGGGCGACCTCGCCGCGCAGCAGCGTCCGGTTGGCGGTGCCGGTCGCGGCGAAGGACAGCCAGATCCGCTCCCGCAGCCGGGTGAGCGAATCGAGGATCGCGCGGTGGAGGACGAGCCGCTCGGCGTACTTGAGCACGGTGCGGGCGAGCCCGAAGAACCGGACGCCGACGATCGCGACGAGCAGGTACATGATCGGCGGCTGGAACGAGGCATGGACGATGAGCCACGCGGAGACCCCGGTGAGTGCGGCGCCGGCGGCGACGGCGCCCACCCCGCAGAGGACGGCGAGGAGGAAGCGCGGCGAGCGCATGTCGACGGCTCGGGAGAGCCTGCGGCGGATCGTCGCGGCCGGCAGCGCGGGCACCTCGGGTGCGGTGGGGTAGTCATCGGACGGTGCGGCGGGAGCGACGTCCGGGCGGGGGCCGGTCTCCGGTGCGCGCGGCGCGCCGGCGGCGTCGGTCGCGTCTGCCGGGCCGACGGCGGGCGGTCGTGCCGTGTCGACACCCGCGGGCTCCGCCGCACCCGTGTGCGGTGCTGTTCCGGCGCGCACAACGGCCGGGCCCGCGGGGTCGAGGCCCGGGCGGACCTCGATCCGGGTGTCCGCCGCGGCGAGCAGGTCGAGGTCGTGGGTCGCGGCGATCACCGGGACCGTCCGGGAGACGGCGGTGAGACTGCCGCGCACCGTGGAGGCGGAGTCCGCGTCGAGGTGCGCGGTGGGCTCGTCGACGAGCAGCAGCCGGGCTCCGGCCTCCACCCGGGCGAAGGCGCGGGCGAGCGCGAGGCGGCGCAGCTCACCAGGGCTGAGCGCGGCGCACGGGGTCTGCGGGTCGACCGCGAGCGCCGCCATCGCCAGACAGCGGGCGAGCACGGCGTCATCGAGCCGCGGCCCGCCGGCCGCGGCGTGGAGGGCGAGCTCCTCGGCGACGGTGGGGGCGCTCGTGCGGGGGCTCTGCCCCGCGTGGGCGAGGCGCTCCGGCACCCCCCTCACCGTGCCGCCGATGCGGCAGCCAGCATCCTCCCGGACGAGCCCGGCGAGCACGCCGAGCAGTGTCGACTTCCCGGCACCCGAGGGCCCGTGGAGGACGGTGAGACCGGGATCCGGGATGTGCGCATCGAGGGCACGCAGCGCGGCCCGGGAGCGCCCCGCGTAGTCGACGCTCAGGCCGCGGATGTCGATGCCCTCGCCGGCGTCATCCGCCCGGGCGGCCACCGGGGCGGCGACGGGGCGGCCGGTGAGCGCACGGACGCGGGCGAACGCGGCCATCCCGTTCTCCGTCGAATGGAAGGCGGCGCCGAGCTGACGCAGCGGCAGGTAGCACTCGGGCGCGAGGATGAGGGCGAAGAGGCCGTCGGAGAGCTCCATCGTCCCGTACACGAGCCGCACGCCGATGAACACCGCGACGAGTGCGACGGAGATCGTGGAGATGAATTCGAGCGCGAGCGCGGAGAGGAACGCCACCCGCAGGGTCTGCATCGTCGTGTCCCGATAGGTCTCGCTCGTGTCCCGCAGGGCGCGGGTCTGGGCGAGCACGCGCCCGAGCCCGACGAGCACCGGCAGGCCCCGGGCGAGCTCGACGAGCGCGGTGGACAGACGGTCGAGGGCAGTCGTCGCATCCGCGATCCGGTCCGCGGTGTAGCGGCCGATGAGCACCATGAAGACGGGGACGAGCGGCAGGGTGAGCACGATGATGAGGGCGCTGACCCAGTCGGAGAACGCGATCCGGGCGACGATGAGCAGCGGGATCGCCGCGGAGCCGGTGAGTGCGGGGAGCACCGCGGTGAAGTAGTCGTCGAGATCGTCGAGGGCGCGGGTGGCGGCGAGCGTCAGCGCCCCGTCGGACACGGGCACGTCGCGGGTCGAGCCGGCGAAGGTGCGGTGCACGAGTGCGGCGCGCAGGTCGGTCTTGACCCCGATCGCCGCACGTGCCCCGGCGGTCCGCGAGGCCCACACCGCCGCGGCGCGCAGGACTGCTCCGAGCACGCCGGTGAGCACCGCGGCGGTGACCGGCCGGCCCTCGATGAGTCCCACGACCCCGCGGGCGATCCCCTCGGCGACGAGGACGAGGCCGAGCGCCTTGATGCAGGCGATGATTCCGAGCTGCCACAGCGCTCGCCTCCCCTGGCGGGAGGCGAGCGCGATGGACGCCGGGGACTGCCGGTCGCTCACTGGTGGTGGCTGCGGATCGCCACCGGGACCTGATGGGCGGGCGGGATGTGCTCGACCCGCAGGCGGCTCGCGAAGATCCGGTAGACCCAGATCTGGTAGACGAGCACGATCGGCACGAAGATCGCGGCGACGACGAGCATGACGGTGAGCGTGTACGTCGAGGACGAGGCGTTCGCGACGGTGAGCGAGAACGCGGGATCGAGCGTCGAGGGCATGACGTTCGGGTAGACGTTCGAGAAGATCGAGGCCACGCCGAGGACGAGGAACAGCGCCTGGGCGATGAACGCGGGCTTCTCCGCACCGCGTCGGATGAGCACCCACATCGCGACCGCGCAGGCGGCGGCGAGGACGATGAGCACCCAGCCGAGGAGCTTCGCGTTGAGCAGCTGCACCCAGATCACCCACACGACGATCGGCAGCAGGAGGAACGGGGCGCCGAGCGCGGCTGTCCGGCGGGCGCGCTCGCGCACCGGGCCGTCGGTCTTGAGGGAGAGGTAGAGCAGGCCGTGGAGGAGGCAGAACCCGACCACTCCGAGGCCGCCGACGATCGCCGGCAGGCTGAGCCAGGCGAAGGGCCCGCCGGTGTTGTCGCCGTTGGCGTTGAGCGGCATGCCGGTGGTGGTGAGCGCGAGCATCGCGCCGACGCAGAACGCGGCGACGAGGGATCCGGCGGACAGGCACCAGGTCCAGCCGCTGCGCCACCGGTCCGAGTAGCCCTTGCCGCGGTACTCGATCGCCACCGCCCGGAAGATCAGGGCGAGCAGCGCGAGCGTGAGCGGCAGGTAGAGCGCGGAGAACAGCGAGGCGTACCACATGGGGAACGCGGCGAAGGTCGCCCCGCCCGCGGTGATGAGCCACACCTCGTTGCCGTCCCACACGGGGCCGATGGTGTTGAGCAGGAGGCGGCGCTCCCGCTCGTCCTTGGCGAAGCCCTTGAGGAGCATCCCGACGCCGAGGTCGAAGCCCTCGAGGAAGAGATAGCCCAGCCACAGGACGGCGATGAGCACGAACCAGATCGTCGGCATGAGTTCCATCGTTCGATCCCCTTCCTCAGTACGCGAACGACAGGACGTCGTCGTCGCTCCGGTCGACCACCGGCTTGTAGTTGGTCGTATCGATCTCCGGCATCGCGGACACCACCCCGCCGCGCACGTACTTGATGATGAGGCCGAGCTCGAACACCATGAGCACGCCGTAGACGAGGGTGAGCGACACGAGGGAGAACAGCAGCTCGCCGGGCGTCACGGACGGGGAGATCGCGGCGGCGGTGTAGAGGAACACCCCGTCGATCCCCGAGGGGTCCGGATTGGGCGCGACGACGAAGGGCTGGCGGCCCATCTCGGTGAAGATCCAGCCGGCGGAGTTCGCGATGAACGGGGCGGTGATGCCCCACAGCGCCAGGTGGGTGAGGAATGTCGACGACGGCACGGTGCCCTTGCGGGTGACCCAGAGCGCGAGGGCGCCGGCGGCGGCGGCGAGCACGCCGAAGCCGATCATCAGACGGAAGCCCCAGTAGGTGATGAACATCGAGGGCTGGTAGTCGATCTCCTGTCCGGAGTAGTCCCCGTACATGTCGTCGGAGGGCATATGGGTGCCGTAGGCCTCCTCGTACTCCGGGATGAGGGTGGAGACGCCGGGCACCTCGGTGCTGAAGTCGCCGTTGGCGAGGAAGGACAGGATGCCCGGGATCTCGATGACCGGCACGACGTCGTCGCAGCTGTTCGAGCTGAGGTCGCCGATGGTGAGCACGGAGAATTCGGTGCCGTCGTGGCAGGACGCCTCGGCCGAGGCCATCTTCATCGGCTGCTGCTCGTACATGAGCTTGGCCTGGATGTCGCCGGTGATCGCGACGAGCACGAAGGCGATGACGGCCGTCCAGCCGCCGATCCGCAGCGAGCGCCACCACACGGAGTAGTCGGTCTCGTCGCGGCCGGGCACCTCGGGGGCGGAGCCGACGACCACGCGGCCGTCGGGGCCGACGGTGTCGATGCCGTCCTTGCGGCGCCGCCACAGGTGGTACCAGGCGATGCCGAGGAGGAACGCCCCGCCGACCGCGGTGGCACCGGCGAGCGTGTGGGTGTAGGCGGCGAGCGCGGTGCTGTTCGTCATCACCGCGAACACATCGGTCATGACCGGGCGCCCGTCGATGAGCTCGACGCCCACCGGGTGCTGCATCCACGAGTTCGCGACGATGATGAAGTAGGCCGACAGCCAGGATCCGATGACGGCCGCCCACAGGACGCCGAGGTGGAGCTTCCGGCTCAGCCGGCCCCAGCCGAAGATCCACAGGCCGAGGAACACCGACTCGAGGAAGAAGGCGATGAGCGCCTCCATGGCGAGCGGAGCGCCGAACACGTCGCCGACGAAGCGGGAGTACTCCGACCACGCCATCCCGAACTGGAACTCCTGGACGATGCCGGTGGCGACGCCCATGATGAAGTTGATGAGGTAGAGCTTGCCCCAGAACTTCGTGGCCCGCAGCCACATCTCGTTGCCGGTGCGGTGGTACATCGTCTGCAGGATGGCGACGAGCAGGCCGAGCCCGAGGGTCAGCGGCACCATCCAGAAGTGGTAGACCGTGGTGATGCCGAACTGCCACCGGCCGATGAGGACTGGATCGAGATCCACGAACGCCTCCCTGTTCTCCGTCGTATCGGGGCGCACCGGGGCCCGGCGACGTCTCGAGATTCTGCTGCGGTTTCTACTGTCCGTAGAATACTCCGACTCCACGGTAACTACGAAAGTGCTCGGAAATGACACCTGACCGTCTCGTATGGTGGCGCGTCGGCGGTGGACCGGACTACACTGCATGGTGGACGCGGCCATCCGCAGACCGCGACTGCAAGCATTCTGACTGATCGGGGCGACGAGCGTGGGAACACTGGGTGAACTGGAGCGCAGCGTGATGAACGCCTTGTGGAATCACCCCGCCGGCCTCACCGCGGCCGGCCTCCGCGATGCGCTCAGCGACCGCGATCCCGCACTCACCACGGTCCACACCGTGCTCACCCGGCTCGAGAAGAAGGGCCTGGTGACCCGGGTCCGCGCCGAGCGCCCCCACCGCTACCTCACCGTGTCGAGCCGCGAGGACCACGTGGCCGAACTCATGACCGAGGTCCTCGACCAGGCCCCGGACCGCCACGCCGTGCTCGCCCGCTTCCTCGGCTCCGTGTCGGACTCCGACACGGCCTTCCTGTCCTCGCTGCTCCAGCGCCCGCTCGTCCAGCGCTGAGGACCGACGCCCGACCGGGCGGCCCGCGATGCTCATCACCGGAACCCTCCTCGCCGTGCTGGCCCTCGTGCTCGCGTGGCCGGTGCCGGTCGCGCTCGCGCGCCGCTCCCCGCTCATCGACCCGCTCTCCCGGCTCGTGCTGTGGCAGGCGGTGGGCCTCGCCGGCGGACTCTCGCTCATCGGCACCGCCGTCGTGTTCGCGACCGCCCCGATGGCCGGCTCGCTCGGTGACGGACTGATCGGCCTCGCCGACCTGCAGGCGCTGTCCCTGCTCGCGTGGTGGCAGTGGCTGCTGCTCCTCGTCGCGGTGCTCCTCACCGTCCGCCTCATCAGCTCGCTCCTCGTGCAGTCCGTGCTCGTCCTGAGGCACCGGCGCCGGCATTCCGCGCTCGTCGACCTCCTCACCGAGCCGTCGGCCGAGCTGCCGAACACACGGGTGCTCACCAGCGACAGCCCGGTCGCCTACTGCCTGCCGGGCCGCGGCTCGGGCACGACGGTGGTGACGACCGGTCTGCTCGCGGTGCTCACCGATGAGCAGCGGAGGGCCGTCGTCGCGCACGAGCAGGCGCACCTCGACCTCCACCACGATCTGCTCGTGCTGCCGTTCGCGGCATGGAACCGGGCGCTGCCGTTCGTCCCGGCGACCTCGACCGCGCTCGCCGCGGTGTCCGCGCTCATCGAGTTCATGGCCGACGACCGGGCGCGTGCGAGCCTGGGCGCCGCACCGCTGGCGGAGGCCGTCGAGACCGGAGCACGCGTCCATCCCGGGGCGCACAGCACGGATCTCACCCGGGCACGGCTCGCCCGCCTCGACCGTAAGCTCCCCGCGGCGCGCACCCGCGTGCGGACGGTCGAGCTCGTCGCGGCCGCGTGCCTCGTGCTCGTCCCGACGCTCATCCTCGCCGCACCCACGCTGGCCTGATCCGGGTCGACGCGAGGCGGCTCCGGAGCGGACGGGCCGCAGCGGCCCCGGCCAGGAGCGTGACGGCTCAGGCGTCGATACGCTCGGCGTCGAGCATCGCCGCACCGGACACGATGAATTGCTTGCGCGGTGCGACCTCGGACCCCATGAGGAGTCCGAAGGTGCGCTCAGCGGCCTCGGCGTCGCCCATGGTCACCCGGCGCAGCGAGCGCATGCCCGGTTCCATCGTCGTCTCCGCGAGCTGGTCGGCATCCATCTCGCCGAGCCCCTTGTAGCGCTGGATGGGCTCCTTGTAGGCCTTCTTCGTGCGGTCGAGCCGCTTGAGGAGGGTGTAGAGCTCCGCTTCGGAGTAGGTGTAGACGACCTCGTTGGCCTTGCCGCGGTGGACGATCTCCACCCGGTGCAGCGGCGGCACCGCCGCGAACACCCGGCCGGCCTCGACGAGCGGACGCATGTACCGGAAGAACAGCGTGAGCAGCAGGGTGCGGATGTGGGCGCCGTCGACGTCGGCGTCGGTCATGATGATGACCTTGCCGTAGCGTGCGGACTCGAGATCGAAGCTGCGCCCGGCGCCGGCGCCGATGACCTGGATCAGCGCGGAGCACTCGGCGTTGGCGAGCATGTCGCCCACCGAGGCCTTCTGCACGTTGAGGATCTTGCCGCGGATCGGGAACAGCGCCTGGTGCTCGGAGTCGCGGGCGGCCTTCGCGGTGCCCATCGCGGAATCGCCCTCGACGATGAACAGCTCGGAGCGGTCGAGATCGGTCTTGCGGCAATCGTAGAGCTTGGCGGGCAGCGACGAGGATTCGAGCGCGGTCTTGCGCCGCTGGTTCTCCTTGTGGGTGCGCGCCGAGATCCGCGACTTCATCTCCGCCACGACCTTCTCGAGCAGGAGGTTGACCTGCTGCTTCTCCTGCCGCTTCGAGGAGTTCAGCAGCGCACCGAGCTCCTGCTCGACGGTGCGGGCAACGATCTGGCGGACCGCGGAGGTGCCGAGCACCTCCTTCGTCTGGCCCTCGAACTGCGGTTCGGCGAGTCGCACGGTGACGACGGCGGTGAGGCCGGCGAGCACGTCGTCCTTCTCGAGCTTGTCCTTGCCGACCTTGAGGCGGCGGGCGTTCTGGTCGACGGACCTGCGCACGGTCTTGAGCAGGGACTGCTCGAAGCCGGTCATGTGCGTGCCGCCCTTGGGGGTGGCGATGATGTTGACGAAGCTCTTCACCCGGGTGTCGTAGCCCTTGCCCCAGCGCACCGCGATGTCGACGCCGACTTCGCGCGGGACCGCGGTGGACACCATGTGGCCGTCCTCGTCGAGCACCGGCACCGTCTCGGTGAAGGTACCGGAGCCGGCCAGCCGCCACACGTCGGTCACGGCATCGTCGTGGGCGAGGTGCTCGACGAACTCCGAGATCCCGCCGGAGTACCGGAACTCCTCGGTCCGCGAGGTGATGATCTCCCCGGTCTCGTCGCGTTCGACCCCGCGCTCGTCGTGGATGGTGATGCCGAGGCCGGGCACGAGGAAGGCCGTCTGGCGGGCGCGGTCGACGAGGGTGTCGTAGGTGAAGTGGGCGTCCTTGAGGAAGATCTGCGGATCCGACCAGTAGCGGATCCGGGTGCCGGTGACCCCGCGCTTGGCCTTGCCGATGATCTCGAGCTCGGAAGCGGATTCGAAGAGGGTGAAGGGGTTGTCCGGGGACAGCACGCCGCCGGAGTCGTCGAAGCGGCCGGGGGCACCGCGCTTGAAGGACATCCGGTGGACCTTGGAGCCGCGGGTGACCTCGACGTCGAGCCGGGCGGAGAGCGCATTGACGACGGAGGCTCCGACGCCGTGGAGACCGCCGACCGCGGCGTAGGAGCCGCCGCCGAACTTGCCGCCGGCATGGAGCTTCGTCATCACGACCTCGACGCCGGTGAGACCGGTCTTGGGTTCGATGTCGACGGGGATGCCGCGCCCGGTGTCGGAGACGGTGACGGAGCCGTCGGCGTGCAGCGTGATCTCGATGTGATCGCCGTGGCCGGCGAGCGCCTCGTCGACGGAGTTGTCGATAATCTCCCACAGGCAGTGCATGAGGCCGCGGGAGTCGGTGGTGCCGATGTACATGCCCGGCCGCTTGCGGACGGCGTCCAGTCCGGACAGGACGGACAGCTGTCGTGCACCGTAGTCCTCGGTCTTCGCTCCTCTGGCTGCCACGCAGGTTCCTTCCGCTCGATCGACGGCCCCCAGTCTACGAGTCCGCACCGCCCGCACCCGGTTGCCATGCCGCTGCCCCGGCGACGTTTCGGGTGCGTGCCGGGTGGGGGCCTCCGGGCGAGGGCGCCCGGATGCCGGGGAGGTGCCGGGTGGGATACTGGGGCACATGTCACGCAGCCTCTGGATCACCGGCCTCCTCGCGAGCACGATGCTGCTCGCCGGCTGCTCGGGAGCGGGGCCGGCGGAGAATCCGTCCACCGGCACGGTGGGGAGCCCGGCGGAGGGCACCTCGGCGGCGGCCACCCCGGTGCCCACCGAGACCCCGACGCCGACCCCTGTCGAGGAGCCCCTCACCGGGTTCGTCGTCGCCGTCGATCCGGGTCACAACGGCGGCAACGCCGCGCACCCGGCGGAGGTCACCGCGCCGGTGCCGGACGGGCGCGGCGGCATCAAGGCGTGCAATACGACGGGGACGGCCTCGGCCACCGACTATCCCGAGAACGCATTCAACTGGGAGGTGGCCGCAGCGGTGCGCGAGCGCCTCGAGGACCTCGGCGCCGAGGTGGTGCTCTCCCGGGAGGACGACGAGGGCGTGGGTCCGTGCGTCGACGAGCGCGGGCAGTTCGCCGGGGACGCGGGCGCGGATGTGCTCGTGAGCATCCACGCGAACGGGACCGAGGACACCTCGGCGACCGGGTTCCACATGGTCGTCGTCGAGGACTCGCCGCACGCGGGCGTCGACGAGCCCTCCCGCACGCTCGCCGAGGACATGGTCGAGGCCTTCGGCGCGGCCGACCTCGCCCCCAACCCCGCCTACGGCGACGACGGGATCGTCGCCCGGACGGACATCGCCGGGCTCAACCACGCGAAGGTGCCCGCGGTGCTCGTCGAGTGCGGGGAGATGCGCAACCCGGACGAGGCGGCGCTCATGGAGAGCGCCGCGGGCCGCGAGCGCTATGCCGCGGCGATCGTCGCCGGGGTGCAGGAGTTCCTCGAGGACTGAGCCGGAAGGATGCGTGTCAGCTGCGGATCGCGCCGTCGTCGTAGCGGATCTCGCCGCCGACCACCGTCGCGCCGACCTGCACGTCCTTGAGCTCCTCGGCCGGGACCTGCAGGAGGTCGTCGCTGAGCACGGTGAAGTCCGCGAGCTTGCCGATCGACAGGTCGCCCTTGAGCGTGTCCTCGTGCGAGGCGTAGGCGGAGTCGACGGTGTAGGCCCGCAGCGCCTGCTCAGCGGTGATCGTCTCCGCCGGACCGAACTCCGCGCCGCCCGCGGTGCGCCGGTTGACGAAGTCGTGGATGCCGAGGATCGGGCTGCCGTCGACCACCGGGGCGTCGGAGGAGCCGGGGACGCGGATGCCGGCGTCGATGAGGGAGCGGACGCGGTAGCACAGCTGGGTGCGCTCGGGGCCGGGGGCACGGGCCATGCCGTCGCCGATCTCGGTGATGAGCGCGGCTGCGGCACGCCGATGAGGCCGAGCCGTGCGGCACGGGCGATCTGCTCGTCGGAGGCCACGCCGAAGTGCTCGATCCGGTTGCGCGGGTCGGTCCGCGGGTAGTCCCGCTGGGCGCCCTCGATGATGTCGAGGGCGTGGTCGACGGCGGCGTCGCCGATCGCGTGGGTGGCGAGCCGGAAACCCAGACGGTAGGCGCCGCGGAGGAGCTCGGTGAGCTCCTCGACGTCCCAGGCCATGTAGCCGCTCGACTCCTCGCCGTGGTAGCAGCACGTCATCGCCGCGGAGCGGCCGATGAGAGAGCCGTCGGTGAGCACCTTGACCGGGCCGATCCGCAGCCATTCGTCGCCCATCCCGGTGCGCCGGCCGAGGTCGAGGCCCTCACCGGAGGCGTCGTCGCGGCCGATGATGTGGTGCAGGGCCGTGAGGTACGGCGTGACCGTGGCGCGCACGCCGAGTGCTCCGGTCTCCTACGCCGTGAGGTAGGCGTGGAGGTCGACCGGCGAGTTCCCGATGCTCGGCTCGGTGATCGAACCGATCCCCTCACGCAGCGCCTGCTCGGAGGCGGTGCGGAGATTGCGGACGATGTCGTCGACCGGCAGGGGCTTGTACACCCCGGTGATGAGGTCCATCGCTCGCTCCTGGACGAGCCCGGCAGCGGTGCGGCCGTCCTCCGTGCGCGCGACGTGCCCGCCGTCGACGTCGGGGACCTCGGAGAGCTCGGCGAATCCGGCGACCTCGAAGGCGCGGGAGTTCGCCACCCCCATGTGCCCGGACACGTGCTCGAGCCACACCGGGTTGTCCGGGGCCCGGCGGTCGAGCTCGGCGGCCAGGGGATGCGCGTCGTCGAGCTTGTTCTGGTCGTAGCCGGAGCCGTAGATCCACTCCCCCGGCTGCGCGTCGCGGGCCGCGGCGGCGACCGCGTCGTAGAGATCCTCCATCGAGGACACCGTGCTCGCCCGCAGGTCGACGCCGTTGAGGCGCTGCCCGCGCATGGAGAGGTGGTGGTGGACGTCATTGAAGGCGGGCGCCGCCGGGGCGCCGCCGAGGTCGTAGGTCCGGTGCGCCGGGAGCCGGGTGACGTCGTCGTCGAGCGCACGGATGCGGCCGTCGATGACGCCGATCGAGTGCGCCTCGGGGCGTTCGGGGTCCATCGTCCGGAACCGCCCGCCGGTGAATACTGCGTCGAAATGCATGATCGTCCCTCTCCGTTCCGTGTGCTCTCCGGGGGCCGACCGACCTCCTCACTGCGCCGTAGCAAAGGCGGGGATTTGGTGATCACCGGCGGGGCCAGAAGACTGGAGGCATGACCGACACCACGATCGCCCCGAATCATCCCTGCTGGGTCGAGCTCAGCTCCCCCGACGTCGAGAGCGCACGGACCTTCTACGGTTCGCTGTTCGGGTGGGAGTTCACCGAGCCGGGTCCGATGGGCTTCGGGGTCAAGGCGGTCCGCGACGGCCGGGTCGTCGCGGGGATCAGCCCGCAGCCGGCCGAGGCCCCCGCCGGACAGCCGGCGTTCTGGTCGGTGTACTTCCGGGTGGCCGAGCTCACCGATTTCCTCGCCCGCGTCGACACGGGAGGCGGGCAGGCGATGATGGCGATCCCGGAGTTCGACGGGACCGCCGGCGTCGCTCTCGTCGCGGACCCCGCGGGTACCGCGTTCGGCGTCCTCGAGTACGAGGACGACCGCGGCCTCACCGGCGTCGACGTCACGGGTGCCGCCTGCTGGTTCGAGCTCCACACGAAGGATCCCGCGGTGCACGAGTTCTACCGCGCGGTGTTCGACTGGGAGATCAGCCCGGTGAGCGACACCGACGAGTTCCGCTACTCGACGTTCGCACTGCCCGACACGGGGACCCCGCGCGGCGGGATCCTCGACACCTCGAACGTCGGGATCCCCGCGCACTGGGAGTCCTACATCCAGGTCGAGGACGCCGATGCGGTGGCCGGCCGGGTGCGTGAGCTCGGCGGTGACTGGCTCGCCGCCCCGCACAATTCCACCCACGGCCGGGTGGGCCGGTTCATCGACTCGCAGAACGCCGCGTTCACCGTCATCCAGCCGCGCTAGTCGCCCCTGTTCGGCCGCCGCAGCAGTTCGCGTTGCACTTTCGGGGAGCGCGGTCGACGGGTCGGCTGACCTGCCCGTGCGCCGGCCCGGATCAGTCGAGGTAGTCGCGCAGCACCTGGGAGCGGGACGGGTGGCGGAGCTTCGCCATCGTCTTCGACTCGATCTGCCGGATCCGCTCGCGCGTGACGCCGTAGACCTTGCCGATCTCGTCCAGCGTCTTCGGCTGCCCGTCGTTGAGCCCGAACCGCATGGAGACCACTCCGGCCTCGCGCTCAGAGAGGGTGTCGAGCACGGAGTGGAGCTGCTCCTGGAGCAGGGTGAAGCTCACGGAGTCCGCCGGCACGACGGCCTCGGAGTCCTCGATGAGGTCACCGAACTCGGAGTCGCCGTCCTCGCCGAGCGGGGTGTGCAGGGAGATCGGCTCGCGGCCGTACTTCTGCACCTCGACGACGCGCTCGGGCGTCATGTCGAGCTCCTTGGCGAGCTCGTCCGGGGTGGGCTCGCGCCCGAGGTCCTGGAGCATCTGGCGCTGCACACGGGCGAGCTTGTTGATGACCTCGACCATGTGCACCGGGATGCGGATGGTGCGCGCCTGGTCGGCCATCGCACGGGTGATCGCCTGGCGGATCCACCAGGTGGCGTAGGTCGAGAACTTGAAGCCCTTGGTGTAGTCGAACTTCTCCACGGCGCGGATGAGGCCGAGGTTGCCCTCCTGGATGAGGTCGAGGAACAGCATGCCGCGGCCCGTGTAGCGCTTGGCCAGCGATACGACGAGGCGCAGGTTGGCCTCGAGGAGGTGGTTCTTGGCGATCCGCCCGTCGTGGATGATCCACTTGTAGTCACGGGTGTCGCGGGCCTCGGTCACGGTGCCCTCGGCGAGGAGGTGCTCGGCGTACATGCCGGCTTCGATCCGCTTGGCGAGGTCGACCTCCTCGGCGGCGTTGAGCAGCGCGACCTTGCCGATCTGCTTGAGGTAGTCCTTGACGGGGTCGGCGGTGGCGCCGGCGGAGACGACCTGCTGGGCCGGGGCATCGTCGTCGGCGTCGGAGACGACGAATCCTCCGGCCTCCTTGACGGCCTCGTTCTTCTTCTCCTCCTGGGAGTTCTTGGTCTCCGTCTCCTCCTTGGCGACGACCGCCTCGACCTCTTCGGCGGCACCGGGTTCGGGCACGGCTTCCTCGGTCGCCTTCGCTGCGGCACCGGTCGCCTTCGCGGTGGTCTTCTTCGCCGCAGGCTTGCGCGCGGTCGTCTTCTTCGCGGTCGTCTTCTTCGCCGTGGTCTTGGCGGGCGACTCGGCTGCGGCCGGCTCGTCCGCCTCCGACTGCGCGGCGGACTTCGCGGTCGTGCCCTTCGCGCCGGTGGACTTCGCGGTCGTGCTCTTCGCAGCCGTCGTCGTCTTCGCAGGTGCCCGACGGGCCGTGGTCTTCTTGGCCGGCGCCTCGGTGGCTTCAGCGGCGGTGTCCTCGACCGGGGTCGACTTCGCGGCCGTCGACTTCTTCGCCGCCGTCGACTTCCTGGCCGGGGTCGACTTCGCAGTCGACGACTTCGCGGCCGTCGACTTCGCAGCAGTGGGCTTCTCGTCTCCCGTCGCTGCCGCAGCGGGCTTCTTCGCAGTCGACCTGGCAGCAGGCTTCTTCGCCGCCGTCGTCTTCGCAGCGGTGGTCTTCGCAGAGGGCTTCTTCGCCGTCGTGGACTTCGCGGTGGTCTTCTCCCCCGCGCCGGACTCTGCGGCCGTCTTCTTCGCCGTGGCCGTCTTCGCGGCAGTCGACGATTTCGCTGCCGCGGTCTTATTCGCTGTGGTGGACGCAGTACGCTTGGTCGTGGAACTCGACCGAGTGGACTTCTTAGCAGGAGCAGTCTGTGCGGTGGTTTCGGCTGCTGTGCTCGAATCCTTCTCGTCTGTCGGCACGAGTTCACCTTTCGGGGAGTCTGGCGGCGGACCACCGATGCCGTGGAGGCATCAGTAAGACCCATGTCAAGCACGTCGGCGCAGAACAGGCCCTGCACAGTCGTACGACTGGGTCAACACCCCATTCTCGCACGATATTCCGGCTCGGGCGAATCCTCGCCGGCGGCTCGCCGGGCCGGCGGACACGCCGATCCCCGGATCCGCTCCGGACCCCCGTGTCCGCTCAGCGGCCCGAAGCGGCCATCCAGCGCGGCGGCAGTCCTCGCGTCACCGCGCCGTGGACGAGCCCGGCGAGCGTGTAGTCGGGGTCGAGCGCGAGGGACCGGCAGGCGTAGTGGTCGGCGAAGGAGTTGCGCGCTCGGCCCCATTCCAACCAGGCGAGCATCGCGAGGACGGCCGGACGGCTCGCCTCGTCCACAGCCGGGACCAGACAGTCGAGGTAGGCGACCGAGTACGCGGTCCGCGCGAAGTCCGGGCGCTCCGGGGACAGTCCGATCATCGACTCCGCCGCTGCGGCCGAGCGTGCGATCGGCCGCGCCCAGGCCGCGAAGGTGCCCGGCTCCAGCGCCGCGATGCGGGCGGGTGAGAAATCGGGGTGGTCGAAGCCGAGGATCATCTCGATGCAGTCCCTGCTCCACAGCTCGGCGCACATGAGTTCCATGCCGACGACCCCTCCCGGGCTCAGCACCCCGGGCACCTGGGCGACCGTCGCACGCGGATCCTCGGCGAGGTCGAGCAGCGCACGGAGGTCTGCGAGCGCCGCGTCGTAGCGGGCGGCCGCCGATGGGGCGGACGCCCGGATCCGCGCGGCGCCGGTGAGCAGCTCGGGCGGCGGGACCGGGTGGGCGGTCGCCGCGGCGAAGTCCTCGGCATGGCTGCGCCCGTCGGCAATGAGGCGCACCGCGACCTCGGTGTCGGTGGTCTCCGCCCGGCCGTAGAGCTCCTCGGGGTCGTCGAGGCTGCCGCAGAAGCCGCCGCCTGCCCACAGCGGGTCGGCGACCTCGTACCCGGCCTCGGCGAGCGCGGCACAGATGAGGAACACGGGGAGTCGGAAATGGTCGACGAGGAGCTCGCTCTCCGGTTCGCCGAGCAGACCGAGCGCGGTGGGCACCTCGGCGCTGAACAGGATCGGGAAGACCGCCGCGGCGCCCTCGGCATGCTCGAGCGTGGAGACGACGGCGGCGAGGTCCTCGGCGTCGAGGTGCGCGGCCTCGGAGAACCCGAAGTCGAAGCGGACGGTGAGGCCGACCTCGCCGCGGTCGCCGCTGCGGCTGCCGGTGACGAGGACGAGGGAGTCCGTGGGCGTATAGCCCAGGATGTGGGGGACGATGCCGACGAGGTCGGTGGGCCGGGTGACGGTGTATGCACTCATGGGTGCAGTCCACTCCGCGCGGGCCGGCGGCACCATGCCGCGTGTCCGCCTGTGGATATCCGCTGCCGTGCCAGGCCGGTTGTGACCTGCGGACGCGCGTGTCTGTGACCTGCGGACGCGCTCACCTGTGACCTGACGAGGCGCGTCCCTGTGACATCGGGCGACGCGTAGGGTGGAGGACATGGGGAGGAAACGCGCCGCACACGCCGCCGCGGCCCGCGAAGTGCCGATCTCCACCGGGATCGCGCGTCTCGAGCCGGTGCCCGGGGAGCCGGATTCGTGGGTGCTGTTCGTCAACGGGGTCCCGAGCTCCTCGATCACCGTCGGCGACCCGTTGCGCCTCGATTTCGAATACCTCGACTGGATGTCCCGGGTTGTCGACACCGTCTTCGCACCGAGGACGACGCTGCGCGCCGTGCACATCGGCGCCGCGGGGTGCGCCCTGCCGCGATGGCTCGATGCCTCCCGGCCCGGCTCGCGCCAGACCGCGATCGACATCGACGCCGAGCTCGTGCGGCAGGTGCGGGAGTGGTTCGACCTGCCCCGCTCCCCCGCGCTCGCACTGCGGTGCGGCGACGGCGCCGAGGAGATCGCCACCTTTCGCGACTCCGCGGTGGGCCTCGTCGTGCGCGATGCCTTCGCCGGCGACACCACCCCGGCGGCACTCGCCGCTCCGGAGTTCTTCGCCGAGGTCGCCCGGGTCCTCGGCCCCGGCGGACTCTACCTCGCCAACATCGCCGACCGGCCCCCGCACGCCGCGCTCCGCGCGGAGCTCGGCGAGATGCGCAGCCATTTCACCCACCTCGCGCTCGTCGCCGACCCCGGGCAGCTCCGGGGCCGGCGCTACGGCAACGTCGTCGTCGCCGGGACGCAGGAGCCGATCGACGCCGTGGGCCTCGCGAAGGCCATGCGCCGCGGCCCCGCCGTGGCGTCCGTGCGCTGCGGGGACGCGCTCGACGCATTCATCGACCATGGATCGCGGGCCGGCTGAAACCCGCGGGCACCGGCTCCCACCTGGAACGCGACATGACAACGGGGTGTCCGGGCGAGGAACTCTTCTCACGATGCGAGCGCGTCGACACCGTCGACCCCCGGCGACCCGGCATAATTGATTGCCGATTGGAAAGGTGGACGGTGAGCGAACAGACAGAGATCGACCACGAGCAGCAGAACCTCGACGTGGTATATGCGCGCCTCGACGAGCTGCGGGCCGAGGCGCAGGGGAAGCTCGGCTCGGTGCGCCGCTCCCATGTGGGCGGGCACCACCAGAACCGCTCGGAGCGCGACGCCTTCGCCACGCTCTACGAGGACCAGCTCATCCGGCTCACCAACGCCGAGGAGGGTCTGTGCTTCGGTCGGATCGACTCCGCGGCCGGGGAGACGACCTACATCGGCCGGATCGGCATCTCCGACAGCGACCGCCGCCAGCTCCTCATGGACTGGCGCGCCCCCGCCAGCGAGCCGTTCTACCGCGCCACTGCGGCCGAGCCCGGCTCGATCGTGCGCCGCCGGCACATCGCCACGCGCCGCCGCACGGTGATCGGCGTCGAGGACGACGTGCTCGACCTCGACGCGCTCGACGACGCCGAGATCCGCTCGCTCCACGGCGAGGGCGCGCTCATCGCCGCCCTCGATGCCCATCGCACGGGCCGGATGAGCGACATCGTCGCGACCATCCAGTCCGAGCAGGACTCCATCATCCGCAAGCCGCTGTCCGGTGTCGTCGTGGTGCAGGGCGGGCCGGGCACCGGTAAGACGGCGGTCGCCCTGCACCGCGCCGCCTACCTCCTCTACCAGCACCGGGAGCGGATCGCGAAGTCCGGCGTCCTCCTCATCGGCCCCTCGCCGGTGTTCCTCAAGTACATCGAGCAGGTGCTGCCGTCCCTCGGGGAGACCGGCGCGGTGCTGCAGACCCCGGGCCAGCTCATGCCCGGCTTCGACCTCACTGCCCGCGATCGTCCCGCCGCGGCCGCCGTCAAGGGCGATCTGCGGATGGTGCAGGTCATCGCCCGGGCGGTGAAGAACTATCAGCGGGTCCCGCAGGAGCCGCGCCGATTGCAGGTGGGGCGCCACACCCTCACCCTGACCCCGGAGATGGTGCGCACCGCCCGCGAACGGGCACGGCGCACCGGGTACCCGCACAACCGGGCGCGCACGACCTTCGTCTCCCAGGTGCTCCGGCAGCTCGCTCCGGCGCTCGCCGACTCCATGGGGATCTCCGCCGACGAGGAGCGCATGCCCGAGCTCCTCGAAGAGCTGCGCGGCGCCGCGGATGTGCGGGTGGCGATCAACCTGTGCTGGCTGCCGCTCACCCCGCTCGGCGTCCTCGACGCTCTGCTGTCCAAGCCCCACAAGCTCGTCGCGGCCGCCCACGGCCTGCTCGACTACGAGCAGATGGCGCTGCTGCGCCGGTTCAAGGGCGCCTCGCCGACGGTCGATGACGTGCCGCTGCTCGACGAGATCGCCGAGCTCATCGGCGGCTGGGCGGAGTCCGCGTCGGCCCCGCGGGCCGACACCGAGTACGCCGAGGCGGTGATCGAGATGACCGGCACCCAGGGCATGGTCTCCGCCGCGGATCTGGCCGAGCGCTACGACTCCCGCGACCCGCATCTCACCGTCGCCGAGCGCGCCGTCGAGGACCGCGAATGGACCTACGGGCACCTCGTCGTCGACGAGGCGCAGGAGCTCAGCCCGATGCAGCTGCGACTGCTGTTCCGCCGGGTGCCGAGCAAGTCGGCGACACTGGTGGGCGACCTCGCGCAGGCGAGCTCAGTCGATCCCGATCGCACCTGGGCCTCGATGCTCCAGCCGCACGTCGGCGACCGCTTCGCACTCGAGCAGCTGACCGTGTCGTACCGGACGCCGGGGCGCATCATGGTGCTCGCCAACCGGCTGCTGCGCGATTACTTCCCGGATCTCGCCGTGCCCTCGCCTGCCCGCGAGGGCACGTGGGAGCCGCAGATCGAGGTGCTCGGCGATGTCGCCGCGGTGTGCGCGGGACTGCCGGGCATGATCCGGGAGGAGCTCGCACTGCTCGGCGGCGGGCGGGTCGCGGTGATCGCGACGGCCGGGCACGGGGAGCTCATCGAGCACGCGCTGACCCAGGACGGCGGGGTGGACTTCGGACTCGGTCCCGCCGGCATCGACCACACCGTCGCGGTGCTCACCCCGTACGAGGCGAAGGGGCTCGAGTTCGACAGCGTCATCATCGTCGAGCCCGCCTCGATAGCCCCTGCCGGTGATCCCACGGGGATCGGCGAGCTCTACGTGGCCCTCACCCGGTCGACCTCGCGGCTGCGCGTCGTCGGGGCGGAGCCGTCCGTGCTCAGCCCGTACCTCACCCGCTGACCGCGGACGGGGCCTGCCGGGTCACCTGAGCGGGTACGTGGCCTGCCCGGTCACCCGGATCGCTGTCCCGTCCGCAGCGTGAGATTGCACGAAATTGCGGATCCGCTCTCAGGAACCTTCGGAAATTGAGGTTTGGGGGGTGGGTGAATAGAGGCCGCCGACGGCGTCGGCTTCCCCTCCGATGCCGCCGGCGGCGGGCGCGCCTGAGCGCGCAGAACTCATACTATACCGAGAACACTCGGATTCGACAACTCGATTTCACGAGTTCTGCTCAGGAACCTCGGAGGGAGCGGTCCCCGCAGCGGCCCCGGCGGGTTCGGCATCGCGCTCGGCGCGCAGCGAGGCGATCGCGGCCTCGAAATCCTCGAGCGACTCGAAGCCCTGGTACACGCTCGCGAAGCGGAGGAACGCCACCTGGTCGAGCTCGCGCAGCGGCTCGAGGATCGCCAGCCCCACCTCGTCGGCGTCGATCTCCGCGATCCCGCGGCTGCGGATCTTCTCCTCGACCCGCTGGGCGAGCTTCGCGAGGTCGTCCTCCCCCACCGGTCGGCCCTGGCAGGCCTTGCGCACACCGGAGATCACCTTCTGCCGGGAGAACTCCTCGGACACCCCGGAGCGCTTGATCACCGCGAGGCTCGTGTGCTCCATCGTGGTGAAGCGCCGCATGCAGTTGGGGCACTGGCGGCGCCGTCGGATCGACGAGCCGTCCTCCGAGGTGCGGGAGTCGACGACCCGGGAATCGGGGTGGCGGCAGAACGGGCAGTGCATCAGTTCTCCTCATCCGCGGCGAAGCGCAGGCTCACCGCGGCGCCGTGGGCGGGCAAATCCTCGTCCGCGGCGAGTGCGACGATGTGGTCGGCGACGGCGGCGAGCGCCGGGGCCGGGTAGTCGATGACCTGGCTGCCCTTGAGGAAGGACTGGATGCCGAGCGCGGAGGCGTGGGCCGCGTTCCCCATCGTCGGCAGCACGTGGTTGGAGCCGGCGCAGTAGTCGCCGAGCGCCACCGGCGAGTGGTCGCCGAGGAACACCGCTCCCCCGTTCGTCACACGCTCCGCGACGGCGCGGGGCTCGGCGACCATGAGCTGCACGTGCTCCCCGGCGTAGGCGTTGAGCACGGCGATGCCGGCATCGAGGTCCCGCACGAGCACGATCCCCGACTGCGGCCCGGCGAGCGCCTCGGCGATCCGCTCCCGGTGGGCAGCGGCGGGCACCTGTGCGGCGAGCTCGGCGGCGACCGCGTCGGCCAGCGCCTCCGAGGCGGTGACGAGCACGGAGGCCGCCTGCGGGTCGTGCTCGGCCTGGCTGATGAGGTCGGCGGCGACGAAGCGCGGGTCGGCGGTGTCGTCGGCGAGGACGATGATCTCCGTCGGACCGGCCACCGAGTCGATCCCGACCACCGAGCGGACGCTGGCCTTGGCGGCGGCGACGAAGGCGTTGCCCGGGCCGGTGATGAGGTCGACCGGTTCGAGCACCTCGCCGTCGTCGAACCCGTGGGCGAACGCGGCGACGGCCTGTGCGCCGCCCATCGCCCACACCTCCTCGACCCCGAGCATCGCGGCCGCGGCCATGACGGTGGGGTGCGGCAGCCCGGTGGACTGCGGCGGCGAGGCGATCGCGAGCGAGGCGACACCGGCGACCTGCGCCGGCACGACGTTCATCACCACGGTGGACGGGTACACCGCGAGCCCGCCGGGCACGTAGAGGCCCACCCGGTCGACCGGGAGCCAGCGGGTGGTCACGGTGCCGCCGCCGTCGAAGCTCGTCGTCACCGGGGGCCGGGCATCGGCGGCGGCGACTGCGCGCGTGCGACGGATGGTCTCCTCGAGCGCGGCGCGGATCCGCGGGTCGAGCTCGGCGGCGGCGCGGGTGAGCTCGGCGGCCGGCACGCGCACGGTGTCGAGCGCCACCCGGTCGAAGCGCTCGGTGTACTCGAGGACGGCGGAGCGGCCGTGCTCGCGGACGGCGGCGAGCAGCGGGCCGACGGCGGCGACTGCGTCGGACAGGTCGACCTGGGCCCGCGGGACAGAGGCGCGCAGGGTGCGGCGGTCGAGTGCGGAGTCGCGGAGGTCGAGGCGATTGATCGGTGAAGTGGTCACTACCCCAGTCTACGACTCGCAGCCGGCTGGTCGCCGTTCGCGCTCGAGCCCACAGCGCTGGATCGGCTCACCCGAACATCGACGGGGAGGACACCTGCAGGCACTGGGCGCCGAGGAGCGCCTTGAGGTCGCCGAACAGGCTCGGCCCCGGGGTCACCCGCACGCTCGCATCGAGCTTTATGACGATGCTGCGGCCGGGCTGGGTGAGGCTGAGCCGGACCTCGGTGGGCCCGGAGTTTGCGCGCAGGATCTCCCCGAGCTGCTCGACGAGCTCCGGGGTGCACCGCTGCACCGGCATGGTGATGTGGAGCGCCCGGTCCGCGGGGTCGGTGACGTCGGGGATCGTCATCGACTGCGCCATGAGGGAGGCCGGGCGGTCGTCGGAGCGCCGGATCCGTCCCGTCACGGTGACGACGAGGTCGGTCGCGAGCAGCGTCGCCACGGGCTCGTAGACGTCGCCGAAGAACATCACCTCGACGCTCGCCTCGAGGTCCTCGACGGTGACGATGCCGTAGGGCTTGCCGGAGTTCTTCGACACCCGGCGCTGCACCTGCGTGATCATCCCGCACACCTTCACCGAGGAGCCCTCCGGCCGGGTGTTCTCCGGGTCGACGATCTCCGCGATCGAGGCCTCCGCCTCGCTCTGCAGGACGCCCTCGAGCCCGTTGAGCGGGTGGTCGGAGACGTAGAGGCCGATCATCTCCCGCTCGAACGCGAGCTTCTCCTTCTTCTCCCACTCCGGGCGGTCGGGGATCGAGACGGAGAAGCTCGTCTCGCTCGCATCGTCGCCGCCGAGCCCGGCGAACAGGTCGAACTGGCCCGCGGCCTCCTGCCGCTTGACGCCGATGACGGAGTCGACGGCCTCCTCGTGCACCTCGACGAGCGAGCGGCGGGTGTGCCCGAGCGAGTCGAACGCGCCGGACTTGATGAGCGATTCGATCGTGCGCTTGTTGCACACGTGGCTGGGCACCTTGTCGAGGAAGTCGGTGAAGGAGGTGAAGGCGCCCTTGTCCTGGCGCGCCTCGACGATGCCGTCGACCACGTTCGCCCCGACGTTGCGCACCGCGCCCATCCCGAACCGGATGTCGGTGCCGACCGGGGTGAAGTTCTGCGCGGATTCGTTGACGTCCGGCGGCAGCACGGTGATCCGCATCCGGCGGCACTCGCCGAGGTAGATCGCGAGCTTGTCCTTGTTGTCCCCGACCGAGGTCAGCAGGGCGGCCATGTACTCCGCCGGGTAGTGCGCCTTGAGGTAGGCGGTCCAGTAGGAGATCACGCCGTAGGCCGCGGAGTGGGCCTTGTTGAACGCGTAGTCGGAGAACGGCAGCAGGATGTCCCACAGCGCCTGCGCCGCGGCCTCGGAGAAGCCACGCTCCTTCATCCCCTCGAAGAAGCCGACCTGCTGCTTATCGAGCTCGGACTTCTTCTTCTTGCCCATCGCGCGGCGCAGGATGTCGGCCTGGCCGAGCGAGTACCCCGCGACCTTCTGCGCGATCGCCATCACCTGCTCCTGGTAGATGATGAGGCCGTAGGTCGTGTCGAGGATGTCGCGCAGCGGCTCCTCGAGCTCGGGGTGGATGGGCGTGATCGGCTGCTGGTCGTTCTTGCGCAGTGCGTAGTTCGTGTGTGACTGGGCGCCCATCGGGCCGGGCCGGTAGAGCGCGAGGGTCGCGGAGATGTCCTCGAAGTTGTCCGGCTGCATGAGGCGCAGCAGCCCCTGCAGGCCGGCGCCGTCAAGCTGGAACACCCCGAGCGTGTCGCCGCGGGCCAGCAGCTTGTAGGACTCCGCGTCGTCGAGCGCGAGCTGCTCGAGGTCGAGGTGGAAGTCGCGGTTGAGCTCGATGTTCGCGATCGCGTCGGAGATGATCGTGAGGTTGCGCAGGCCCAGGAAGTCCATCTTGATGAGCCCCAGGCCCTCGCTCGTGGGGTAGTCGAACTGGGTGATGACCTGGCCGTCCTGGAAGCGGCGCATGATCGGGATCACGTCGATGATCGGCTCCGAGGACATGATGACGCCCGCGGCGTGCACGCCCCACTGCCGCTTGAGCCCCTCGAGTCCCTTGGCGGTGGCGAAGGTCTCCTGCGCGTCCGGGTCGGAGGCGACGAACTCGCGGAACTCCCCGGCCTCGCCGTAGCGCTTGGCCTGCGGGTCCTCGATGTCGGCCAGCGGAATGTCCTTGGCCATGACCGGCGGCGGCAGCGCCTTGGTGAGCCGCTCCCCCAGCGAGAACGGCTTGCCGAGCACGCGCGCGGAGTCCTTGAGCGCCTGCTTGGTCTTGATCGTGCCGTAGGTCACGATCATCGCGACGTACTCGCTGCCGTACTTGCGGGTGACGTACTCGATGACCTCGCCGCGGCGACGATCATCGAAGTCGACGTCGAAGTCGGGCATGGAGACGCGCTCGGGATTGAGGAAGCGCTCGAAGATCAGGCCGTGCTCGAGCGGGTCGAGGTCGGTGATGCGCATCGCGTAGGCAACCATCGAGCCGGCGCCGGAGCCGCGGCCCGGGCCCACCCGGATGCCGTTGTCCTTCGACCAGTTGATGAAGTCGGCGACGACGAGGAAGTAGCCGGGGAAGCCCATCGAGATGATGACCTCGAGCTCGTAGTCCGCCTGTTTGCGCACCTCGTCGGGGATCCCGCCGGGATACCGGTAGTGGAGGCCCTTGTCGACCTCCTTGATGAGCCAGGAGGTCTCGTCCTCGCCCGGCGGGCAGGGGAACTTCGGCATGTAGTTCGCCGAGGTGTCGAAGGACACCGCGCAGCGCTCGGCGATCTCGAGGGTGTTGTCGCAGGCCTCGGGCATCTCCTTGAACAGGGCGCGCATCTCCGCCGGCGACTTGAGGTAGTAGCCGGATCCGGAGAACGCGAAGCGGCTGCCGCCCTGGTCGTAGGTCGGCTCGATGAGCTTGGAGCCGGACTGGATCGCGAGCAGCGCCTCGTGCGCCTTCGCATCCGATTCGTGCGTGTAGTGGAGGTCGTTCGTCGCGACGAGCGGGAGATCGAGCTCCTTCGCCAGCCGCAGCAGGTCCTTGATGACCCGGCGCTCGATGGACAGCCCGTGGTCCATGATCTCGCAGTAGTAGTTGCCGGCGCCGAAGATGTCCTTGTACTCCGAGGCCGCGCGCAGCGCCTCGTCGTACTGGCCCAGGCGCAGGCGCGTCTGCACCTCGCTCGAGGGGCACCCGGTGGTGGCGATGAGGCCGCTCGCGTGGTTCTCGATGAGCTCCCGGTCGAGGCGGGGCCACTTGCCGAACGCGGAGTCGAGCGAGGCCACCGAGGACGCCCGGAACAGGTTCTGCATGCCGGTGTTGTTCTCCGCCAGCAACGTCATGTGGGTGTAGGCGCCGCCGCCGGACACGTCGTCGCCGCGCTGGCTCTCGTCGGTCCGCCACTTGACGCGGGTCTTGTCCCCGCGTGACGTCCCGGGGGTGACGTAGGCCTCGACGCCGATGATCGGCTTGACCCCGGCGCTCGTCGCCTGGCTCCAGAAGTCGAACGCGCCGAACAGGTACCCGTGGTCGGTGGTGGCGATGGCGGGCATCCCCATCTCCTTGGTCGCCGCCATGAGGTCGCCCACGCGGGCCGCTCCGTCGAGCATCGAGTACTCGGTGTGCACGTGCAGATGTACGAAGCTGTCGCTGCTCACGGATCCCTCTTCCCGGCCTCGGATTGTGCTCGTCCCAGGGTACCGCCGATCACGGACACGGGGGTGCTCCCGACTCCCCTGCGCGGTCCGTTCAGCGGACGATCGCGCGCACCTCGTCGCCCGTTCCCGGGCGCCAGGCGACCGGGTGCTCGGTGCCGGGGGCGAATCGTGATCTCTGCCACCGGGCGAGGTGCTTGATCTCCCAGCCGCGGAACGTGCGGCCGTCGGGGAGCCGGACGTCGTAGACGATGAGGTGCTCGTATGCCTCGTTGCTGATCCGCCCCCGGAAGGTCTGCTCGGTCACGGTGCCGTGGGCCACCGGCGCCCCGACGAAGGCGGGGTCGAGGCGCCGCTCGCGGTGCCGGCGCAGCATCACACCGAGGACCGCGAGGCCGGCGACCGCGGCGAGGAACAGACCGCCGATGACGACGACGAGGCCGATCGCGAACAGCCGGTCCACGGGCGCCCCGTCAGCCCTGGGCGCGGCGCAGGCGGTCGAGCGCGGTCTGCAGATCCTCGGGATAGCTGCTCTCGAACTCGACGAACTCCCCGGTCTCCGGATGGGTGAAGCCGAGCCGCACCGCGTGCAGCCACTGGCGCTCGAGTCCGAGCTTGCCGGCGAGCACGGGGTCCGCGCCGTAGGGCAGGTCCCCGGCGCAGGGGTGCTTGGTGGCGGCCATGTGGACGCGGATCTGGTGGGTCCGGCCGGTCTCGAGCCGGACCTCGAGCAGAGTCGCCGAGCGGTAGGCCTCGAGGACCTCGTAGTGGGTGACGGCGTGCTTGCCGTCGGTGAGCACGGCGTAGAGCCCGTCGCGGCGCGGGTTCCGGCCGATCGGCGCCTCGATCGTGCCGACGACCGGGTCCGGCAGGCCCTGCACGAGCGCGTGGTAGGTCTTGGCCACGGTGCGCTCCTTGAACGCCCGCTTGAGCACCGAGTAGGCGTGCTCGCCCTTGGCGACCACCATGACGCCCGAGGTGCCGACGTCAAGGCGGTGGACGATCCCCTGCCGCTCGGCCGCGCCCGAGGTGGCGATGTCGTAGCCGGCGGCCGCGAGCCCGCCGACCACCGTCGGGCCCTTCCAGCCGGCGGCGGCGTGGGCGGCGACCCCGACGGGCTTGTCGACGACGACGAAGGCATCGTCGTCGTAGATCACGCGCATCCCCTCGACGGGTTCGGCGACGATCTCCAGCGGTTTCGCCGGCTCCGGCATGACGACGTCGATGCGGGCCCCGGCGCTCACCCGTTCGGACTTCCCGACGACCGTGCCGTCGACGTGGACGTCACCGGCGGCGGCGATCGCCGCGGCGGCGGAGCGCGACAGCCCGAGCATCCGGCTCAGGGCGGTGTCGACCCGCTCCCCCTCGAGGCCCTCGGGCACGAACATCGAACGCTGGGTCACACCTGCTCCTTCGTCTGGTCGTCGGCGGCCGGACCGGAGGCGGTGTCGAGCGTGCCGTCGAGGCCGATGCCGCGCAGGGTGGTGAGCACGATGACGACGGCGGCAGCCGAGATCGCGATGTCTGCGATGTTGCAGATGAAGAGCGAGAGGTCGATGAAGTCGACGACGGCGCCGTGGAAGAATCCCGGCGGCCGGAACAGGCGGTCGAGGAGGTTGCCGGTGAGACCGCCGAGGAGGAGGCCGAGGCCGCAGCTCCAGGCGCGCGAGCCCAGCCGCCGACTGGCGAACAGGATCCCGACGAGCACGATGATCGCGATGACGGCGAAGATCCACGTCGAGTTCGCGCCCATCCCGAACGCCGCTCCCGGGTTGCGGTAGAAGGTGAAGCCGGCGAGCTCGCCGATCACGGGGATCGAGGGCTGGCCCTCGAGCGTCGCGATCGCGATCTGCTTGGTGACCTGGTCGAGCACGATGACGGCGGCGGCGATCGCGAACAGCGTTCCGACGAGGAGCCCTCTCCTGCCGGTGGGGGGTGCGGTGCTCACGGCCGTGGGGTCTCCTCGGGTCGGGCGGCGATCGATTCGGCTCCCCAGTCTAGCGGCCGAACCGCCCTGGCTAGTACTCGGCGGAGCGCTGGGCGAGGAGCAGACCCTTGCCGACGGCGAGCGTGAGCACAGCGAACCCGGGCGTCTCGCGCAGGGCGGCTGCGAAGTCGGCGGTCTCGTGCTCGTGGGAGATGACGTTGTCGACGACGAGCAGCCCGTCGAGCAGCCGCAGGATCTGCGGCAGGTAGTCGAGGTAGGCGGTGCGATCCGAATCGAGGAAGATCAGGTCGAAGGAGCCGTGGATCGCGGCGAGCTCCTCCCCCGCGTCGCCGACCCGCTGCTCGATCTGCGCCTCGAGGCCGACCTCGGCGAAGTGCCCGGCGGCCTCTGCGGCCCGCCCGGGGTGGTTGTCGATGGTGAGGATCCGCCCGCCGGGCGGCAGCGCCTGGGCGATCCACATCGTCGAGTACCCGTTCGAGGTGCCGACCTCGAGCACGTTCTCCGCACGCAGGCCGCAGACCAGGTCGGCGAGCAGGCGGGCCGAGGCCGGCTCGAGGTTGCGGTAGCGGCTCTCATGCGCTTCGACCCGGGAATCGTGGTCCCGGGACCGGGCGAGGACCGCGGCGCTGAAATCGTGGAAGTCGACCATGGTCCCACCCTAGGCTCCCGCGCCCGGCTTGGGAACAGTGCCGGATCGCACCGGGGAACAGCGGACGGCGCCGGCGAGCCGTGCTCGCCGACGCCGTCGCGTCGCTGCTGACCGAACCGGGGTGCGGCTCAGATCGAGTGCTGCGGGGAGTTCCCGAGCTTGTTGCCGCCCAGCGTCTCCGGAGCCAGGGACCCGGAGTTCTCGAGCTCGCGCAGCTGATCGCTGAGGTAGCTCTTGAGACGGGTGCGGTACTGACGCTCGAAGTTCTGCAGGCCTTCGATCTCGCGCTCGAGGTTGGCCTTCTCGGTCTCGAGGTGACGCAGGGTGTCGTCGCGCTTCTTCTCCGCGTCTCCGACGATCTCCTGAGCCTTCTTCTCCGCGTCGGCGATGAGGCGGTCACGGGTGCGCTCGCCCTCGGCGAGGTGCTCGTCGTGGAGGCGCTGCGCCAGCGCGATGAGGCCGTGGGCGTCCTGCTCGGATCCACCGGACGTGGCAGCTGCACCGGCGGCGGCGCCCGTAGCGGCTGCGGCGGGCCGAGCAGCACCTGCGGACGAATCCGGCTCCGGTGCGGGAGCGGCGGGCTTGGGCTCCTCGACGGGTGCTGGCTGCTGCTGGGCCGGGGCGGACGCCTGCGGCGCCGGTCCCTGCGGCGCGACGAGCGGCGAGGCCTGCGTCTGCGACTTGGGCTCGGGGCGCTCCCCGGCCTTGGGCTCGTTGCCGGGCACGGCTGCGGGCATCGCCTGGGTGGCCTGCGGGTCGACGGCCGACTCCGGCTTCGAGTTCGAGGCCGGCGCGGATCCGCCCTGCGACAGTTCGTTGACGCGCTGCTCGGCGGCCGACAGCTTCTGACGGAGCTCGTCGTTCTCCTGGTAGAGACGGCGGAACTCGACGACGACCTCGTCGAGGAAGTCGTCGACCTCGTCCTGGTCGTACCCGTCGCGGAACTTCACGTGCTGGAACCGCTTGTTTACTACGTCTTCAGGCGTAAGCGCCATGAGGCCACCTTCGGTCGACAATGATGTTCTTTACAAGTCTGTTATACAACAGGCAACAGGGAAACTGTATCCCATCCCCCGCAGTGTTGTCGTGTTCAGCGGCTTTCCGCATCGGAACGCCGTGGGCGAAGACCCGTGCTTCGGTCACGGAACGGTTACGACGCACCGCCGAGCGGGGACGCCCTGCATCCGGCTCAGAGGAAGGAGTTGCCGGCCACCCGAAGCGCGCCGGCGAGCACCTGGACGAGGATGAACACGACGATGAAGCCGAGGTCGAGCGAGATCTGTCCGAGCCGCACGGGCGGGATGATCCGGCGCATGAGCTTGACCGGCGGATCGGTGAGCGTGTAGACGACCTCGCACAGCACGAGCACGAAACCGGTGGGGCGCCAATCGCGCGAGAACACCTGGATGAGGTCGATGACGACCCGGGCGAGCAGCACGTACACGTACAGGCTCAGGAGCGTCGCCAGGAGATGGAAGATGATGCCCACGGGCGAGTCGAACCTCTTTCGTATGGGATGGACGACGGCGGTCTACCCCACCAGGGTAGACCGCCGTCGGAGGAAACCGGAACCGCGACCCGCTTCTCCCAGCGAGCCCTCGGGTGGCGTGCGGGTTCAGCTCTGGTTGAAGAAGCTCGCCTGCATGTCGCCGGCGCCCTCGTTCTCCGTCGACACCTCGATGTTCTCCGGGGTGAGGAGGAAGACGCTGTTCGTGACTTTCTCGATGGAGCCGCGCAGCCCGAAGATCAGGCCGGCGGAGAAGTCGACGAGGCGCTTCGAGTTGGCCTCGTCCATCGCGGACAGATTCATGATCACCGGGATGCCGTCGCGGAACGCGGTGCCGATCGCCTTGGCGTCGTTGTAGCTGCGGGGGTGGATCGTCTGGATGCGCTGCATGGCCGAGGCCGGCGCTGATTCGACAGGGCGCACGGAAGCGCGGATGGGGGTCACTGCGGCGGGCTCCTCGTACTCGACGACGTCGTAGTCCTCGACGCCGTACTCGTCGGCGTGGTCGTCGGTCTCGACGGTGCTGCACTGGTGGCGGGTGTGCGGCTCGTCGATATCGTCCTCGACGAAGCCCAGGTAGGTGCCGATCTTCTTGAGAGCGGACATGTCGTCTCCTCGTGGTTCGCGGTTCGTGTCGCAGGTGCGTCTGCGCTGAGTCTCCCTCGATCCGAAACTAGCGCAGTCGGCGACCGGATCGCGGGAGGGTGCGCGGGTGTGTCGAGGGTGGGAGTGCGCCCGGTGCACCGCCGAACCGGGGTCAGTGCGCCTGGAGCCAGACCACGCCGGCGAACCGGCCGGTCACGCCCTCGCGCCGGTAGGAGTAGAGCGCAGGGTCCTCCGCGGTGCAGATGGGCACCCACTGGTGGATCGCGGCACCTGCCCGGCGCAGCTGCTCCGCCACGCCGGCGGCGACGTCGAGAGCCGGGGTTCCGTGGGCCGACACCGAGGCGGTCACGGGTTCGGCGGCCGCGACCTCGGCACGCAGCTCCGCGGGCACCTCGTAGCAGCGCGGGCAGATCGAGGGGCCGATGACGGCGGTGATGCGTTCGGCGCCGGCGGCCCCCATCGCCTCGAGGGTCGCGGGCACGACCCCGTCGGCCATGCCCTTGCGGCCGGCGTGCACGGCGGCGATGACCCCGGCATCGACGTCGGCGAGGAGGACGGGCGTGCAGTCGGCGACCTGGACGACGAGCCCGAGGTCGGCGCTGGTCGTGATCTGCGCGTCGGCGATGACGGGTGCGGTCGGCACGGAGGCGCTCGGGTCCGGGAGGTCCAGGCGGTGCACCGCGGTGCCGTGGACCTGGGAGACGAAGCTCAGGCGGTCGGCCTGGAGCTGGAGGACGGTGGCGAGCATGCTCCGGTTCGCCGCGACGTGCTCCTCGGTATCGCCCACGGGGCGGGCGAGGTTGAAGGAGTCGAAGGGAGCGGCGCTGTAGCCGCCCCGCCTGTCGGTGAAGGCGGCGTGCGCGGTGAAGCGATCACCCGCCAGGACGAAGCGGCTCTGCAGCACGGGACGGCCTCAGACGATCCCGGTCACTTGAGGAAGTCCGGGATGTCCAGATCCGAGTTGTCGAACCGGGACGGGCGCTGCTCCTCCGGGAGCGAGGACGGGACCTCGGAGTCCTGCTGGACTGCGGCGGGCCGGTCCTGCTGGAAGCGGTCCTGCTGCGGGAGGTCCTGGCCGCGCTCGGCGGCGGGCGCGGATTCCGCGGCGGGGGCCTCGGGCTCGGGCTCGACGACGGCGGGACGACCGGCCGGCTCGGGGGCGTCCCCGACCTGCGAGTCGAAGCCCGCGGCGATCACGGTGATCCGGCACTCGTCGCCGAGGTTGTCGTCGATCACGGTGCCGAAGATGATGTTCGCCTCCGGGTGCGCGGCCTCCTGGACGAGGCGCGCGGCCTCGTTGATCTCGAACAGGCCGAGGTCGGAGCCGCCCTGGATGCTCAGCAGCACCCCGTGCGCACCCTCGATGCTCGCTTCGAGCAGCGGCGAGGCGATCGCGGCCTCGGCGGCCTGGACCGCACGGTCCTCGCCGACCGCGGAGCCGATTCCCATGAGGGCGGTGCCGGCGTTCTGCATGACCGACTTCACGTCGGCGAAGTCGAGGTTGATCATGCCGGGGGTGGAGATCAGGTCGGTGATGCCCTGCACGCCGGAGCGCAGCACCTCGTCGGCGGACTGGAACGCTTCGAGCACGGAGACGTTGCGGTCCGAGATCGACAGCAGCCGGTCGTTCGGGATGACGATGAGGGTGTCGACCTCTTCGCGGAGCGCGGCGATGCCGGCTTCGGCCTGGGCCGAGCGGCGACGCCCCTCGAAGGTGAATGGTCGGGTGACGACGCCGATGGTGAGAGCGCCGAGCGAGCGGGCGATGCGCGCCACGACGGGAGCCGCGCCGGTGCCGGTGCCGCCGCCCTCGCCGGCGGTGACGAAGACCATGTCGGCGCCCTCGAGCGCCTCCTCGATGGCCTCCTCGGAGTCCTCCGCGGCCTTCCGGCCGATCTCCGGGTCCGCGCCGGCGCCGAGGCCGCGGGTGAGATCACGGCCGATCTCGAGCTTGAGGTCGGCCTCCGACAGGAGGAGCGCCTGGGCGTCGGTGTTGATCGCGATGAATTCGACACCGCGCAGACCGACGTCGATCATCCGCTGGACAGCGTTGACTCCGCCGCCGCCGGTGCCGGCGACTTTGATGTCCGCTCCGGATTGTGGGAATTCAGCCAAGTCGGTTCCTCTTTCGACGCATCTGGCCCGCGAGCGGGCGCTCCGGCGATTTTGCCTTCGACCCGACGCTATGGGGATCGCAGCCCGGGTGCAACCACTGCCCCCGGTGTGTCCGCCGGGGATCGAGAAATGTCCGCCCGCCCGCCGGCGGGCGGCTCAGCGGGTGACGGGCACCTCCGGCACGGACACGTCGATCTCCGTTGCCCCGGTGCGCATGAGGGCGAGCGCGACCTCGAACTTCCGGGCGGTGTCCTCCGGGGAGCCGAAGTGCACGGTGACCTCGGTGCCCTCGTGGTCGTACAGCATCCGCAGGTCCTGGTCGGAGCCGGCGCGCATCGAGGTGATGTGCTCCCGCTGCGCGGCGGGCACCGCGTCGATGAAGGCGACGGCGGCCCCGACCGCGGCGGGTGCGTCCGCGCCCTCGGCGAGCCCGAGCACGGGCAGGCCGTCGGGCGCCTCCGGCACCCTGTCGATGATGCGCCCGGTGATGTCATAGCGCTCGAAGGCATCCCCGGCGGGCACGGAGAGCACCGGCTGCCGGTCGCTGACCTCGACGGCGAGCGCCCGCGGCCCGGCCCAGCTCACCGTCACGGTGTCCGCCTTGGGGAACTCCGCGACGATCGCCTCCTCGAGCCGGCCACGCCGGATCTGCGGCAGCGGGGTGCCGGCGTGCGCGTCCGTGACGTACTCCGCGACGGCGTCCGGGTCGGTGAGCTCGGTCCCGGTGACCTCGACGCGCTCGAGCGCGAGCACGGGTGAGAACCAGGCGACGGCGGCGAGACCGATCACGGCGAGGGCCGCTCCGGCGACGATCGCCCAGGTCCCGATCCGGGCGCGCCGACGGGCGGCGAGCCGGTCGGCGAGGCTCGCGGTGCTCACGCTTCGAGGGCCGCCACGAGCTCGGGGCCGAGGAGCGTCACGTCGCCGGCGCCGGCGGTGATGACGACGTCTCCGGGCCGCACGCGCTCGCGCACGTAGGGCACGGCGTCGGCGAAGGAGGCGAGGAACACGACGTCCTCGTGGGGCACCTCTGCCGCGATGAGCGCCCCGGTGACCCCGGGGATCGGGTCCTCGCGGGCGGGGAACACGTCGAGCACGACGACGTCGTCGGCGATCCCGAGCGCACGGCCGAACTCCGCCTTGAAGTTCTGGGTGCGGGAGAACAGGTGCGGCTGGAAGATCACGTGGACGCGCCCGCCGGGGTCGACGACCTCGCGGGCGGCGGTGAGCACCGCTGCGACCTCGGTCGGGTGGTGGGCGTAGTCGTCGTACACCCGCACCCCGCTCCCGGTGCCGCGCAGCTCGAACCGGCGGCGCGTGCCGCCGAAGGATTCGACGCCGAGGATCGCGTCGGACAGCGGGAAGCCGAGCTCCGCGGCCACGCAGAGGGCGGCGGCGGCGTTCGCCGCGTTGTACTCGCCGGGCTGCCGGAGCCGGATCGGGCCGTGCTCCGTGCCGTCGAGCACGAGCGAGAACTCCGCGCCGGTGCGTCCGGGGCGGATCCCGACGATCCGGGCGTCGGCGTCCTCGGCCTGCCCGTAGAGGAGCACCCGGGCGCCCTCGGCGCGGGCGTGCTCGCCGATCTCGCGGGAGCCGGGGTCGTCGGCGCACACGATGACGGTGCCGCCGCGCTCGGCGACCCGGGAGCAGAAGTCGACGAACGCCTGCCGGACGGCCTCCCAGGTGCCGTAGTGGTCGAGGTGGTCGGCCTCGACATTGGTGATGACCCCGACGGCGGGCTCGTAGAGGAGGAAGGAGCCGTCGGACTCGTCGGCCTCGGCGACGAACACGTCGCCCGTGCCGTCGTGGGCGTTCGTGCCGGTCGCGGTGAGCACCCCGCCGATGACGAACGAGGGGTCCGCCCCGCAGGCCTGGAGGACGACGGTCGTCATCGAGGTCGTCGTCGTCTTGCCGTGGGTGCCGGCGATCGCGACGGTCCGCCGATCGGTCATGAGGGAGGCGAGCGCCTGCGAGCGGTGGATGATCCGCAGGCCGGCGGCGCGCGCCGCGGCGAGCTCCGGATTGGTCTCGCGGATCGCGGAGGACACGACGACGGTGTCCGCGCCGGTGACGTTCTCCGCGCGCTGACCGATCTCCACCTCCGCCCCCTGGGCGCGCAGCGTGGTGACGACGCTCGAGTCCTTGGCGTCGGAGCCGGTCACGGTCATCCCGCGCATGAGCATGATGCGGGCGATGCCGGACATCCCGGCTCCGCCGATTCCGATGAAGTGCACGCGGCCGAGCTCGGCGGCCGGCACAATGGCCTCGGTCATGGGTGTCCCTCGCTGTCGGGTGGTTCGGTGGTCGGGGAGTCGGAGCCGCCGCGGGCCCGCTCGTCGCGGGTGCGCCGCTCGGGCGGGTAGGGCCGGTGCGGGTGGTCGAGTCCGGCGGCGTCGAGGATCATCGCGACCATGGTGCGGGCGGCGGTCTGCGGGAACACCATGCTCCGGGCGGCCTGCTCCATCGCCTCCAGGCGAGCGTCGTCGGTAAGCAGCGGGATGATCCGGGTGCGGATGCTCTCGGCGGTGAAGTCGGCGTTCTCGATGATCTCGGCGGCACCGGCGGCCGCGGCGTCGGCGGCGTTGAGGCGCTGCTCGCCGTTGCCGATCGGCAGGGGCACGTAGATCGCGGGCACCTGCGCGGTCGTCGCCTCGGCGACGGTGCCCGCGCCGGCCCGGCAGATGAGGAGGTCGGCGGCGGCGTAGACGTTCTCCATCCCGTCGACGTAGTCGACGACGTGGTAGCCGTGGTAGCGCTCCGCGGCGGCGGCGAGATCGGCGCCCTTCCCGGCACCGGTGATGTGGAGGATCTGGAGGCCGGCGGCCATGAGCTCGGGCATCGCGGCGCGGAAGGCCTCGTTCATCGCCTGCGCGCCGAGCGAGCCCCCGGTGACGACGAGGGTGCGCCGCTGCGGGTCGAGCCCCAGGGCGACGGCGGCGCGGGCGCGGGCGGCCGGGTCGGTGCGGTCGACGGCCTCGATCGCCGAGCGCATCGGCATGCCGACGTGCTCGCCGGTGAGCGGGGTGCTCGCGAAGGTGTAGCCGACGCGCCGCCGGGGGGTGAGCCGGGCGCCGAGCCGGTTGGCGAGCCCCGGGCGGGCATTGGCCTCGTGGACGACGATCGGGGTGCCGGTGCGCCGCGCGGCGAGGTACGCCGGGGTCGACACGTAGCCGCCCACGCCGCAGACAACGTCGACGCCGCGCTCGCGGATGATCCGGGTGACGGCGGACACGGTGCCGAGGAGGCGGCCGGGGAAGCGGACGAGGCCGGCGTCGATCCGGCGCGGCGCGGGCACCTTGTCGATGGTGAGGAGCTCGTGGCCGGCCTCGGGCACGAGCCGGGTCTCGAGTCCCTCGGCGGTGCCGAGCATGAGGATCTGCGCGTCGGGGACCTGGAAGGCGAGGTCGTCGGCGATCGCGAGCATGGGCGAGATGTGGCCGGTGGTGCCGCCGCCGGCGAACAGGACTGTCAGGGGCATGGGGTTCTCACTTCTGTCGGGCAGGTCGGCGGGCGAGGACGGCCAGGGAGCTGCGGACGCGGTTCGACTGGGCGCGCATCGCCTCGCGGGCGCCCTCCTCGGCACGGGCGAAGGACAGCACCATGCCGATCGCGATGAGGGTGGCGAGCAGTGCGGAGCCGCCGTAGGACACGAGCGGCAGGGGGACGCCGATGACCGGCAGCACGCCGGCGACGACGCCGATGTTGACGACCGCCTGGCCGACGATCCACATGAATACGGCGGCGGTGGAGGTCTGCACGAAGCGGTCGCGCGAGCGCATGATGATGCGCACGAGGCCGTAGCCGAGCGCGGCGAAGAGGAGGAGCACGACGACGGAGCCGAGCAGTCCGAGCTCCTCGCCGATGATCGCGAAGATGAAGTCGTTGTGCGCCTCGGGCAGCCAGGACCACTTCTCGCGGCTGGCGCCGAGTCCGACCCCGAACCAGCCGCCGGAGGCGAGCGCGTAGAGGCCGTGGTTCGACTGCCAGTGCTGGCCCAGCGGATCCATCTCCGCGGAGTCGGATCCGGTGAGCATCGCGCGCACGCGGGCCATCCGGTTCGCACTCGTCACGACCATGAGGGCGACGACGGCACCGATCATGGCGAGCGCACCGAGGAAGTGCCTCCACGGCACTCCCCCGACGAACAGCGCGCCGAGCGCGAGGCCCATGATGATGAGGCCGGTGCCGAGGTCGCGGCCGTAGAGGATGAAGCCGAGGACGGTCATGAGGACGAGCACCGCGGGCAGCATCTCCTTGAGCGAGCGCAGCCGGTGGGCCTTGTTCGCGAGGAACACGCCGAGCCACAGTGCGAGTGCGGCCTTGACGAACTCGGCGGGCTGGCCCTGGATGCCGCCGATCGACACCCAGCTCGTCGAGCCGTTGACGGTCCGTCCGAGCCCGGGGATGAACGGCAGCACCTGGAGCGCGATGCCGACGATGATCGCGAGCGGGGCGATCATCCGCCAGCCGCGCAGCGGCACGAAGGACAGGCCGAGCATGCAGAGCAGGCCGACGACGGCGAAAGCCGCCTGGCGGCCGACGACGGAGAACGAGGACCCCTCGCCGGCCGCGTACGAGGTGATCGAGGAGGCCGAGAGCACCATGACCAGGCCGATCCCGGTGAGCGCGAGGGTCGCGGCGAGCACGAGGTAGTAGCTCGTCACGGGGAGGTCGTGGATCCGCCGGAGCACGGCGAGCACCCCGGTGTCCCCGCGCAGGAAGTCCTGCGGCCGGGTGCTCCGGGCCTGCGCGGACCCGGTCCGCGGGGCGGTCCTGCCGGGGCTGCTCATCAGGCCCCCGCGGCGCGGCGCACCGCGCGCGCGAACAGCTCGCCGCGGGTGGCGTAGTCGAGGAACTGGTCCATGCTCGCCGCCGCCGGGGCGAGGAGCACGGTGTCGCCGGCCTGCGCGGCGGAGGCGGCGAGGGCGACGGCGCGCTCGGCCACGGCGGTGCCGCGCTCGGCGGGGTCGGTGTCGGCGGGATCGGCGGGGAGGTCGACCTCGAGCACGGGGACCTCGGGGGCGCGGGCGGCGAGCGTGGTGCGCAGCGGCGTGCGGTCGGCGCCGATGAGGACGACGGCGCGCAGGCGGTGGGCGTGGGCGGCGACGAGCGCGTCGTAGTCCGCTCCCTTCGCCAGCCCCCCGGCGATCCACACGATCGGGTCGAAGGCGTGCAGCGCGGCATCGGCGGCATGCGGGTTCGTGGCCTTCGAGTCGTCGATCCAGCGCACGTCCCCGGACTCGGCGACGAGGGCGAGGCGGTGACCGCCGGCGGCGTGGGCGCGCAGACCGTCGCGCACCGCGGCCGGCGGCACCCCGATGGCGCGCGCGAGCGCTGCGGCGGCGAGCGCGTTCGCGATCTGGTGGGGCGGGGCGGGGCGGTCGGGCTGGCCCGAGGCGCGGGCGACGTCGGCGAGGGAGGCGAGCTCCGCGGCCGCGGAGTACCGCTGCGGGATGAAGGCGCGGTCGACGAGCGCGTCCTCCACCACCCCGAGCTCGCCAGGTGCGGGGATGCCGGGGGTGAAGCCGATCGCGCGGGCCCCGGCGATGACCTCGGCGTCCTCGACGAGGGTGCGGGTGGCGGGATCCTCGATGTTGTACACGCAGGCGGTGCGGACGTTGGTGTAGGCGCGCCCCTTGTCCGCGGCGTACGCCTCGGCGCTGCCGTGCCAGTCGAGGTGGTCGGCGGCGATGTTGAGCACCGCGGCGGCGTCGGCGCACATCGAGAACTGCCAGTGGAGCTGGAAGCTCGACAGCTCGATCGCGAGGACCTCCGCCTCCGGGTCGAGCACGGCTTCGAGCAGCGGGGCGCCGATGTTGCCGCAGGCGCGCACGTTCATCCCGGCCGCCCGGAGCATCGCCTCGAGCATCGTCGTCGTCGTGGTCTTGCCGTTCGTGCCGGTGACGACGAGCCAGGGCGCGGCGTTCGCACCGCGCACCCGCCAGGCGAGCTCGACCTCGCCGATGACGGGGATGCCGGCGGTCCGGGCGGCGCGGAGCAGCGGCTGGTCGGGCCGCCAGCCGGGCGAGGTGACGACGAGGTCGGGGGTCCGGCCGCTGCGGGGGCGCGGCAGGTCCTCGACGTGCTCGGGGCCGCGTCGGATGTCGACGTCGAACACCGCGAGGATCGCCTCCTGCTCGCTGCGGTCGCGCACGGTGTCGGCATCGACGACGATGACCTCGGCCCCGCGCTCGGCGAGGTGGACGGCCGCCGGGTACCCGGACACGCCGAGCCCGGTGACGACGACGGTGAGGCCGGCGAGCGAGGACTCCGGCCCGTGGAGGGCGGCGGGGATCGCCGCGGCGTCCGGGTAGTCGAGGGCGACCGCCCCGGGCGGGACGATCGGCGGCAGCTCTGCCGGGGCGGGGGCCTCATGCAAGGTGGGACACCCATTCCGCGTAGAACAGGCCGATCGCGGCCACGACGAAGAGCAGCGCGATGATCCAGAAGCGCACGACGATCGTCACCTCGGCCCAGCCGATGAGCTCGAAGTGGTGCTGGAGCGGGGCCATCCGGAACACCCGCTTGCCGGTGAGCTTGAAGGATGCGACCTGGATGATGACGCTGAGCGTGATGAGGACGAACAGGCCTCCCATGATGATGAGGAGGAGCTCGGTGCGCGACATGATCGCGAGCCCGGCGATCGCGCCGCCGATCGCGAGCGAGCCGGTGTCGCCCATGAAGATCTTCGCCGGGGAGGCGTTCCACCACAGGAATCCGATGCACGCCGCGGCCATCGCCGCGCCCACGATGGTGAGGTCGCGCGGGTCGCGCATGTAGTAGCAGCCGTCGCGGATCTCGCTCATGAGGTGGCAGTTCTGGGTCGACTGCCAGGTGGTGATCATGACGAACCCGGTGAACACGACGCCGGCGGCCCCGGCGGCGAGCCCGTCGAGGCCGTCGGTGAGGTTGACGGCGTTCGACACCGCGGTGACGATGAGGTTCGCCCACAGGATGAAGAGGATGAGGCCGACGATGCTGCCGGCGAAGGCGAGGTCGAGGCCGGTGTCGCGGACGAAGGAGATCGCCGTCGACGCCGGGGTCTGCCCGTACTCGTTGGGGAACTGGAGGGCGAGGACGGCGAAGCTGATGCCGACGAACCCCTGGCCCACGAGCTTGCCGACCGGCTTGAGACCGAGCGAGCGCTGCTTGGAGACCTTGATGTAGTCGTCAAGGAACCCGACCGCGCCGAGCCCGGCGGCGAGCCACAGGACGAGCACGCCCGAGGGCGTCGGCATCGAACCGGTGAGCAGGTGGGAGAGGAAGTAGGAGACGAGCGCGGCGCCGATGATGACGACGCCGCCCATCGTCGGGGTGCCGCGCTTGGTCGCGTGGGTCTCCGGTCCGTCGTCGCGGATGAACTGGCCGTAGCCGCGCTTGACGAGGACCCGGATGAACAGCGGGGTGCCGATGAGCGTGATGAGCAGGCTCAGGCACGCGGCGAGGATGACGGCGATCATTGCTGGCCCGACACTCCGGCGATCTCGTCGCCCAGATAGCGCAGCCCGGCGTCGCGCGAGGACTTGAACAGGACGATGTCGCCGGGCTGGAGCTCGACGTTGAGGAGCTCACGGGCCTCCGCGAGGCTCGACACCCACACCGCCTCGTTGCCCCATGAGCCCTCGAGGTTCGCGGCCTGGTAGATCGGCTTGGCGCCCTCGCCCACGGCGATCGTGCGGTGGATGTTCAGGCGCACGACGAGCCGGCCGATGGCGTCGTGCTCGGCCACGGAGTCCTCCCCGAGCTCGAGCATCTCGCCGAGCACGGCGAAGGTGCGGCGCGGACCGGTGGTGTCGTCGCCGCGGCCCATCGCGGCGAGCGTCTTGAGGCTCGCCCGCATGGAGTCGGGGTTGGCGTTGTAGGCGTCGTTGAGCACGGTGACGCCGCTCGGGGAGTCGATGAGCTCCATCCGCCAGCGGCTCGCCGCGCCCGAGGTGCCCAGGGTGGTGACGATCGAGCGGGCGGGGATGCCGCACAGGTGGGCGACGGCGGCCGCGGCGAGGGCGTTGTTGACGTGGTGCTCGCCGAGCAGCGCGAGCTCGACGGCCGCGGGCTCCTCCTCGGGCAGGTGGAGGGTGAAGGAGGTGCGGCCGGAGGCGTGCGTCTCGATGTCGGTGGCGCGCACCGCCGGGGTGCGCTCGGCGTTGCCGGCGGCGCTGAACCACAGCACGCCGACGCCGGGGTCGAGCACCTCGGTCATCGCCGCGACCCGCCGGTCGTCGGCGTTGAGCACGGCCCGGCCGCCGGAGATCAGCGATTCGACGAGCTCGGACTTGGCCCGGGCCGTGTTCTCGATCGACCCGAACACGCCGCCGTGGGCGGTGCCGACGTTGAGCTCGACGGCGATGTCGGGGCGCACGAGCGAGGTGAGGTACTCGAGGTTGCCGATCGACCGGGCTCCCATCTCGAGGACGAGGAAGCGGGTCGACTCGTCGGCGCGGATCGCGGTGAGGGGCACCCCGACCTCGTTGTTGTACGAGTTCGGCGGCCACACGGTCTCGGCGTGCCCGGCGAGCAGGTCGGCGGTGAGGTCCTTGACCGTCGTCTTCCCGGCCGAGCCGGTGATCGCGATGACGGTGAGCTCGCCCGCGGCGCGCAGCGCCTCGACGTTGAGCTGGGCGAGCCGGCCGAGCGCGGCGGTGGCGTCGGCGACATGGAGCGTCGGCAGGTGCTCGCCGTCGACGGTCGGCACCGCCTCGGCGATGATGAGCGCGGCGCCCGCCTCGAGGGCGGCCGGTGCGTAGTCGAGGCCGTCGGCGGTCTCCCCGCGCCGGGCCACGTAGATGTCCCCCGGGGAGACCTCGCGGGAGTCGGTGACGACTCCTCCGCTGAGCTCCTGCTCGGGGGAGATTCCGTAGAGTTCGCCTTTGAGGGCTGTGGCCACCTCATGGACTGAGAATCGCTTCATATCACTTCCGAACTCTACCGGTTCCGATGTCGCCGCCCCGTGATGCGAGTGCGGCGCGTGTCTGCTCACGATCGTCGAAGTCGTGGACGACCCCGGCGATCTCCTGTCCCGTCTCGTGCCCCTTGCCCGCGATGAGCAGGGTGCCGCCGGGTCCGGCGGCGTCGATGCCCGCGGCGATCGCGTCCGCGCGCGGTCCGATCTCCGCGACCGCATCCTCAGCGACCCGCGCGGTGCCGGCGGACCGGGCCTCCGCGACGCCTGCGAGCACGGCGGCGCGGATCGCCGCGGGGTCCTCGCTGCGCGGGTTGTCGTCGGTGACGATGACGACATCGGCCTCCTGCGCGGCGGCCCGGCCCATCGCCGCGCGCTTGCCGCGGTCGCGGTCCCCGCCGGCGCCGAGCACGATCGCGAGCCGGCCGGGGCCGTCGTCGAGCCCGGCGAGCACTTGGGCGATCGCGTCGGGGGTGTGGGAGTAGTCGACGATGACGCGCGGGTCCGCGGGGTGCACGACCTCCATCCGGCCGGGCACGGGCGCGGCGAACTCGAGGGCGGGGCCGGCGAGCTCGGCCGCGTCCACCCCGGCGGCGAGCAGCATCGCGAGGGCGAGCGCGGTGTTGAGGACGTTGAAGGCGCCGGGCAGCGGGGAGCGGGTGCGCAGCTCGACCCCGTCCCCGCGCAGCGTGAAGGCGCCCGCGGACTCCTCGGCGACGAGGTAGTCGGGGGCGTCGGACGGGTCGCGGCTGATCGTCGCGACCGGGATCGGGGACTCCGCCGCGAGCCGGCGCGCCCAGTCGTCGGCGAGGACGACGACCCCGGTGTCGGCGAAGCCGGGGGTGAAGAGCTGCGCCTTGGCCCGGAAGTACTCCTCCATCGACCCGTGGAAGTCGAGGTGGTCCTGGGACAGGTTGGTGAATCCGACGACCCGGAAGCGCGCGCCGTCGACCCGGTGCTGGCTCAGCGCGTGGGACGACACCTCCATCGCGCAGGTGTCGACGCCGGCTGCGCGCATGCGGGCGAACAGGGCGTGGAGGTCGGGGGCCTCCGGGGTGGTGCGCACGGCGGACTGGCGCTGCCCGGCGATGAGTGTGGCGACGGTGCCGATGACGCCGGTGGTGCGGCCGAGCGCGGTGAGCAGCCCGTCGAGCATGTACGTCGTCGTCGTCTTGCCGTTCGTGCCGGTGATGCCGAGCAGCTGCGGGTGGGCCGGGTCCGTACCGTGGAGGCGGGCGGCGAGCGCGCCGAGGTGGGCGCGCGGCCGCTCGACGACGAGCACCGTGGCCTCCTCGAGCAGGTCGGCATCCCCCGCCTCGGCCAGCGCGGTGCGGACGAGCTCGAGGCCGTCCGGATCGGTGAGCACCGCGCGCACGCCGCGGGCGAGCACCTCCGGGACGAAGCGGGCGCCGTGGACGTTCGCTCCCGGCAGCGCGGCGTAGAGGTCGCCGGGGGCGACGGCGCGGGAGTCGAGCGAGGCCCCGGTGACGGAGCGCTGCGGGTCGCCGAGGACGCGCACGTCCGGGGACAGGCCGAGGTCGGCGATCTGCATCAGTTCCATTCCTCCGGGGGGAGTTCGGGGTCGGTGGTCGAGGGCGGGACCCGCAGGTGGCGCAGGGTGAATCCGGCGACGTCGGAGAACACGGGTGCCGCAGCCGATCCACCGTAGTAGCCCTTGCGCGGCCGCTGCAAGGTCACCGAGACGGCGATGCGCGGGTCCTCGATCGGGGCGACGCCGACGAACGAGGCGGTGTAGCCGTCGTAGCCGCCGCCGGAGTCCGCGGGCGCCTGCGAGGTGCCGGTCTTGCCGCCCACCCGGTAGCCGGGCACCGCGGCGTTGTCACCGGTGCCGTCGACGACGGTCGCCTCGAGCATGCTGAGCACCTGCGCGGAGGTGTCCTCGGACACCACCCGCGTGCCGGCGCCCTGCGGGACCGGGGTGACCGTGCCGGAGTCGTCGACCATGCCGGACACGAGCTGCAGGGGCATCCGCACTCCCCCGTTGGCGATCGTCGCGAACGCCGAGGTCGTCTGCAGGGCGGTGCCGGACATGCCCTGGCCGAACATCACGGTGTACTTCGTGCGCCCGTCCCATTCCTCGTAGGGGTGGAGGATGCCGCCGGTCGCGCCGGGGAACTCGATGCCCGAGGCCTCGCCGAAGCCGAAGTCGTGCATGTAGTCGTAGCGCTGCTCGAGGGAGAGCTTGTCGCCGGCGAGGATGGTGCCGGTGTTCGAGGAGTTCATGAGGATCCCGGCGAAGGTCAGCTGCTGATCGGGGTGCTCGCTCGAGTCGCGGAACTCCTCGTCGTTGGGCGCCGTCCAGCGATCGGGGACGGTGAACTCGGTGGTCGGGGTGACGAGCCCCTCCTCGATGAGCGCGGCGGCGGTGATCATCTTCGCCGTCGACCCGGGTTCGAACATCCCGGTGAAGATCCGGGACCCGCGGTCCTCGGCGTCGACGGCTCCGGGGTCGTTGGGGTCGACGCTGGGCGCCTCGGCCGCGGCGAGGATCCGGCCGGTGCCGACCTCCTCGATGACGACGGAGGCCCATTCGGCGTCGTGCTCCGCGGCCTGGTCGGCGATCGCCTGCTGCGCGTAGTACTGGATGGTCGGGTCGATGGTGAGCTGGAGCCCGGTGCCGTTGCGGGCGGGCACGAGGTTGGAGTCGCCGAGCGGGATCATGTCCCCGGCCAGGCCGCGCTCGTACTGCTGCTCGCCGTCGCGGCCCTGGAGGGACTCGTCGTACTCGAGCTCGAGGCCGGCGAGCGCCTGGCCGTCGGAACCCGTGAAGCCCATGAGGTTGCCGCCGACCGCGCCGGCCGGGTACGTGCGGATGGAGTACTCCTCCATGCTCACCCCGGGGATGTCGAGCGCGTCGATCTCGTTCCACACCTCGCTCGTCAGCCCCTCGGCGACGGGGTTCCACAGCTTGTCCCCGGCGAGCTCGGGCAGCAGCAGGCCGGGGTCGGTGTCGAGCGGACCGGCCATCGCCTGTGCCGCCCCCCACGCGCCCACGAGCTCGCCCTCGGCATTCTCGTAGCGGGCGATGTTCTGCTGGTCGACGACGACGCGGTAGCGCATCGCGTTGTCCGCGAGCACAGTGCCGTCGGCAGCGGTGATGACCCCGCGGGCGGCCGGCAGCGGCTTGGACACGAGGCGCGAATCGAGCGCCTCCTGCGCGAGCCGCATCGTGTCCATGCCCTGGATCGCGACGAGCCGGCCGGCGAGCAGGAGGAGGGCGGCGAGTGAGGCGACGACGAGCCAGGCCATGCGCCGGCGCGGATCCGGGGGGCCCTGCGGCTTCGACCCGCGGCGGCGGAACAGGCCGGGCCGGCGGGCGGCGCCCGATCTACCGGCGCCCTTCCGCCCAGCGGGCCGGCCGGAGGAGGACTGCGAGGAGCGGCTGCGGGGCGGGGTCACCGTCGGCATCCACCTTCCTCGCTTTCCTCATCGCACTTCTCGGGTCACTCGGGCTTCATCGGGGGCTGCGCTGGCTCGGGGCGGAGATCTCGGACGATCCTCCTCCGACCGCGGGCAGCGTCTCATCCGATCGTAGGTTCGGACGGACGTCTCCGCGGGCATCGGCACGCGGGCCCGGCACGGTTGAGGGATTTCGCAGGGTGTTCCCCGGCACACTGCCCGGGGAGAGCACCTCGCCGTCGGAGAGCCGGATGTACTCCGGGGTGAGGTCGCGGGTCATCCCGAGTTCCTCGGCGGCCGCCGCGATGTTCTGCGGGCTCTCCCGGTAGGAGATGTCCTCGGTCAGCCGGTCGCGCTCCTCGTGGAGGCGGGCCTGCTCGGCGGTGAGCTGCTCGACCCGGTAGGTGCTGTGCGAGATCGTGATGTTGAGGAGGAGCACGCCGAGGATGCCGAGCACGATGATGCCGACGCAGATCACGGAGAACGGCATCCGGCGCCGGGCGACCTGCGGCACGACGAGCCGCAGCCGCGAGATCTCCTCGTCGCGCAGCGGGGTCGCCGCGCGCCTGCGGGCGGGGGCGGTGTGGACGGCCTGGGCGAGTGGACTCATGATGCCGGCTCCCTCGTCTTGCTCACGGCCCGCAGGCGCACGCTCGCCGCACGCGGGTTGGATTCGATCTCCGCGGCGTCGGCCTTCTCCGCGCCGCGAGTGATCTCCCGCAGCCAGGGCTGCAGGTGGTCGGGCACGACGGGCAGCTCCGGGGGCGCCGCCGAGGTCGTCCCGGCCCTGAAGATCCGCTTGACGATGATGTCCTCGAGGGACTGGTAGGACTCGACCACGGCCACTCCCCCGACGTGGAGGGAATCGAGGACCGCCGGCAGCGCGGTCTCGAGGATCGCGAGCTCGCGGTTGACCTCGATGCGCAGCGCCTGGAAGGTCCGCTTGGCCGGGTGCGAGCGCTTCCGCGCGCCCTTGGGCTCGGGGATCACCCGCTGGAGCATCCCGGCGAGCTGCTCCGAGGTGGCCCAGGGCGTGTGCTCCCGGTCGGCGACGATCACCCGGGCGATCCTGCGGGCGTAGCGCTCCTCGCCGTACTCGGCGATGATCCGGGCGAGGTCGGCCTCGGAGTACGTGTTGAGGACGTCGGCTGCGGTGAGCCCGTCGTCCGGATCCATCCGCATGTCGAGCGGGGCCGGGCGGGAGTAGGAGAAGCCGCGCTCGTCCTCGTCGAGCTGGAGGGAGGAGACGCCGAGGTCGAACAGGGCCGCGGAGATCGCATCGAGACCGTGGGAGGCCAGGGCTGCGGGGATGATGTCGTCGGTGCCGTGGACGGGGACGAAGCGGTCCCCGAACGGGGCCAGCCGGGCGCTCGCGATCGCGATCGCCTCGGGGTCGCGGTCGACGCCGAGGAGCACGACGTCGTCGAAGGCTGCGAGCACGCCCTCGCTGTGGCCGCCCATCCCGAGCGTGGCGTCGACGACGACGGGGGTGCGGCCGGCGTCCCGGGCGGCGTCGATGCCGATCCCGAGGAGCTCGACGCAGCGCTGGAGGAGCACGGGGGTGTGACGGTTCTCGATCACGGTCGCCTCCTCTCGGCGTCGGCACGGACACTGCTGCGATCTCTCACTCGATCCAGAACCTCGCCCGCCCGTCGCCCTGGCACCGGGGAAGTGTGACAGGACCCGTGGCTTCGGAACCGGGGAAGTGTCCCGAAACCTGCGGCGGACGAGGATCTCAACCGAGTGCTCAGATCACTCCGGGAATCACCTCGTCGGTGCGCTCGGCGAATCCCTGCTCCGTTTCGGCCAGGTAGCGCTCCCAGGTGGGGGCGTCCCAGATCTCGACACGGTTGCCCATGCCGATGACCGCGAGGTCGCGGTCGAGCGAGGCGTACTGGCGCAGGATCTGCGGAATGGTGATCCGCCCCTGCTTGTCCGGCTGCTCGGCCGAGGCCCCGGAGAGGAACATGCGCAGATAGTCGCGGGCGTCCTTGCTGGTCATGGGCGCCGCTCGCATCTGCTCGTGGACGGACTCGAACTCCCGGGCGGAGAACAGGGTGAGGCAGTGCTCCTGACCCCGGGTCAGCACCAGTCCGTTCGCGAGCTCCTCTCGAAACTTCGCGGGCAGGATGAGTCGGCCCTTGTCATCGAGCCGCTGCAGATGCGTGCCCAAGAACATGCCGTCTCACCCCTTTCGAAACCCGTCGGCTCCGATGCTGCCCACTGTACTCCACTTTCCCCCACGATTCGCCTGAATTTTCCCTGCATGCGCTTATCAAGTCCTGTTTCTCCAGGTCAACCGCGTGGAGGAAAGTGGGGGAAACGTGGTTGGACACTGCGGGAGCGAGGCGCGGCGGCCCAGTCCGGCAGGGCTCGAGGGCCCCGCGAGCCCGGATTCCCGCCCCGATTCCCGGGGCGGTGGGTGGCCGGGGAGTGAAGTGGGGGGGATTCCGTGGAGGGAAGTGGGGAGGGCGGTGGAGCGGGGTGGGGCGGGCGCCTCGGGGGGGGGTGTGGAGGTGGGTGGGGCGAGGGCCCCGGGAAGGGTGTCGATCACCACCCTGCGGGCACCTCGGGAGCGGTGGGGAGGGAAGTGGATCCGGCCCGAGGTGGAGCGCGGCGGCCGGGTGCGCGACAATGGACGAATGAGCTATCCGAGCGAATCCGACCAGCCCACCTCGCGCCGCGCCGCCCGCACGGGCGGCTACCCCCAGGTCGCCGCCCAGCAGCCGGCCGCCGCGGGCGGGGACTCCCGCCTCATGGCGGGCACCGGGGTCGGCTCCCAGTCGACCGATCCCGCCCTGTCGCAGGTCCAGCAGATCGCCGGGCAGGCCCGGCAGGCGATGAACTCCGTGCTCGAGGGCAAGGACCACGCCGTCCGGCTCGCCCTCATCACGCTGCTGGCCGGCGGGCACCTGCTGCTCGAGGACGTCCCCGGCGTGGGCAAGACGCTGCTGGCGAAGTCGCTCGGCCGGGTCGTCGACGGCTCGGTGCGGCGTGTCCAGTTCACTCCCGACCTGCTGCCCTCCGACGTGCTCGGCGTCAACCTGTTCAACCAGGAGTCCCGGCACTTCGAGTTCCGGCCCGGCCCGGTGTTCGCGAACATCGTCATCGCCGACGAGATCAACCGGGCCTCGCCCAAGACGCAGTCGGCGATGCTCGAGTGCATGGCCGAGTCGCAGGCGAGCATCGACGGCACGACTTACCGGATGCCCGACCCGTTCATGGTCGTCGCCACCCAGAACCCCATCGACATGGAGGGCACGTACAGCCTGCCCGAGGCGCAGCGCGACCGCTTCATGGCCCGGATCTCGATCGGCTATCCGAGCGCCCAGGCGGAGATCGACATGCTCGACCACCATGTCGACCACGACCCGCTCGCCGGTCTCGCGGCGGTGACGAGCCTCGAGTCGATCATGCAGGCGCGCGACACCGTGCGCCGGATCACCGCCACGCCGGAGCTGCGGACGTACATCGTGTCGCTCCTCGAGGCCACCCGCCGGGATCCCGGGGTGGCGCTCGGCGCCTCGCCCCGCGGCGGCGTGCAGCTGCTCCGCGCGGCGAAGGCCCTCGCGGTGCTCAGCGGCCGCTCCTTTGTCACCCCGGACGACGTCCAGTCGCTCGCCGTCGACGTGCTCGCCCACCGTGTGATCGCCAAGGACGACGACGACCCGCAGGCGTCGGCGGAGATCGTGTCCCAGGTCGTGTCGCGCACCCCCGTGCACTGATGCGCCTGACCACTGCGGGGATCGTCTTCACCCTGGCCGGCATCACGCTGTGCGTGGCGGCCTACCGGTTCTCCCTGCCCGGTCTGCTGCCGGCGGGGATCCTGCTGCTCGGGCTCGTGCTGCTCAGCGTGGTCCTCGCCTTCTTCTCCGGCGCCCGGCTCGCCGCATCGCTCGACGCGCGCACGCGCCGGGTCGACGGCGTGCCCGTGGCCGAGGTCGGCGCGCCGCTCGATCTGCGTGCGACCCTGACCAACCGGACCCCGCTGTCGCTCGGGGCCTTCGAGGTCGAGTTCGTGCCCCAGGAGGGGTTCGGCGAGACGCGCGGCCTGCGGATCCCGGGCATGGGGCCCGGCGGCACGATCACCATCGACGCCGATTTCGCCCCGGCCCGCCGCGGGATGTCCGGGCTGCAGGCGGTGAAGTCCGTCATCGACGGGCCGTTCGGCCTGTGCAGCGTGACGAAGACGGTGCACCGGGAGTACCCGGTGGCCGTGTCGACCCCGATCCAGCGGGTCGGGCTGCCGGTCTCGGCCGGGATCGCACGGCCGATGAGCGACAGCCCGCAGGTGGTGCGCGGTGACACGAGCCGCGACTTCCACACCCGCGAGTACGTGCCCGGCGACGACCTCCGCCACATCCACTGGGCCTCGACGGCCCGGGTGGGCGAGCTCATGGTCCGGCAGGAGGCCGAGGAGGAGACCCCCTTCGCCGCGGTCGTCCTCGACACCGCGGACCTCGCCGCCGGCGACCACCCGACCGAGGTGCTGATCTCCGGGGCCGCCTCCCTGACGACCGCCTACCTGCGCGCCGGGTACGACGTCCTGCTCTACGCCGAGGGCCGCCGCGAGGTGCTCTCCGGGCGTCGGGGCGAGGACCGGCTGCGGCTCGTCACCGCCCGCTACTCGGCCGGCGGCCGGGCGCTGCCGGGCGAGCTCGGCCGGCTCGGCGCAGTCGTCGCCGCGATCGTCTGCGCCCCCTCCCCCGCCCGCGCCGACGAGATCGCCGCCCACCTGCCGCGCAAGACCTCCGTCCGCCGGCTCACCGCAGACGAGGTCGCGGTCTCCGCAGGGCTCGACTCCGAGCTGTTCAGTCACCGCCTCGCGCTGCCGGAGTCCTGGACGCGCCGCACCCGAAGGAGCCGCCGATGACCGCCGCGCCCGCAGCGGCCCCGACCGCCCCGCGCACCCCGCCGATCCTCCTGCCCGCACTCATCGTGCTGCTGGCGATGACGCTCGCGGCGGTGAGCATGACCGCGGTGTTCTCCGACACCGTGTGGCTCGTCCAGGTCCTCGCGATGGTCGCGGTGGTCCTGCTCACCGGCGCCGTGTTCCGCGCCGTGCCCGCGCTGCGCGCCACCGGCATGACGGTGATCGCGCAGTTCGTCGTCGCCGCGCTCGCCGCCGTCTACCTGTGCGTCCCGGACACGCTCGCCGCCGGCGTGCTGCCGAGCGGCTCCTCGTTCGGCCAGCTGTTCGCCCAGCTCGCCACCGGCATCGACGACATCTACAGCACCACCGCCCCGACGCAGAGCACCCCGGGCTTCCGGACGATCCTCACCGTCGGCTTCGGACTCATCACCATGCTCATCGACGGCCTCGTGTCCGACATCCGGGCGCCCAAGGTCGCCGGCATCCTCCTGCTCCTCGTCTACATCATCCCGGTGCTGCTCGCTCCGCGGGAGCTGAAGTGGTGGCACTTCGCGGTCATCGCCGCCGCCTTCCTCCTCCTCATGCTCTCGAGCTATGTCGGGTCCGTGCACCTGCGCTCCCCGGCGACCGCGATCACCGCCGGCGCCCTGGCGCTCGCGCTCGGCGTCGGCCTGCCGGTGCTCCTGCCCGACATCGCCGTGCGCCCCGATCAGCCGGTCGACGCGCAGGGCGACCTCACGGTGATCAACCCGTTCCTCGACCTCAAGCAGGACCTCAGCACCGACGACGACTCGATGGCGTTCACGTACACCACCGACGACCCGCTCGCCCCGCCGATCCGGCTGACCTCGGTGAGCAATTTCGACGGGACCACGTGGATGCCCGCCGAGTTCGACCTCGACCCCTTCGCCGTCGCGGTCGACGGGATGCCGAGCGCACCCGGCGTGTCCGCCGACACCCGCACCGCCGAGCGACGCACCGACATCAGCATCGTCGACCTCGACCAGCAGCACCTGCCGGCGCCCTACGCTCCGCAGTCCGTCGACGGCGTCTCCCGGCGCTGGATCTACGACGCACAGACCTTGACGATCGTCGGCAACGGCGAGATCACCGCCGGTGCGCAGTACGGCGTCGACTACCTCTCCGTCGAACCCACCGCCGAGGCCCTGCGCGAGGCCCAGCCGGTGTCCGCGACGGAGTTCGAGGACCTGCTCGCGCTGCCGCAGGACACCCCGCAGATCATCGCCGACACCGCCGACCAGGTCACCGCGGGCTCGGAGAACGAGTGGGAGAAGGCCGTCGCGCTCCAGGAGTACTTCCGCTCCGACGCATTCACCTACTCCACCGATGCGCCCGAGGAGGCCTCCGGCGACGTGCTCGCCGACTTCCTCGAGGACAAGCAGGGCTACTGCGTCCAGTTCTCCGGGGCGATGACCGCGATGGCCCGCTCGCTCGGCATCCCGGCGCGGATCGGCGTCGGATTCACCGGCGGCACCCCGGCCGGCGAGGGCGCCTACGAGGTGCGGATCAACCAGGCCCACGCCTGGCCCGAGCTGTGGTTCGAGGGCACCGGCTGGGTGCGCTTCGAACCCACCCCGGGCGGACCGGCCGGCACTCCCCCGCCGTGGACCGAGGCCGGCGGCTCCGACGACACCGAGGAGACCGCCTCGCCGGAACCCACCGAGGAGCCGACGACCGAGGAGCCGGACTCCGGTACCGAGGACGCCGGTGAGCCGACGGCCGAGGCCACCGAGGACACGACCGGCGGCGACGCCGCATCCTCCGGCCCGTCCTGGCCGCTCATCGCGACCCTCGGTGCGCTCGCACTCGTCCTCCTCGCGCTCCCGGCGCTGCTGCGGCTGCTCGCCGCCGGCCGCCGCCTGCGCGAGCCGCTCGACCCCGAGCGGGTGTGGGAGGAGGTCCGGGCACTCGCCCGTGACCACGGGATGCCGCTGTCGCCGGCGATCACGGTGCACGAGCACCTCGAGCGGCTCGGCGAACTCGTCCCGGGTCCCGAACGCGACGGTCTGGCGGAGATCGGCCGGGCCGTCGACGAGTCACGGTACGCCGGGGCCGTGCGCACCGAGCTCGACGGCGCCCGAGTGCGCTCGACGCTCGGTACCCTGCGCGAGGGTCTGCGGAAGCAGGCCGGGACGGCGGCCGGGGTGCGCGCGCGCCTGTGGCCGGCGAGCGTCTTCGGCCTCCGCTGACCCGAGGTCCACGCTCCCGTCGAGCTGTCATTCATGCTCGATCCCTCCGTCGAACTGCCGTTCGTGCTCGATTCCCGGCCCGGATCTCGAGCAGAGGCGACAGCTCGACGGCGTGAGCGAGCAGAAGCGGCAGGTCGACGGGTCTCGGCGCGCTCGAGCACAGGCGGCAGGTCGACGGAGTGGCCAGGCGACCAAGGGCACGACGCGGATCGGCCCCGGACGGGTGTCCGGGGCCGATCAGTGTCTGCGCGGTGCTCGGGTCAGGGGGGCGCAGTGGATCATTCGCCGCGGCGGCGCTTGTCCCAGCGGTCCTCGAGGCGATCCATGAAGCCGCCGTTCGCGCCGCCGGCGGCGCTCTTCGCCCTACCCGGCGCACGGGTGGCGGAATCGGCGGCACCGGTGGGCGCCGCGGACGGGGCATCGTTCCCGGCGACCGCCCAATAGCCGCCGAGCACCATGATCGCGAAGCCGATCACCCCGCCGATGACGTTGAAGGGGAGCTCGAAGAGATAGATCGAGGCGACGACCACGGCCGCCCCGGCGATGAGCGCGAGCGCACCGCCGACGAACCGCTTGGCCGAGATCGGCGAGCCGGCTTCGCTGCGCGGCTGCGTGATGTTCTGGGCGAAGCGGGGGTCCTCGCTGCGCAGCTGCTTCTCGAGCTGATCGAGCAGCTGTTGTTCATGGTCCGAAAGCGGCATGCCGGCCCCCTAGTGCACACGCGGAAAACTGAGTATCCCCATCATAGTCCGCCGACGCCGAGTTGGACATCCGGCCGCAGCCATTGGTCCGAATCTCTGACGAACCACTCAGCCTCCCCGGTCGCGCTTCCTCCGCATCAAGGATGCTTGGCTGATCGCTGCGCTCCCGAACCGCTGTCGCACGGCGTCGAGGGCGAGTTCGGCCTCGCGCGGGGAGTGCTCGGGCTCGTCGAGCGTGGACTGGCGCCCGGCGGCGGAGATGTCGACGAGGTCGGCGGCCCGCAGCCCGAGCAGCCGCACCGGCTGCGCGTGCGCCTCGCGGAGCCGGTGGAGGGCCGGCAGCAGCGCCTCGTGGAGCTCGGCGGCGACGTCGGACGGGGCGGCGAGCGTGACCGAGCGGGAGAAGGTGGTGAAGTCCGCCAGCCGGTACTTGAGCCCGACGACCGCCGCCGCCTTGCCCTCGCCGCGCAGGCGGGAGGCCACGGTGTCGGCGAGCCGGAGCAGCTCGAGCTCGAGCACAGCGGGGTCCGCGACGTCGTGCGGGAAGGTGTGCTCGCCGCTGATCGTGTGGTCCCGCGCGGAGCTGTGGACCGTGCGCCCGTCGCGGCCGTGGGCGTAGCCGTGGAGCGTGATCCCCGCGGAGCCGAGGATGCGCTGCAGCCAGGCGGGGTCGGCATCGGCGAGCTGGGCGATCTGCCGGATGCCGTAGCGGGCGAGCACCGACTGCGTGCGGGCACCCACCCCGGGCAGCGCCTCGACCGGCATCGGGCGGAGGAAGTCGGCGACCTCGGCGACGGGGACGACGAGCAGACCGTCGGGCTTGGCCCGGGCCGAGGCGAGCTTCGCCACCACCATGCTGTCGGCCGCACCGATCGACGCGGCCAGTCCGGTGCGCTCCCGGATCGCTGCCCGCAGGTCCGCGGCGATGCGCGCGGGGCGGCCGAGCCGGCGCAGCGCGGAGCTCACATCGAGGTAGCCCTCGTCGACGCTGACCTGCGCGTAGTCCTCGGTGACCGTGGACACGACCTCGAACACCTGGCGGGAGAACGCGCCGTAGCGGCCCTTGGAGGGCGGGATCACCGTGGCGTGCGGGCACAGAGCGACCGCCCGGGACATCGGCATCGCCGCGTGGACGCCGTACTCGCGGGCCTCGTAGCTCGCCGACACCACGACCCCGCGGCCGCTGCGACCGCCGACGATGACTGCGGTGCCGATGAGCTCGGGGCGCTCGAGGAGCTCGACGGACACGAAGAAGGCGTCCATGTCGAGGTGGAGGATCGTGCACCCGGTGTCGTCGGTGCCGAGGGCGGCGAGGTCCCCGCCGGAGCGCGACAGCTGCTTTCGACTCATCTCACCCCTGCCCGGTAAACTCGAGAGCATGATACATCGCATCGCGCTCATGGGCGCCGGACTCGCGACCGCTGCGGCGCTGACCGCCTGCACCGCTCCGGACCCCGTCACGGAGGAGTCCTCTCCCGCGGCGGCCGAGTCCGCCGAGCCGACCGAGGAGGAGCGGACCCCCGGTGTGATGACCACCCAGGGTGCCCTGCTGCCCGATTTCCCGGCCGCGATCGAGCAGCTCCCCGACAGCGAGATCATCTCCTCCTCGCTCGGCACCGTCGACGCCGGGGAGGCCGGACAGTCCGCAGATGCATCCGCCCCGGCCGAGGGCGAGGAGGCCCCCGAGGGCGAGGAGGCGCCGGCCGAGCATGTCAACGCGGCGCTCGTCATGCGCACCGACATGTCCGAGGAGGACATCCTGTCCTTCTACACCGAGTCCCTCGAGGGCCACGGCTTCGCCGCGGTCGGCGAGGCCGGGTCGAAGGACGGCGTGACCACGCAGGCGTTCCACGCCGAGGGCGACGCGCAGACCGTGTCCGTCTCGATCGGCCCCGACCCCGACGACGAGGCGAAGCGCCTCGTGACCGTCGGCGGCGTGGTCGCTCCGTGAGCCGGCTCACCCCACCGGCCGCCGTCATCGAGCGGGTCGACGCCGCGCTCGCCGAGTCACTGAGCGCCGCAGCGGACTCCTTCGCCGCGATCTCACCGAGCGCCGCGGAGCTCATCGACCCGATCCGCGAGTTCACCGCGAAGGGCAAGCGGATCCGCGCGCTCATCACCTGGTGGGGCTTCGAGCTCGGCGGCGGCGACGCGGCTGCGGAGCCCGGCATCGCCCGGGTCGCCGCGTCCGTCGAGCTGCTCCATGCCGCAGCCCTCATCCACGACGACATCATCGACGACTCCGACACCCGCCGCGGGCGTCCGGCCGTCCATGCCGCGCACCGCACCGCGCACGCCGAGCGCGGCTGGGCCGGTGACGCCGCCCTCTACGGCACCGGCGCCGGGATCATCGCCGGCGACCTGTGCCTGTCGCTGAGCGAGGAGATCTACAGCTCCGCCGGGCTCTCCCGGCTCGCGGAGCCCGAGGCCGTCCGCCGGCACGACGACTTCCGCCGCGAGGTCATGGTCGGCCAGTTCCTCGACATCCGGCTCCAGGCCGCACCGGTGGAGCCCGCGGACCTCATCGATCGCGCCCGCGAGGTGCTCACCTACAAGTCCGCGAAGTACTCCGTCGAGCACCCGCTCCTGCTCGGTGCCGCGCTCGGCGGCGCGGACGAGGACCAGCTCGCCGCGCTCGCAGAGTTCGGGCTGCCGCTCGGGCGCGCCTTCCAGCTCCGCGACGACGAGCTCGGCGTGTTCGGGGACCCGCAGGTCACCGGCAAGCCCGCCGGGGACGACCTGCGCCAGGGCAAGAAGACCGTGCTCGTCGGCTCCGCCCTCACCCGCCTCGATCCGGACACCGCCGCCTGGTTCGCCGAGCGCCTCGGCGCCGCGGACCTCACCGACGCGGAGATCGGCCGGATGGAGGAGCTGCTGATCTCGACCGGCGCGCTCGCCGCGTTCGAGGAGCAGATCGATGCGGAGACCACCCGCGCGGAGTCCGCGCTCGCCGAGCTCCCGCTCGCCGCGACGGACCGCGCGCTGCTCGAGGCGTACATCCTCCGGCTCACCCGCCGCGCCGCCTGACGCCGGCTCCGCGACGCCGATCGCGACGGCTCGGTGAGCGCGGCGCAGCTCAGCAGTCCGGGGGTCGAGTCAGCCGGGTGGATCAGCTGGCCGGGAGCCGGATCAGAAGGCCAGGGCCTGGGCGCGGCGGCGCACCTCGCCCTTGTTGTTCGCCCGGAGCAGGTCGATCGGCCGCCCGGGCAGCGTGTCGTCGGGGTTGAAGAGCCAGGCGATCGCCGCCTCGGCGTCGTAGCCTGCATCCTCGAGGAGGATGAGGGTGCCCTTGAGCGCCGGGACGGGTGCCTCGCCGTCGATGAAGAGGGTCGGCACCCGGAACACCATCGGGTCTCCGTGCTTGAATCCGGCGATCGCCCGGTCCTCGACCCAGCGCCGCACCTTCGAGATGCCGACGCCGGTGTCCTCGGCGATATCGGGCAGGGTCGTCCATTCCTCTACGAGGGTCTCTGCTGTGCTCACCCGTCCAGGGTACTGCCCGACACGCCGGGCGCGCACGCTCACCCGATTCTGCGCCGTCTCCTCGCTAGGCTGGTCATGACTCCATCCGCAGCTTGTCTTCCCCCTATGAACTGCAGGTCATCGCATGAGCACTCCAGCGACGCGTCCCGCCTCACCGCGGGCCCGACGGGCGTACAGCACTGCCGCCGCGTCCGCGCCCCTCATGGTCGCCGCCCTGCTCGCGGGCACCGCCCCCGCTCAGGCCGCGCACCCCGATGCCCCCGGCTCCCCGCTGCAGCCGGATTCCCGTCCTGCCCCGGCTCCCGGTCCCACCGCACCGCTCGAGGCGGCCGCGGCACCCGTCACCGAGGCTCCCCAGCTTCCCTTCGTCGTCGACGGACCCGGCTTCACCTCGGGCACCACGACCGCCGCGGTCCCGGTGTCCCACGGCGGGCGCACCTACCAGGTGCGGACCGGGGACACGGTGATCTCCATCGCCGCGAAGCACGGGGTGTCCGCCCCCGCCCTGCTCGAGCTCAACCGCCTGCGCGGGAAGGCGGGCGTCCGCCCCGGCCAGGTCCTCTCCCTGCCCGAGCAGGCCTCGGTCCCGGCGCCGGCCGGGCACCGTGTGCGCCCCGGTGATACGCTCGCCGCGATCGCGCACCGGCACGGCACCACCGTCCCGGCGCTCCAGCGGGCGAACGCGATGGGCACCTCGACGGTCCTGCGCACCGGGGAGCTCCTCGCGCTTTCCGGCACCGGCGCATCGAGCCAGCGGCCCTCGCCGCCCGCCGTCATCGACCTCCCCCATCTGCCGCGCGCCTTCGAGGGCCGCGCCTACCCCGCCGCGGTCCACACCGCCGCTCGGATCAACAAACAGACCCTCGCCGCCCGCCCGGCCCCGCACCGGACGGAGATCACCGCGCTCGTCGCCTCGATCGCCCGGCAGCTCGGCGTCGACCCGAGCCTCGCGCTCGCCGTCGCCCAGCAGGAGTCCGGGTTCAATCAGCGCGTCGTGTCCCCGGCGAACGCGATCGGCGTCATGCAGGTCTCGCCGGCCGCCGGGGCCTGGGCGGGACAGCTCGCCGGCCGCGATCTCGACATCCTCGACGCCGCGGACAACATCACCGCCGGCACGGCGATCCTGCGCTGGCTCACCCGCACCGCGGACTCCGAGTCGCAGGCACTCGCGGGCTACTACCAGGGGCTGAGCTCGGTGCAGGAGAACGGACCCTACGCGGACACCCGGCGCTACGTGCGCGCAGTGCAGGTCCAGAAGGACCGATTCAGGACACAGGAGCAGAAATCATGATGGCCCTCCAGGACCCGCTGCTCGGCATCGTGCTCGACGAGCGGTACCGCATCGAGGCGGTCGTCGCCCGCGGCGGCATGGCCATGGTGTACCGCGGCACCGACCTGCGGCTCGACCGCGAGGTCGCGATCAAGGTCATGCACGCCCACCTGCTCAGCGACGACACCTTCGTCGAGCGCTTCAAGCGCGAGGCGATCAACGCCGCGCGCCTCAGCCACCCCAACCTCGTCGCCGTCCACGACCAGGGTCGCGACGGCGACGTCGTCTACCTCGTCATGGAGTACCTCGAGTCGGTGACGCTGCGCAAGGAGCTGGGGCACCGCGGCCGGCTCAGCCCGCGCCAGGCGATCGTCGTCATGGACTCGATCCTCGCAGCGCTCGAGGCTGTCCACGCCGCCGGCATCATCCACCGCGACCTCAAGCCGGACAATGTGCTGCTCGGCACCGACGGCCAGATCAAGCTCGCCGATTTCGGCCTCGCCCGGGCGGTGACGAGCGCGACGACGACGAAGACGCTGATCGGCACGGTCGGCTACGTCGCCCCGGAGCTCGTCACCCGCACGGGAGCCGACGCGCGCACCGACCTCTACACGCTCGGCATCATGTTCTACGAGATGCTCACCGGCTCCCAGCCGTACACCGACGAGGTGCCGATCCAGGTCGCCTACCGTCACGTCCACGATTCGGTGCCCGCCCCCTCGGAATCGCGCGCCGGGATCAGCCCCCTGCTCGACGCGATCGTGCTGTGGGCGACCTCCCGCGAGCCCGACGACCGGCCGGGCGGCGCGAGCGCCCTGCGCACCGCGCTCACCGAGGCGCGGATGTCGCTCTCCGAGGCCGAGCTCGACCTCGCCACCTGCGACGGCGACCCCACCGCCCACTCCCCCGTGCTCACCGCGACGATGGTCATCGACGAGGATCCAGAGCAGCCCGAGCCCAAGGAGCCGCGGGCGCGCACCGACGAGATCCCCTACCTCGCCGACGAGGAGGACGACGACGCGGAGCGGGACGTCGACACCGGAGCCGCACAGGACTCCCGGGTCGCCGCTGCCGGTGCTTCCGCCGGTGCGCACGGGGCGGCGGGTTCCACCGGTCCCGGTCGCACGAAGCGCACCCGGATGCTCGCCGGGTCCGGCGGCGGGCCCCACGGCGGCGCGGGCACCCGTCCGGGCGGTCGCCGCGGGCCGCGCAAGCGGGTCGCCGGAGTGCTCGCCGCCGCTGTCGCGCTCGGCCTCGTGGCCTGGGGCGTGACGCCCACGGAGGAGCCGATGGCAGCGGTGCCCGCCGCGGTCGCCGGCCAGGATCAGCGCGACGCCTCCCGCACCATCACCGATGCCGGGCTCGAGGTCCGCACCCACGAGGTCTTCAACACCGCGGTGCCGGCGGGCAAGGTCGTCGGCACCGAACCGGGGCCGGGCACCGAGCTCGCCCCGGACTCCGTCGTCACCGTGCTCGTGTCGAAGGGCGAGGAGCTGTTCGGCACCCCGGACACCGCCGGCGGCACCGAGGAGGAGGCGCGCACCGCGCTCGAGGAGGCCGGCCTCACCGTCGGCACGGTGTCGCGCGAGCACTCGTCGAGCGTGCCCGACGGCGAAGTCATGTCCCAGTCGGTGGAGGCCGGCGCACAGGTGCCGCCGGGCACCGCGGTCGACCTCGTCGTGTCGAAGGGCGTCGCCCCGGTCACCGTGCCGATCGTCACCGGGCTCGAGTACGACACCGCGTTCGGCAAGCTCACCCGCCTGGGCTTCCTCGTGGCGAAGGAGGAGAAGTACGACGACTCCGTCGAGAAGGGACGCGTGATCTCGCAGTGGCCGCGCGGAGAGAAGGAGGTGGGCCCGGGCGAGCTCGTCATCCTCACCGTGTCGAAGGGCAAGGAGCCCGCCGACGGCGAGAAGAAGGACGAGGCGGAGTCCGAGGAGAAGACGGACTGACTCCGGGTCAGGCGTTCTCGGCGAGGCTGCGGGCGAGGATCTCCCCGGCGCGCCGGGCATCCTCGGCGGACACGTCGAGGTGCGTGACGATCCGCACCGAATCCTCGTCCATGACCGACACCCGCACCCCGGCGGCCTCGGTCGCCGCGGCGTAGGCCTGCGCGTCGAGTCCGGTGGGGCCGAGATCGATGAAGACGATGTTCGTGTCCACGGTGTCCGGGTCGACGACGGCCGGGTCGACCTCGGCGATGGCCCGGGCGATCCGGGCCGCGGCCGCGTTGTCCTCGGCCAGTCGCTCGAGGTTGTGCTCGAGCGCCCACAGGCCGGCCGCGGCGAGGATCCCCGCCTGTCGCATGCCCCCGCCGTAGCGCTTGCGGAGCACGCGCGCCTCGGCGATGAGCTCGGCGGAGCCGACGAGCACGCTGCCCACCGGCGCCCCGAGCCCCTTGGACAGGCACAGGGAGACCGAGTCGGCGAGCGCACCGTACTCCCCCAGTCCGACCCCGGTGGCCGCGGCGGCGTTCGCGATCCGCGCGCCGTCGACGTGGACTGCGACCCCGAGCTCGCGGGTGCGCGCGTGCAGGGTACGCAGCTGCTCGATGTCGGCGACCCGACCCCCGCCGAAGTTGTGGCTGTTCTCCACCGAGATCACCGCGGTACCCACCTGGTTGTAGCCGCGCGGGCGGCTCACCATGGACAGCGCCTGCGCGGCATCGAAGGTGCCGTCGGCCGACACCCAGGTGCGGGAGGTGACGCCGGCCAGCGCAGCATGCCCGCCGCACTCGGCGCGCAGGATGTGCGCGCGGTGGTCGGCGAGCACCTCCCAGCCGCGGGGCACCTGCGCGGCGATGCCGAGCATGTTCGTCATCGACCCCGAGGGGCAGAACAGGCCCGCCTCATGGGACAGCAGCCCCGCCACCTGCTCCTCGAGGGCATTGATCGTCGGGTCCTCGCCGTAGACGTCGTCGCCCACCTCGGCCTCGGCCATTGCGCGGCGCATGTCCGGCGTGGGGCGGGTGACGGTGTCGGAGCGCAGATCGATCATCGGGGCCCTCCCGGGGTGTGTGCGGATGCCGTGGGTGCGGGGCGTCGCGGTCGCGGGGGTTCCCCGCCGGTGCGGTGCTCCGGTCCCGGCCTCGTCAGTGCTGGGTCTTCTGGCGGTCGGTGAGGTACTCCGCGACCTGGAAGGCCATCTCGAGGGACTGGTCGTGGTTGAGGCGCGGGTCGACGAGCGTCTCGTAGCGCCGCCGCAGGCCTTCCTCGTCGATCTCGGAGGCCCCGCCGAGCACCTCGGTGACGTCGTCGCCGGTGAGCTCGATGTGGAGGCCGCCGGGGATCGTGCCGGCGTCGTAGTGGGCGTCGAAGAAGCCGGCGACCTCGCCCATGACGTCCTCGAAGCGACGGGTCTTGTAGCCGGTGTTCGAGGTGATGGTGTTGCCGTGCATGGGATCGCACACCCAGGTGACCTGGGGCAGGCGATCGCCGATATCCCCGAGGAGCTTCGGGAGGCGCTCGCGGATGACCTCGGCGCCCATCCGGGTGATGAAGGTCAGGCGGCCGGGCTCGCCCTCGGGGTCGAGCTTGTCGGCCAGCGCGAGCGCGTCGTCCGCGGTGGCGGTGGGTCCGAGCTTGACGCCGATCGGGTTCTTCACCCGCGACAGGAAGTCGACGTGGGCGGAGTCGAGCTGTCGGGTCCGCTCGCCGATCCACAGGAAGTGGCCCGACACGTCGTAGGGGTCGCCGGTGCGGGAGTCGATCCGGGTGAGAGCGCGCTCGTACTCGAGCAGGAGCGCCTCGTGGGCGGAGAAGAACTGGACGGAGCCGATCGCGTCGAAATCGGCTCCGCACGCGTCCATGAACTTGAGCGCGCGATCGATCTCGCGGGCGAGCTGCTCGTAGCGGTGGTAGTTCGGGTTCGAGCCGAGGAAGCCGCGGTTCCACTCGTGGACGAGGCGCAGGTCCGCGAAGCCGCCGGTGGTGAAGGCGCGGATGAGATTGAGCGTCGACGAGGACACGTGGTAGGCGTCGAGCAGCCGGTTCGGGTCGTGACGGCGCGCCTCGGGGGTGAACTCGTGGTCGTTGACGATGTCGCCGCGGTAGGACGGCAGCGTCACACCGTCGCGGGTCTCCATGTCCGAGGACCGCGGTTTGGCGAACTGCCCGGCCATCCGGCCGATCTTGGCGACCGGCAGGGATCCGCCGTAGGTGAGGACGACGGCCATCTGGAGCACCGTCTGCACACGGCGCCGGATGGCGTCGGCGGAGGCGCTGGCGAAGGACTCCGCGCAGTCTCCCCCGGCGAGCACGAAGGCCTCACCGCGGGACGCCTGCGCGATGTGGTCGCGCAGCCGGTCGGCCTCGCCGGCGAAGATCAGGGGCGGCACCTCGCGCAGGCGGTCGAGGACCCCTGCGAGCTCCTCGGCGTCCTGATACGTCGGCTGCTGCAGCGGCTCGAGAGAACGCCAGGCGTCGAGACCGGCGATGGTCTCCTCGCTGGCCTCGGCCTGTCCGGCGGCTTCGTACAGTCGGCTGGTATTCAAGCTCACGGATGTCTCACCTGGTTCGATCGTTGTGATGGGGCGGGCGGGTGCGGGACGTACGGCGGCTCAGGACCGGCCCTCGAAGTCCTCGGGCGACACGTGGTCGAGGAACTCGCGGAACTGCGCGACCTCCTCCTCGTCGGGCGCCGGGGCGTCGATGCCGTTCTCCGCGACGACCTCCTCGGCCGCATAGACCGGGCTGTCGGCGATGAGCGCCATCGCGATCGCGTCCGAGGGGCGCGCCGAGATCGTCTTGCCGGCCTCGGTGCGGAGCTCGGCGAGGAAGGTGTGGTTCTCCCGACCGGTGATCACGACTCGGCTCAGGCTGTCGCCGTGCGCTTCGAGGATGTCGAGCATGAGGTGGTGGCTCAGCGGCCGCGGCGGTGTCAGCCCGCGCTGCACGATCCCGATCGCGTTCGCCTCTGCGGCGCCGATCCAGATCGGCAGGAACCGGGGCAGGTTCACCGCCTTGAGCAGGAGGATGGGCTGGTTGGCGGGGAGCTCGATGCGCACCCCGACGACCTCGACTTCGACAGCGGCCATGGACAGCCCCGCCTCAGGCGGTCCGCGGTCGCTGCTGGAAGATCATCCGGAACTTGCCGATCTGCACGTCGGCACCGTTCTGCAGCTCCACGGAGTCGATGAGCTGCCGGCCCACGTAGGTGCCGTTGAGCGAACCGGTGTCGCGCAGGGTGAATCCGGCAGGGGTGCGGACGAACTCCGCGTGCTTGCGCGACACGGTGACGTCGTCGAGAAAGATGTCGGCGTTCGGGCTGCGCCCGACGGTGACGACATCGGTGTCGAGGAGGATCTGGGCACCGGCGTCCGGGCCGGAGACCACGACGAGCAGCGCATCGGAATCCTGCAGGTGCGCGAGATCCGGGACCGGGTGGATCTCACCGGTGTGCGGGTCGAGGAACCCCTGGAACTGCTGCGAGTCCGCGGGCGCGGCCCGGCCGGAGTCGGTCTGGTGGTCCTGCGGCCCCCCGGCGGCGCCGTAGGGCTGGCCCTGGGAGCCGTACTGACCCTGGTCCTGCGGCTGCTGCCACTGGCCCTGGTCGCCGTAGGGCTGGCCCTGCGAACCGTACTGGCCCTGATCCTGCTGCTGCCACTGGCCGTGCTGCGGCGCCGGTGCACCGATGGGCTGACCGTAGGGCTGCCCCTGGGAGCCGTACGGCTGCTGTGCGCCGTACTGTCCCTGGTCCTGGGGCTGCTGCCACTGACCCTGGTCGCCGGACGGCTGCGCCTGCTGGGTGCCGTAGGCGTGGCCCTGGGAGCCGTTCTGCGGCTGCTGCCACTGCTCCTGGTGCACGGGGGCCTGCTGCCGGCCGTAGGGCTGTCCCTGCGAGCCGTACTGTCCCTGGTCCTGCGGCTGCTGCCACTGACCGTGCTGCGGCGCGGAACCGGCCTGGGCGTGCGGATCGGGCGCGACAGGGGCGTGGTTCTGCGTCGGCGGCTGCGCGCCGCCGTCGGCCTCACCCTGCGGACCGGGCTGCTCGCCCTGGTCCCCGAACGGGAAGGTCTTCGGAGCCCGCTCCTCGTCGGTGCCGCCGTACCAGGGGGCCTGCGGGACTCCGGAGTCGTTCCGGGGGTCGTGCTGCTGGGACATCAGGCTCCCTCGCTTTCCACTTCCTGGCTGTACGTGTCTGCATCCATGAGCGCGTCCGCCCCGGCGGGGCTGCTCAACCTCACCTCGAAGAGCCAGCCGGCGCCGTAGGGATCGGAGTTGACGGTCTCCGGGGTCTCGACGACCTCGTCGTTGACCGTGACGACCTCTCCGCTGACAGGGGCGACGACGTTGGACACACTCTTCGTGCTCTCGATCTCCCCGCAGGTCTCATCTGCGGTGATGGTGTCACCGACGGCAGGCAGGTCGACGAACACGACGTCTCCCAGGGAGTCCTGGGCGAAATCGCTGATCCCGACTCGGACGACGGCGTCCTGCCCCGTACCGGCGACCCATTCGTGATCGCGCGAGTACTTGAGGTCGGCCGGGAAGTCCAACTGAGCCATGTCATCTCCTGCGTCGTGTGGTGGTGCCACCAGCATAGCCGTTCGCCCACCTCAGGTAACATTCGGGCGACGAATTCGTCACACACCTTATCCGGGTGCTGTTCCGCGGTCGAGCGGGGCGCCGCACCCCTGCTCGGAGGCCGCTCGGAGGCCGCTCGCCCGCCGGTCCCGGCTGCGCACCTGACCAGCCATGATGCGGGCGTCGGTTCACGCACCTCCGGGTTCGGATCGTTCCGGGCTCCGCCCCTGTTCAGCCCCCGTCGCCATCGTCGCCGTCCTCACCCTCGGCCGGGGCGACCACGCTGTCGATGTCCACCGCATCATGCGTCTCCACGGTGAACGTGCCCCCGCGCTGCTCGATCGTATCGGCAACGCCGCCGGGGATCCGCATCGCCGTGGCCATGGTGTCCGGCTCGCCGATCGCGGTGATGGTGATCGGTCGGCTGAGATCCGCGCCGGCGACGCGCAGCCTGCCGTCCTCGGACTCGGTGAAGTAGGTGTCGACGACCACCCGGGTGCCGTTGATGTCGATCGCCTCGGCCCCGGCATCGCGCAGCTCCTGGACGAAGGTGACGAGGTTCGCCGCGGTGACGACGCCTGCGGAGCCGTCGATCGTGGCGACGATGCCCGGCCCGGTGACGGCGACGGTGCCGGCGAGGATCGACAGTGCCTCGACCCGGTCGCGCGCCTGCTGCCGGGCGGCCTCGCGCTGATTAGAACCGGATTCGAGCTCCTGCTCGTCCCGGCTCAGCTGGGAGGCCTCCGACTCGAGCCGGGCGTTGCGGTCGTCGATGTCGTCGAGCACCCGGACGAGCTCGGTCTCCGAGAGCTGGCTGAGGCCGGATTCCTCGGTCTGCTGGATCTGGGCGACGAATGCGAAGCCGAGCAGCGCGCAGAGCACTCCGGCGAGCGCCTGGGAGCGCCAGGAGGAGAGACCGAGGGCGGAGCGCAGCCTCTCCCAGGCCTGCTCCCGGGTGCCGGCGTGCTCCGGCTCCGGGTTGGGCCCGGGCGGACCGGACTCCGGTCGCTCCCGCGGATCGAGGTCGCCGGTGCTCATGCCTTGAACAGCTGTCTGCGGATGGCCGCGGCGTTGGTGAAGATGCGGATGCCGAGGACCACGACGACGCCGGTGGATAGCTGCGAGCCGACTCCGAGCTTGTCGCCGATGAACACGATGAGCGCGGCGACGAGGGAGTTGGAGAAGAAGGAGATGACGAAGACGCGGTCGTCGAAGTTCCCGCTGAGCACTGCCCGCAGGCCACCGGCGAGCGCGTCGAGCGCGGCGACCACGGCGATCGGGAGGTAGGGCTGGATGACGGCGGGGACGGCCGGGTCGAGGATGATCCCGAGCCCGATCCCGATGACGAGTCCGATGATGGCGATCACAGAATGGCCTCCGGTCCGGGGTCGGTGCGTTCGGCGAAGCGCGGGGCGGAGACCTCGGCCGCGGGCAGGGTGCGCTCCTCGCGGGAGATCTGCGAGCCGATCCCGTATTCGGTCCGGATCGTCGTGAGGTAGTCGGCGGCGGGCGCGGCGAGGAACCGGTCGCCGAGCTCCTCGTCGCCGATCGCGACGACCTCGTAGGGCGGTTCGAGCGGATCGAAATTCACGAGGATCGCGCTGCCGGCCGAGCGGATGGCCGAGGCCGAGGTGAGCCGGTGGCCGTTGATCGCGATGCCCTGCGCACCGACGGCGTTCAACCCGTTGACGACGGTCTGCAGGTCGATGTCCTGCACCCGGTTCTCCGCGGCGGTGGTCTGCCGGGGGTCGTCCTCGGCCTCGGCCCGGTCCTGGTCACGCAGGGTGATGATCGTGCCGGGGCCGGTGAGCTCCTCGGCGCCGGCAGTGCGGGCGAGCGCGTCGAGCTCGCGGCTCTGCTCCTCGGTCAGCGCCGAGCGCTGAGCGGAGGCGAGCGCAGCCGTGCGCTCCTCGATGTCGGAGGCGAGCCGCTCGTTGTCCTGCTGCCGGGACTCGATCTGCCCGGCGAGGAAATCGGCGGTGCCCCGCTCCCCGTCCTCGGTGCGGGTGAGCTGGACGACCGCGACGGTGAAGGTCAGCCCGAGCACGACGGCGACAGCGCCGAACATCATCCGCGAGCCGGTGGTGCGGGGCACCTTCTTGCTCGCCGCGATCTCGTAGTCGGGCTCCGGAGTGCGGTTCCACAGGGATTCGAGCAGGGATTCGGAGAACGAGGTGCGGGGCCGGTCGGATTCGCGCGAGGAGATGCGGCGCTCGGCGAAGCGGCGGGCGCGCGCCGGATCGGAGCGGCGAGTGCGGGAGCGGCGGCTGCGGCGGGTGTCGGAGGCGGCGAGGGCGGCGCGCCTCTCGGAGATCGGCGGCTCCCGGTCGGAGCCTTCTGCGCGTGCTCGGGGGTCCTCGGAGTGCTCGTCCGCCACGCGCCCCTCCTCGTCTCGTCCGTCCCGATGCCGCGTCGATTCCCCATCGTGGCATATCCGGGCCGGTGTCGCACTCAGTCCAGGAGCGCGGACCGGCGGGGTCCGTGCGGATCACGCTGCGGGTGGGTCACACCTCGATCAAGGCGGTGCAGATGCCGCAGGTCTCGAACTCGCGGCGGCCCCAGCGCGCGATAGGGATGAAGAAGAGGGTGAACCGGGAGAACTCGCGCATCCGGTTCCACCGGGTGGTGTTGTGGCAGCGCGGGCAGTCGCGCAGCGCGCCGGGGCCCTGGGGTCTCTGCCGCTTGCCGAAACCGAAGATGACGAACATCGGGCCAGTCTACGCGTCACCGGCCCGCGGGGTGCCGGCCGTTTTTGCCCGCACGGCGGGCGGGGTATAAGGTTGTCCAGGATCGTTTCGCCGCAGGGCGGACCAATCGGGCTATGGCGCAGCTTGGTAGCGCGCTTGACTGGGGGTCAAGAGGTCGTGGGTTCGAATCCCGCTAGCCCGACAGTGTGATGTCTCAGTACATCGGAAACACCCCGAACCCATGGTTCGGGGTGTTTTTCATTGCTTCTGGTAACGGCGTGTGGGGTCCAGGGTGAGGTCGCGGATGACTTCTCCGGTGGTCTTGTCCACGATCGTGATGTGGCGGTCTTTGATGATGAGGACGACGCGGGTTCGGGCGTGGGTTCGGCCGACGCCGATGGAGTACATGCGGGAGTCGTAGCGGAGGCTGACTTTCCCGGTTCTGTCGATCCGGTCGTGGCGGTAGCGGGTAGTGTCGGCCGGCAGTGGTGAGGGCGTGTCCTTGGGTTTGCTGATGTAGGCGGCGTAGGGGGTGGTCTTCTTCGCGCTCTGAACGCGCTGGGTGTTGTAGATGGTGGCGAACGCGTTGAGTCGGGTGTTGAGCTCTGCGATCGTGGTGGCCGGTTCGGTGGCGGCGAGCCATTTCTTCATCGTCTGTTGGAAGCGTTCGACTTTCCCTTGGGTCTGGGGGTGGTTGCCGGTGCCGTTGCGCTGTTCGATGTCGTGGGCGCGCAGGTGTTTCTCGAAGCGGTTGATGTCGCCGCGGTAGCGGGCGGTGTAGACGAGTCCGTTGTCGGTCAGGGTGGCTGCCGGGAGGCCGTGGCTGCTGGTGGTGCGGGTGAATGTGGATACCACGGTGTTGACGGTGATGCGCGGGTGGGCGGAGATGTGCAGCGCGTAGCGGGAGTAGTCATCGAGCCAGGTGATGACTTCGACGTCGGTGTCGTCGGCGAGTCGGACGTGGGTGAAGTCTGATTGCCAGCAGCCGGTTGCGTCGCCTGAGCTCACGCAGTGTCGCGCGTCAGATTTAGTGGCAGGGCCGTTATGTAGGTCCTGAAGGAGAGTCAGACATGGGTAGACCACCCTCGATTCCGGCGGAGAAGAAGACCCGGATAGTGCTGAGCGTGCTGGCCGGCGAGATGTCCATCGCCGAAGCGGCACGCAAGGAGAAAGTCAGTGAGCATTCCATCGGACGGTGGAAGGCCGAGTTCCTGGAAGCCGGCAAGACCGCCCTGGCGGCCGGCAGGTCCGGACCATCCTCCCGAGAGGAACAGCTGGAGGCCGAGGTCGCCGAGCTGACCCAGGCCTTGGGCGAGGCACACCTGGAAGCCAGGGTGTGGAAGAAGTCCGCGGAGGGCCGGCTGGGCCCTTCGAGGACCTCGAGGTGATCCGCGTGGAAGCGGGCATGTCGACCGCGAGGTTCTGCCAGCTCTTCGACATGCCCGAGCGGACCTGGCGCCGCTGGCAGGCCAAGGCCCGCACCGGGACGGCGGTGAAGGGACCGTGGCCGCAACCGGCACGGCAGGCCGCCAGCGAACTGGTGGTCGAGCACGCGCTGGCCCATCCGGCGTGGGGGCATCGGAAGATCTGGGCGATGGTCCGCCACGACGGGCATGTGGTTTCCGAGGCGACCGTGCTGCGAATCCTGCGCGACGAGGGGCTGATTCTGCCCGCGCAGTACCAACGGGAGCGACGGAAGCTGGCCGAGCGGCGCAAGGCCGCGTTCGCCACCGAGCC